>CAZZHN010000071.1:13422-20189 GCA_964654065.1 uncultured Solibacteraceae bacterium
GAGGATGTCCTCGACCTCGACGGTCTTGAGGGTGAGCTGGTGCGCCAGCTCCTTCCCCTGGCATGGGGGATTCGCACGCACGGCGATCCGATGGGTATGCGTGCCGCCGTGGAGCGTGAAATCCAGTCGGTGGACGCCAGTATGACGGTCGCGCGCGCCCAGCCGATGGAGAAGGTCATGGCCTCGACCATGGCGCGGCAGAATTTCAATATGCTGCTACTTACCATTTTCGCCGCCATCGCCCTGCTGCTTGCCGCCATCGGCATTTACGGCGTGATGTCGTATTCCGTCGAACAGCGCACTCAGGAAATCGGCATCCGCATGGCGCTCGGATCCAGCCGCGGTGATGTGCTTCGCCTGATGCTCGGCCACGGCTTGAAGCTGGCCGGGCTTGGCGTGGCGATCGGGCTGGCGCTGGCTTACCTGCTGACCCGCTTCTTAGCCAGCCTCCTATTCAGCGTGAAGGCCGGCGACCCATGGACGCTCGCCGCGGTGGCCGGGATCCTGACCCTGGTGGCGCTGGTCGCCACCTTCATCCCCGCCCGCCGCGCCGCCGCCACAGACCCGGGCCAGGCCCTGCACTATCAATAGCGGCACGGCGCAGGCTTCCGCTTGCTGTGCCGGCACTCGCAGGCATTTCCTACTGGCCGGCCGGCTTCAGGTCGCCGCAGTCCGAAGACACGAATGTGCCCGTCATGGACCATTTCATATCCATGGTGCGACCGCCGGAGCCAGCGGCTTTCATCTTCCCCGTGCCCGTGAAATGCTCCGAATCGCCCCGCTCGATGGTCACGTCGCCGGTCGATTTCATTGCGCCACTCTGCGGCGTACAGTCAATGTGCAATTCCACCCTGGAAGCCGACATGCTGACCAGCTTTGGGGCGCACGAATTGGCTTGAGTGCTGCTGGACCTGGCAATCGCCTTCTCGATCCCTTCCTGCGTGATGCAGCTTTTCACTGTCGTAGTATGCGGGGCGCCGGCCATATTCTTCATCGCCCCTTCGATGCGGGCGCGCTGCTCCGGCGTCATCTGATCGAGGTTCGGTATCGGCGGCAGGCCGCTCATCTGCATCGTGTTGGTGACGTTCCACAGGCCTGGCTTCACGTCAAAAACGTCCGCGGCCCATGAAGCCATAGGACATAACAGGATGAACGGCAACAAAACGGTTGTTCGCACCTTCGGATTCCTCCAGGCCATTATGGTATCCGAAAGCTTGCGCCGGGTCCTGGCAGAGGGAAACGCCTCCACGAAGCGCCGCCACAAAACCACGCCGCCGAATGCCGCACGCTGTGCGATGGGAAATTGCTACTTCAGCGTGCTGGTGCAGAAGGCACACTTCCGGGCAGCGATAGGCACGTCGCTCAGGCATTCGGGGCACTTCTTGCTGGTCGGGTCCGGCGGCACTTCGCCGCGCTTCAGGCGGGCCGTCAGTGCATTCATTGGCACGATCACGAAGACATAGATCGCGAGCGCAATCAGCAGGAATCCCACCAGAGCATTCACGAACTCCCCGATCGGAAACTTGCTGCCATTGACGGTGAAGACGATCCCGGAGAAATCCGGTTTGCCGACCGCCGCGGCGATGATCGGCGTGAGGAGATCTTTCACCAGCGCCGTCACTACCGCTCCGAACGCGCCGCCCATGACCACGGCCACCGCCAGGTCAACCACGTTGCCGCGCATCACGAAGTCTTTGAAACCTTTGAGCATCAGCGTTTTCTCCTCACGCTATCATCCCGAATTCAAGTCCCCGTTTCAAGAACTTTCCCAGGCGCTCCAGGGCCGGTTCGAGAATCGACCGCTCCGCTGCGTAGCAGATGCGTACCGACCCTTCCCCGCCGGCGCCGAACGCCGATCCGGGCGCGAGGCCGACGCGGGTCTCTTCCAGCAGCCGGCGGCAAAACGCAAACGAATCTCCGACCCCCTGAATCCGCGGAAACACATAAAACGCGCCGTCGGGCTCGGGAACCGTCACCCCCGGCATGCCGCGCAGAGCTTCCAGGCACAGGTCCCGGTTCGCACGCAGGCCCTCTACCATTCGCGCCAGATCGTCTTCCCCTTCGGCCAGCGCTGCTTCCCCCGCCTTCTGCGTGAAGCTGGCGGCGTGGGAGACGACGAATTCGTTGATCTGCGCCGCTTTCTCCGCCAGGTCGCCGCGGGCGATCAGGTAGCCCAGGCGCCATCCGGTCATGCGATACGTTTTGGAGAACGATTGCACCACGATCACCGCGTCGTCGCGCGATGCCAAGCGCAGGATCGACGGCGCCGGGTCGCCCAGGTTTGTGCCCAGGTAATTCAGGCGGTCGTAAACTTCGTCGGCCAGCAGCCACAATCCGTGCCGGCGCGCGAAATCGAGCAGACGCTCCTGGTCCGCCGCGGTCGCCACCCAGCCCAGGGGGTTGGAAGGCGAAATGTAGACCAGTAGCCGCGTGCGCTCGTTGACCGCTGCTTCGAGGGCGTTGAAGTCGATCGCGTACCGGCCGCCGCACAAGGGGTGCGGGACCTGCCGTACCACGCCGTTCGACAAGGCGATAATCGAAGCGCCGTTGGGCCATGCCGGCGTCAACACCAACGCCTCGTCTCCGGGATTGAGCGTCGACCGGATCGCTACATTGAGCGCCTGCACCCCCGAAGCCGTGACCACAATCTCACGATTCGGGTCAATCTCCACCTGGTGCAGCCTGCGGTACGACGCGGCAATGGCGCGCCGCAAGGAAGGTAATCCCGCGTTTTCGGCGTAGAACGTGTAGCCGTCGCGCATGGCACGGTTCGCCGCTTCCTTGATATAGTCCGGGGTCGGCAGGTTCGACTCGCCAAAGTACAGGCGCAGAACGCCGTCCATCCCCATGGCAATCTCCGCCAGCTCGCGGATGCGGGAGTAAGGTACCTGTTCTGCCGAAGCGGCCACGCGCGCCATCTCCGCTATTGTCGCATTGCGGGCGGGCTCGACTACAATGAGACTTTCGTCGAGTGCCTCGCCCTGAAAAACCCGGGCAAGCTAAAGCGTGCCCCACAGGCCCACAGCCGTGGCGCGGGCTATTCAGCCTGCAGTGTCGAGAGTCATCTCGACATTTCTTTTGGAAAACGCCGGCACGACTGCCGACGCAGCAGGCAGGACTGCCAGCGCCGCGGGTTCGGCTCGTTAGGAATTGAACTCCATGCCTGGCAACCCTGTAGCTGCGATTACCGATGAGTTCGCCGCGGATCTCGAAACCGCCGCCCGCGCCATGGCTTCGCTTGGCATGACAGGCGCCGAACTGCGCATGGTGTCCGGCAAGAACATCATCGACCTCACGGACCAGGAAATCGACCGCGCCATGGCGGTCCTCGGCCGTTATGGCCTCGCGGTTGTTTCCATCGCTTCTCCCGTCTTCAAGTGCGTGTTGCCGGACGCGCCTGAGGTCGACACGCGCTTCCAGCAGGACATGTTCGCAGCCTCGCATACGATGGCGGATCAGCCGCGCCTGGCCCGCCGCGCTCTGGAGATCGCCGGCCGCACCGGCGCCCGCATCGTGCGCGTCTTTTCCTTCTGGCGGACGGTGCGGCCAGAGGCCTGCTTCGACCGGATCGTCGGCGCGCTGGCCGGTCTCGCCGAAATGGCCGCGCCCTTGGGCGTCACCATCGGCATCGAAAACGAGCACGCATGCAATCTTGGTACCGCGGCTGAAACTGCGCCCCTGCTTGCCGCCCTGGTCCACCCCAATCTGCAGCTGATCTGGGATCCCGCCAACGCTCTGGTCGCCGGCGAGAACCCTTTTCCCGACGGCTACCGCAAGCTCCCACCGGGCCGCATCGCCCACGTCCATGCCAAGGACTGCCGCGTCACCGGCCACACTCCCGAATGGCTGGAGCTAGGTACCGGCAGCGTCGATTGGGCCGGACAGATCGCCGCCCTGCGCCAAGACGGCTATCAGGGCTGGTTCAGCCTGGAGACGCACTGGCGCGGCCCCGCCGGAGACAGGCTGGAAGCCAGCCTGCTTTGCGGCCGGAATCTCGTCCGCATGGCTGGTTGATCCGGCCCAAGGGCCTCCCCTCACAGATCGGTTCTTTATAACTTTCTTACAATCCATAAAAATTCTTTCACGATTCATGAAAAAATCATGTAAACTGTAACCAGCGAGTTTGTAAGGTCCTTGAGGAGGTTCCCACCGTGTCTACTGTGCAGCGGAGCTTTAATTGGATTGGCGTCATCTTAGCCCTGGCGTGCGTCGCCGTCATTCTGGCCGGCAACACTGAGATAGTCTGGCAGTCCGAACACGGGGGCTTCCCGTTGTCGTGGGTGCTCGCCGCCGGCGCCATACTGGCGTTTGTGGCCACCGAGTTTTCCGACTCCGCGGCCCCCCTCCTCAACGAGGAGGAAGAACTGGGCTCGCAGCTGTCGCCTGAGTGGGAAACCGCCGAAGTCCGCAACTGATCCGCTCAACCCCCGGCGGATGGCTTTGGTCGCACCTCGTGCCGCTTGAGGCGCGTCGCCGCTGGACTGCCGCTTCTTACTTCTTCTTCTCCAGGTTCCAAAGCTGCCGAGACAGCGCCCGGCCGCAAAACGGGCAGTAATTGACGCCGGCGAAGCGCTTCCGCTCCTCACCGAACACCAGGAAGTACTCGGTATCGATTTCGGTAATGATGGTGCCGCCGCTGAGCTGATACGCCTGCGCGTGCTCGGCCAGGCCGCGATCCATCAGCCGTTCAAACTCCGGGCAGCAAGTCATGCGCTTCGCCCCTATTGGATCGTGCTGGCGCCTTCCACGCCCAAATCGGACGGAACCACGTTGCGGTTGATGTGCCGGTCCAGATCGATCACGGAGGTTTCCGGCGCCTCGATCAGCACCGGCGAATGGGTGGCGCATACGACCCGGAATTTCTTCTGCTCCACCAGTTCCAGCAGCATTTTCAGGATGCGCCGCTGGTTCGAAACCGAAAGCGCCATTTCCGGCTCGTCCAACAGCAGCACGGAGCCATCCGGCAGCTTTGGAAAGCTCTCCTTGAACAGCGACAACATCACCTGGCCGTGGCTGGCCATACGGAGAAACTCCAGCATTTCGGGCTGATCGCGAAAGAACTCCAGCTGCGTCCGCGGGTTGTGCTGTTCGGCGTCGAACAGAACCACGTTGGCGGGCTCAGGCGCCTGCGGCTCCCAGCGGTAGATGTAGCCCTCCGCCTTTTCGCCGCGCAGAGCCAGCGCAATCGACTGCAGTAGGGTCGATTTGCCCGACCCGTTTTCGCCCTTGAGCATAATCAGCGGAGCCCCCAGATCCACCAGCATCGGCATATGGAAGTTGAGATTGGGGAAAACCGGATGACCCAAAATCTTCAAGTACATTGGCCCTCAGGATAGCAGGCCCGCCGAAGCCGTGGGGCAGATTCTGGCCTGTTCGTCAGCGAAGACATCACGGGGCCACGCCCACGCCGGCCTTTCTTGCGCTTTCCGAGTGCTGGATGCTTCGAGCTGAAGAGGCGGGACGAGGGCCCCGCGCAGAGCGTGCGCTACGGCTCTACCACCCGCACGTCTCCCTTGCCCCACGCCGTCTGCCTGCCGACGCCGGTCCAGCGAGCGGCGCGCAGCCACGGCACAAACACGCCCAGGTCGCCCGCGTATTCTGCTTCCCCCGTGAAGCCTCCCAGCGGGTGTGTCTGGCCGGTACGGCTTGAACGCCGGCGAACTACGGTCCAGGCGACGTCGCTAGAAACCAGTTCGACCGACCGCGCGCGCGCACCGAGCCCACGGAAGTCGATGGCGAGCGGCCCTGCGCCGTACAGCGCTCGCAAGGTGGAAATGCGGTCCCGTAGCCGTGCAAAGAGGACGCCGAACTGAGGCCCCACGCCCGACTCGTGGCCCCCGCTGCCGCCCTTCAATTCGGTGGGAGTCAAGAAGCGCAGCCGGATCCGCCGAACGGCCATTTCGCCCGGCTCCGGCTCGAGGCTGACTACCGATGGTGCAAGGGGCTCAGCCATCCCGCACGCCGATTCGTCTGTACGGATTTGCCGGACGCCGAGCAACGCAGCGCGTCCCCGGCCGGGGCCCAGCCCCTTTTCGCCAACTTGCTCTAAGGCCGACTGAATCGCCCGCATCATCTCCTGCCGGCAATCGAATACGTGCATATCGATGCAAAAGGCGTCGCCCGGCGCCATCTCCCGCCCGTCCACCCCGGCGGTGCGGAACACAAACGGGCGCGGCCAGTCCTTCAACCCGCTGGGCGATGCGCCATCGGTCCGGCCCGGCTCAAACAGGCTTCGATAAACCGCGGCGCTGGCAGTCTGCCGCAGCAGTAGGCCAAACGCTCCGCGCAGCAGGTTGCCGCTTTCCCCCGCCGGGAACGACAGCCTGCCGGTGGCCTGGAAGTGCCAGCGAAGCCTGTAGAACTCGAATGTATTCACTGGATTGAACCCCGTTGCGAGCGGTCCGCCTGTTGTATAATGGTAGGGCATTTGGCTCTTGATTTCCGCTCTGAGGCACAAGAAGGGGTTGCGTGAGTCCATCCGCATGCCCCTTTTTTGTTGTTGGGGAGGCCGTCGGCAGCCAGATGGAATTTGAGTTGAGTCAAAGAAGGAATAGGCACGATGAAAGAAAAAGGCACAGTGAAGTGGTTCAACGCAGCCAAGGGCTACGGCTTTATCCAGAGGGAGAACGGGGAGGATGTGTTCGTACACTTTTCCGCGATCCAATCACAAGGGTATCGGACGCTGGATGAGGGCGCGAAAGTGGAGTTCGAGGTAACCAAGGGCCCGAAGGGGCTGCAGGCGACCAACGTCGCTTTGACCTAACGGA
>CAZZHN010000072.1:0-19993 GCA_964654065.1 uncultured Solibacteraceae bacterium
CGTCGGTGTTCTGGAAGCGCTGGTTCTTGCTGCTCATGCCCATCTGCTCCATCATGGTGAGGCCGGCGCCGGGCACATACAGCAGCGCATCTTTCTCGGAGGGGTCCATCGTCAGGTGGAACTCGCCCGACATACTGGGATCCACGAATTCCAGGACCACATTGTTGCCGATGCCATCTACGTACCGGTAGCGCCACTGTTGGAACGGATAGGTGGACGTCTCGCCGCCGCCCTCTTCCGGAGGCCGCTCATAGAACCCGCCCGAAGAGTGGTCTTCGATCTCATCCGGCGGCCCGTACACGATGTAGATGCGGCCGCGATCCGTCTTCCAGCCCGGGATTCCTGACGCGTAGTGTTCATTGGCGTATGCGATGCGGCGGTAATGCTCTTCCTTGAATTCGTTTTCTACAGTGTCCGGTGTGGGGTCGCGCCGCAACCAGAAGTTCTCGATGAACTGTTCGCGCTCTTCGTCCGTCTGCAAGCGCTTGAAGGCAGCTCGCTCCTCATCGGTAATGATGTAGGAGACGTCTTCATTGAGCCACTTGCGGTAGGGCGATTCCAGCTCCCGGCGGAGCTGCGCTTCCTTCTTCTTCTTTTGCTTCTCAGTCAGCGGTCTGGAAACGGTGTCCCGCAGGGCCTGACGGTTGTCCTGATCCTTGTCCTTGTCTTTATCCTGGGAATCGGTCTGCTGGGCCGCCGCAATCAGGCAGACCAGTATCGAAATCGACACGCAAACAATGGAAAGACGTATTCGGTCCATGCGACACCAGCACCGGGACCCGAGCAGCTCGGCTGATCTCAATTGTAGTGCCGCGGTGTCAAGCCGGTCAATCCCGTGAAACCGGAGCACACCTGTGACGGGCGCTGTTTCCTGGCCTGTTAGCGTTGATTTCTATAACTTTATAAGGAAGGTGCGGTCGCGCTGGCGGTCTTGCGGCCGGTTGGCCGGCCTTGCACCCGGCTTTGGCAGGTCGGGGACCTGCCCCACCTCAGTCTGCCAGTCCCACCGCCAGCCGCGGGGTGCCCCGCGCGTCCGGGTCCATTTCGGCGCCAATCGATTCCTGGCAGCTGACGCAGTACCGGGCCCAGGGCAGGGCTTTCAGGCGCTTGGCCGGGATCGGCTCCTCGCAGCCCAGGCAGACGCCAAAATCACCGGAGTCCAGGCGGTCCAACGATTCCTCGATCATCCGCAGTTGCAGGTAATCCAACCTGTTGAGGCGCAGAGATACGAATTCGTCGTGCGTGACCTGTGCCTGGTCCTCTTCCGCCACGCGGCCCATCCTGGCGAGGGTGTCAAACTTGACGCCGAGTCCCGCCAGCACCTCGTGCCGTTTGTTCAGCAGCATGTCCCTGTAATTCCCGTTACCCGCCGCCACTGGTTGTTTCATCGCGCCCTCCTGGTTGTGAAACCCGCCACAACAATTCATAAGGTCAACGCAACGTAACAGGATTCTCGACTCAAAATCAACCAACGACTTGGTTAGCAGGCTCGCTGTAGCGCTTGGACAACGTGCCCCCGTTCTCCAAAGTTGGCCTCCGGTGGACCCTTTTGCCGCTACTTGCCGGCGAACGGGTACTCTGGCGGCAGATTCATCGAGAGATCCCTCAGGATCTGTTGTTCGGCGGGGGAATATCGGGCCGCGAACTCCTCACTCTCCAGCCGCGCGGTGCGCTCCTCCGGCTGCATCCTGTGCAGCCGCAGCAGTTCCTGCCCTACTGGCCAGAGGCGGTCTTCGGGCAGCTGGTTAAACGCCTGAAACTGGCGGCTGATCAATGCCTGTTGGCCAATCGGCAATTCTTTCAGCACCTGGTACTGGCGGAAGAGACGCTCACGTGCGGCCGGGGGCAGACTGTTATAGCGCTCCAGCGCCGACCGCATCCGCTCCTGCTGCTGCGGGTTGGCGCGCTCCATCAGGCGCTCCTGCTCTTCCGGAGTCATCTGCAGGAACCTCTGTGCGGGGTTTAGCGGGTTATTCAGCTTGTGCCCCGGCGCGGCTCCGGGCGCGCCGTTGGGATGAGCAACCGCCGCGGCATGAGGACGCGGGGCGGGAGCCGGCTTGGGCGGTCTGGCAGACTCGTCTGCAGCCCAGGCTCCCACAGCCATCAGGCCGCTCAAAATCGCGCTGAACAGGACCCTGGCCATCTTACATCTTCGGTTGGTTCGGCTCTGGCTTCATCAGGCGGTCGAACTGGTTGAGAACTTCCATCTCATCCAGGGCGCGGACCACCTGCTCCGGCTGCAGACCTTCCACCTGGGCCGTGGTTGCCCGCGGCAGCGCCTTGGGTCGCGGGGACCAATCCAACAGCACCCCCGCCACCAATAATGCCGCCACCGCCGTGAGCGGCAGCGCGCGATGGATGATGAGAGGACCCAGGCGGCCGCGCATTCGCTGCCACCATGATATGTCCTGCTCAATGCGCGCGAACAGGCGCTGGTCGAAGTCGGCCGACACCGGCGCGGCCTCCCACGTGTCCAAAGCTTCCCACACCACCCGCTGACCGCTCGCGAACTCGCGGCACCGGGAGCAGGTCTGCAGATGCCCTTCCAGCAGTTTGGTATCACCAGCGTTCAGCGCGCCGGAGCCGTATGCCACCAGGATTTCCTTGTCTTCCCGTGTTTCCAGTGGGCACTTCATAACATCCTTCCCGTAGCGGCCGGAGATGCCCGGCCTTCGTTAGGCCATGTGGGCCAAGCGGGCACGCAAAGTTTCATATGCCCGGAATAGTAACGACTTTACCGCAGATTCAGAACAGTTCAGCACCTTCGCGATCTGCGTGTATTCCATCTCTTTGTACTTATGCATCAAGACTGCCGCACGTTGCTTATCCGGCAGCGCCGCCACTGCACGCCGCACTTCATCGAGCGCCGCTTCGCGAACCAACGACTGCTCCACCGAGGGCCGCCGGTCTTCCACCTGCCTGGCCGGCATTTCATCGGAGCGCTCGTCCAGCCGCTCCTCCGACCGCTCGTTCTTGCCGTCGCGAAGCGCATTCAAAGCCAAATGCGTGGCGATCCGAAACAGCCACGTTGTGAACTTCGCCGTTGGCTCGTACGTGCCGCGCGAGCGGTATACACGCAGAAACACCTCCTGCGCCAGTTCCTCAGCCACGGCCTGGTGCTGCACCATCCGATACAAGAAGTGGACTACTGACGAACGATGCTTCTCAAGCAATACTCCGAAGCTGGCTCCGTCCCCATCCTTCACCCGGAGCATCAACTCGGCATCATAGTCCAGAGCCGCCGTGGCTCCCCCCATGTTCGTATTAACCCATTCCGGCATCAGAGGTTGCGGCAAGCCAGGTAAATCGCTTACTCCTCCTTGAGGGAGCGTTCCATAAGCCGCTGAATGGCTTCGCGCGGGGATAAACCGTGGTAGAGCATCTGGTACATTTGCTCGGCGATGGGCATCTCCACGCCGAAGCGCCGGGCAAGTTGCACGGCAGCGTCGGTTGTCTTGATTCCTTCTGCTACCATTTTCATCGAACCGACAATCTCGTCGAGCTTTCTGCCGCGGGCCAACTCGATGCCCACCATGCGGTTACGGCTAAGCTCACCGGTGCAGGTCAGGACCAGATCTCCCAAACCAGCAAGCCCCGCCAGGGTCTGCGCCCGGCCGCCCATAGCTACCGCCAGACGCGTG
This sequence comes from uncultured Solibacteraceae bacterium, assembly GCA_964654065.1. Taxonomy (GTDB): domain Bacteria; phylum Acidobacteriota; class Terriglobia; order Bryobacterales; family Bryobacteraceae; genus Bog-375. Next base: position 3,642 of record CAZZHN010000072.1, read on the forward strand.
GTTTCCGCCAGGCCGCGCGTGATGAGTGCCGCCGTCGCATTGTGGCCTAGCCCCATTCCATGAATCACGCCCGCACCAATCGCGATCACATTCTTGATCGAGCCACCAATTTCTACGCCTATAGGATCTGGGGAGGTGTAAATCCGGAACGTGGGCCCCGAAAAGGCCGCTTGGATGCGCCTGTTCAGGTCCGAATCCACCGAAGCTACTACCAATGCGGTCGGATCACCGCGCGCGACCTCCTTTGCGAAGGTCGGACCGCTCAGCGCCGCCACCTGTGGTGGAAATCGAGTGACTGCTTCCCGAATTGTCTCCGACATTCGTAGCATAAGGCCGACTTCCAGCCCCTTGGTCGCGCTGACAAACACCATCGTCTCCGACAAATGTGGTAGCATCTGCCCATAAACCGTCCGTACGTGGTGCGAGGGCATGACGCTCAACACTACCTCGGCGCCTTCCAGAGCCCGCCCCAGCTCACTGGTAACGAAAATATTTTCAGCTATTTGAAAGCCAGGCAGATAGGTTTCGTTCTGACGCTGCGCTTGCAACCGCTCGGCGACGTCGGTCTCATAAACCCACAGCCGCACCTGCTCAAAACGCGGTGCCAGCACGATGGTCAGTGCGGTACCCCACGCCCCGCCACCGATGACCGCCAGTCGCCTCACGGTCTTCTCGCTCCAAAAGTGAACGCGCTTTCGGTTCCTGCGCGCAGCCTCTGAATATTATTACTATGTTTGTAAATTATGAGCGCAGCCGCGATCAAGGCCGCTGCTTCCACTGGCAGAGTCGGAACGGCAATCAACCAAACCGCAAGCGGGAAGACAGCGGCTGCCACGATTGATCCCATCGAGATGTGTCGCGTCCATGCCACGACTCCGACGAAGATGAGGAGTACTGCCAGCAGCGCCACCGGCGTCAGACAGAGGAAGGCCCCCACGAAGCTGGCGACCGCCTTGCCGCCCTGGAAGGCGAGGAACACCGGGTAAATGTGGCCCAGCATCACCGCGACCGCTGCCACCGACATCCATAGTGGATCGCCGTGGGTCAATCTTCCCGCCGCCCAGACTGCCAGGTATCCCTTGGCAATATCCAGCAAAAGCGTAAGCACGCCCGCCGTCCGGCCGGTGGTGCGCAACACGTTGGTGGCGCCGATGTTGCCGCTGCCGGAACCGCGCACATCGCTGCCCGTCTTCCATTTCACCAAGACGTATCCGAACGGAATCGCGCCCAGAAAGTAGGCGAGCAGGCAGGAGGCGAGCGGCATCATGGATGGAAGCGAAACTCCGCAAGCTTAGTGTACACGCTCCCGCCGGAACGCAACTGGCTTTGGTACAGGTGGAAGCCCTCTGCCACGAAGTTCCCGAATTCCAGCTCGGGCAGCGCCGCGATAGCTTCCCGCAGCGGCTGCAGGTTCAGGCGCTCTTTGACTCGCGCCAGCGTGAGATGCGGCGAAAAGGCGCGCGCTTCTGCCGCAACACCCAGCCCGGCCGTAGCGCGATCCGTCTCCGACGCCAGATCGGCCAGACCGGGTGCTTCAATGCCACACCAGAATATGCGGGGCGCGTGCGGATTGGGGAAGAAACCGAGGTGGTGGATCCGTACCGGGATCGCAGCGCGCGGCGGTATCGCGGCAAGGATGGCCTTCAGCTCCGCCAGCCGCAGCTCCGGCCACTCCCCGATGAACTTGGTGGTGATGTGCAGGTTGGCGGGGAGGCTCCATTGAATGCGCGCCGCGGGCCGAAGGCGTTCCAGCAGCCGCTCCAGGTTTTCCGCGGCCTCGGGCGCCAGGTCCAGGCCGGTGAACAATCGCATGAACGCTTTCCATTGTAGCGGTGGATGGGCGATGATGGTTCGCGGTGCTGCCCCTTGGCCCCATCCTCAAGCGGTCTTTCTACGAGCGGCCCACGGCCGAGGTCGCGGGCGGCCTGCTTGGCAAAGTGCTGGTCCATGGACCGGTCGCCGGCATCATCGTGGAAACCGAGGCGTACCCCGGGCGGGACGACCTGGCGTCTCATTCCGCCCGTGGCGTCACCGATCGCACACGCGTGATCTTCGGGCCCCCCGGCCATGCTTACGTCTACCTGATTTACGGAATGTATCAGTGCCTCAACATTGTGGCTGAGCCGGCGGGCGCGCCCGGTTGTGTCCTCCTTCGCGCCCTGGAACCAATTGCTGGCATTGATCTCATGAGGCAGCGCCGGCCCGCTGCCGGCAGGCTGCAGGATCTCGCCCGCGGCCCGGGCCGTCTCACCATGGCCATGGCCATCACCCGCGCCCATCATGGGGTCGACGTGACCCGGGGCAACCTGGTGGTCCGCGAGCCCGCCCACCCACGCGCTCTCGATATCGACGTGACGCCGCGGATCGGCATCCGTCTGTGCGCCGACCGCCCCTTGCGCTTCATCATCCGCGGAAACCCTTTTGTCAGCCGCCCGTAGCCGGCCAGGGTAATGGTGGATAACCTTCGAGTGAAGCGCCGCTTCGAGACTACTTAGGGTACGAGCCGGTAATTCTCTTTACGAATCCGTGGAAGCGGTGAGCCCATCCACCGCCCGCCAGGTATGACGGAGATCCCGTGCGCCTGGCATGCACCGACGGCCGCCGGGCTGACGGAACCTTTCCCAGCCGTGCGGCACATCCAGATGCGCTTGACGCCGGCCAGAATGCAATCGTCGACGACGTCGCGGGTCACCGCAGAAGAAGTCAGCACCACCACGCCGTCGGGAGCCGGCTCGATGTCCTGCACGCGGGCAAACGAGCGGCGCCCCTCGATTTCGCCGGCGGCCGGATTGACGGGGACCACGTCATAGCCGCGCGCCGAACTCGCGAAAAAGCGCCCGCGAATAGTCGTTCTTTTGCCGCGAGACGCCTACGAACGCCAGCCGCTTCTGGCTCAGGAAATCCCGGATTTGCTCCATGGAAGACATAAATCGGATTCTCCAGTCCGATTCTAAGCCGCCGCTCCGGCCGAAACAAGCGGGGCAAGCCGCATCGGATCTGCGCCCCTTTCCGCTCGCGACGGCCGCCGGTTGTTTCGCTCTCAATTGCGCTACTATCAAGCTTTTTGGAGGCTGCATGGCGGACCCGGTGGCAGGCCGATGAAGGTTACATTCTGGGGCGCGGCGGGAACGGTGACCGGCTCCATGCACATCGTGGAATCGGGCGGCCGCCGCTACTCGCTGGATTGCGGGCTCAACCAGGGGCGCCGCAAGGAAGCGGACGCCAAGAACCGTCATCTGCCCGTCGCGGGATCGTCGATCGATGCAGTAGTCCTCTCGCACGCGCACATCGACCACAGTGGCAACCTTCCCACCCTGGTGAAGGACGGCTTCGCCGGTCCCATCTACGCGACGCCGGCCACCGTCGACCTCTGCAACTGGATGTTGCACGACACGGCCCACATCCAGGAAAAAGACGCGGAGTTTCTGAACAAACGCAGGGAGCACCGCAAGTCGATTGGCCTGGAGGACGGCCAGGCCGTGCCCCTGTATACCACCGAGGACGCGGAGCGCACGCTGCCGCTATTCCGGCCGGTGCCCTATCACCAGCCGCAAAGTCTGGGCGCGAACCTTTCCTACACCCCATACGATGCCGGCCACATCCTGGGTTCCTCGAGCGTGGTGTTGCAGGAAGATGCCAACGGCGCGCGCGTGCGGCTTGCGTTTTCCGGCGACGTGGGCCGGCCGAATCTACCCATCATTCGCGACCCGGAATCCCTGCCTGCAGCCGATTACCTGATCATGGAGAGCACCTACGGCGGCCGCCTGCATAAGGACGTCGGCCACGTGGAAAACAAGCTGGCCGATATCGTCAACCGTACGGCCCGGCACGGCGGCCGTATCATCGTCCCCGCCTTCGCTGTCGGCCGCACGCAGCAGCTCGTGATCCTTTTGCATCAGCTCGCCAACCAGAAGCGCATCCCGAATATTCCGATCTTCGTGGACAGCCCGCTGGCCCTCAACGTGACCCAGGTGCACCGCGATCATCCCGAATGCTTCAATGAGGAGACGCGCCAGTATCTTCTTCACAGCGAGGACCCGTTCGGCTTTTCGCGCCTGCAATACGTGCGAGACGCCGCCGAATCGAAGAAGTTGAACGACCTGCACGGCCCCTTCGTGGTAATTTCAGCCTCCGGCATGTGCGAGGCGGGCCGCATCCTGCACCATTTGCGCAACGGCATTGAGGACCCCCGCAACACCGTGCTCATCACCGGCTTTCAGGCGCAGGACACACTGGGACGGAAACTGATCGAGAAATGGCAGGAGGTCAAGATTTTCGGCGAGCCGATGCGCGTGCGCGCCACAATTGCCAGCCTGGACGAATTGAGTGCCCATGCCGACTACAACGAGCTCCTGGAATGGATCCGCCCGCTGGCGCCTTCCCTGCGCAAAGTGTTCCTGGTCCACGGTGAGCCTCAGCAGGCGGCGGCGTTAGCCAGCCAGCTTCACTCGCACTATGGCCTGGAAGCAGTCATGCCGGCGCCCGGACAGAGCTTTGAACTCGTGTAAAATGGGCCGGTTTGCGTGAAACCGAATCCCCATCCGATCCCATCTATACTGTAAGGATCAAGGAGTTAAAGACGTGAGCCTAAACTCAAGCTACGCCCCGCCCCCGCCGCAGCGTTCGGGCCTGGCAATTCCGCTGCTCGCCGGCGGCGTGATCGCCCTGGTGGCGGCCAATATCTTTCTGTACGTGCAGATCGATCATCTCCGCACCGACGCGAAGGACAAGACGGATAAGCTGGCGGCGGAAGTGGCCAACCTGCGCGACATGTCCTCGGTCAGCAAGGCGGCCCAGGAGCGGCACATCGAAGCTCTGAAGGAAGAACTGGCTACCGCCTCCAATCAGGCGCGCAGCATGTCCAGCCAGGCCAAGGTCGAGGCGCAAGCTCATGCCGACCAGCTGGCCAAGCAGCTGGAGGCGGAAGAAGCCCAGATGCAGCAGAAGGTCGCGGGGCAGATCAGCGACGTCAACCAGTCGGTGACGCAGGCCAACGCCAAGATCGCCGACGTTTCCACGGACCTCGGTGGCGTGAAGTCGCAAGCTGCGATGACGCAGAGCCAGCTTGAGAAGACCATCGCCGATCTCAAATCCACCAATGGCGACCTGGGCGTGCAAAGTGGGCTGATCGCCACCAACGGCCGCGAGTTGCAGGCGCTGAAGATGAAGGGGGAGCGCAACTACTTCGACATCAAGTTGAGCAAGACCAAGCAGCCGCAGCGTTTCGCCGACATCACGCTGAGGCTGGAAAGCGCCGACCCCAAGCACCAGCGTTACACCGTCTACGTGGTGGCGGACGATAAGCCCGCGGTCGAAAAGAAGGACAAGACCGCCAACGAACCGGTCCAGTTCTACACCTCTAAAGGCGGCCACACGCCCTACGAGCTGGTCATCAACCAGGTCAGCAAGAACCAGATTGTCGGCTACCTGGCGACGCCGAAAGACACTTCATCGCGGTAGGCGCCCGTCCTTGTAGGGGCCGGGCATGCCCGGCCCACGGTGCCCGTTACTGCTGCGGGCTGAACCTGTTTCTCGACCCTGTCAAGGTGCCGCGGCTTAGCGAGACAAGGCAGATCGCCAAAGCCGACGGTCCGTCCCACCGGCCCCGAGGAGTCAGTTGGACCGGGCGGCAGCGGCCTGAGCCGCGAGCCGCGCGCGCACCCCTTTGATACGCTCCCGCATGGCGGCCACCCGCTCTCTGCCGTCCGGGGATGTTTCAATCAGCCGCTCCAGGTTTACCAGATAGTTCGACCCGAAGGTGGCCCGAATCTCCGGCAGGAAAGCCTCCACTTTAACGAAGACGCCGATGTGCTCGCCATTGGTGTCGTTGAAAAGCTCCAGGCTGATCGCGCCGTGGTTCACCAGCGCGGCGGCCATGTCCCAGTAGGTCCATACCATCCGCACATGGCCGCTGTTTTCGCCGAACAGCGCCCGGTTGATGTCGTCCATCGATTCCGGATTGAATTCGCGAAAATACCAGTCGCGCGCTTTGCGCATAGTCGCTTCGCGGCGCAAGTCGTAAAGCTTAAGAATCAAATCGGCTTCGTCGTGCTTTGACATCAATGCCCCTCCGGCTGCTGACTCGGATTGCAACCGCCCGCAGATCGGCGGTTGCAGTGCGATCATAACAAATCTGCGGGGTGACGCACCGCTTCCCGGCCGGCGGCAGCTCCGGAATCGCCCGAACAGGCGGATTAGGCGTGCGGTGCGGGGTGAGCGGTAGGGGGAGGCGCTCCGTCGGCCGGTCCCTCGATGAGCTTGCAGTAGGTTTGCAGTACCCGCATGATTTGCTCGGTGTGCTCCATCTGCACGTCGCTGAGCCGCAAGAACGTGGCCGTGTCCAACGCGTGCTGCTGGTTCAGCTGGCCCAGGTAGGTGTTCTGATTGATCAGGTCGTTGAACCAGTTGAGAAGGGCGATCTGCAGTTGCGCCAGGCTGGCGCGGCTGCTCTGCAGACGTTCCGGGGGTTTCGTGAAGAAGAACGTCAGGATGTCCGCGGTCCCCATGCCGCCCAGGACCGACGGCAGCAGCGATCCCTTCGACAACAATGCAAAAACGACGGCGGCCACGATGAGCGCAACTCCCAGGTAAAACGAGACCTGGTACATCAGCATGGTGGATTTGAACGCTTCGTCAATCTGCTTGATCGTCGCCTTCAGCCCGTCCTTCATCTTGGTGACAACGTCGAACGTTTCGTTGAGCGACGCCTCCAGCAGCGGCTTCGCATGCTGAGCGCTTGACGCGTTGGCGTTTGCCCCCGTGTCCAGGAGGGTCAGGATGTTCAGCAATTCCTGGCGCTGCGCAGGCTCGTCAACTCCACTGGCCGCGATCACGCCCGTCGGATCCTGCTTAAGACTGGCCACGAACGCGCTATCATTCATCGCCCTACGGATCACGGCATAGGCATTCGCGTCGGACATTGATCTCTCCTCAACCTACGGAAGGTTCGCCGCCGGCGGCAGGCCCGGGCGGGGTCACCGTGCGGCATGAACCTGGAGGCCGCGGCGTTCAGCCGCCCATGTTTTCACATGCCGGCCACAGAATCAACCACGGGAGCGCCGGCCGCACGCGACACATGGATCCCGGCTGGCGGTTTCCAGCCGCCGAAAGCCCGTTCCAGCCACAACGCCACCGCCAGAGCGACATCTTCACGCCAGGGGGCGGCGGCAATCTGCACCGCGATCGGCAAGCCGGCGGCCGATTCGCCGCAGCGCACCACCGCAGCCGGCCATCCGGCGACGTTGTACGCCATGGTGTGACTGAAGCCGATAAAGTTCTCCTCCAGTGTCGATGTGCCGAGCGGCAGCGCCGCGTGAATGTACGCCGGACAAACAATCGCGTCGTATCCACGAGCGAGAAACGCCGTCATTTCGGCGCCATAGACGAACCACTCGCTCCAGTAGCGTGCGAAGCCGTCGATGCCGGTGCGGTAGCGTTCCACCTTATCCAGCCAGGCAGTCAGCAGCGGATGAACATTGGTGGAACCGATGTCCCGCAGATAGCCTCGCAAACTGTCCCCGCCATCCGGGCCGATCAGTTTCATCTCGATTTCGTATGCGGCACCCAGGCAGGCGGGCCGCGCTTCCTCCACGCGGCTGCCTTCCTCCGCCAGCGCGGCGGCGGCGGCGCGCACCACGCCCGCCACTTCCTCATCCGCGGCGGCGAGGCCATTGTCGGTATAAAACGCAAGCCGCAGGTCGCGCACCCGCACGGAGCGCGGGTTTTCCAGCGGCATGTCCACTACGGTGTGGTCGCGTCCATCGGGGCCGGCCAGCAGCGGCATCACGGTGACCAGGTCCTCCACCCGGCGCGCCATCGGCCCCGCCTGCCAGAGAGCTTCGATCCAGCCTCCGGCCGGAGGAAAGTGGCCGGTCCGCGGCAGACGGCCGGAGGTCGGCTTGATGGCCGCAGTTCCGCAAAACGCCGCCGGAACACGCACGCTGCCGGCGCAGTCGCTGCCTAGGCCAAGCGGCGATCCGCATGCGGCGTGCAAGGCTGCCTCGCCGCCGCTCGATCCGCCCGGGGTGCGCGCCGTGTCGTAGGGGTTCCTGGTCGCTCCGTATATCAGGTTGTCGCTCTCGAAGGCGAAGAGCAGATCCGGCAGGTTGGTTCTAGCCATGGGGATGGCGCCGGCCCGCCGCAAACGCTTCACCAGCGCCGCATCCTCGGTCGACCGCGGAGCGTTCTTCCGGCCGAGCGTGCCCGCGGTGGCCACCGTGCCTGCCAGCTCGAACGAATCCTTAACGCTGAAGGGCACGCCGTGGAGCGGCCCCCGCGGCTCGCCGCTGTCGGCGGCCGTTGCTTCAGCCAGAGCCTGTTCCGCAAGCACTGCCACGGCAGCGTTGATCTCGGGATTGATCGCGGCGATCTGCTCGAGATGAGCCATCACGAGTTCGCGCGACGAGACGCGGCGCTCGCGGATGAGCCGCGCCTGTTGAGTGGCGGAGTACGCGACGAGTTCGTTCATGGTCCCCCGGTAGGGCATGCGTTCGCCTGCCTTACTACTCCATATAACGCCATATTTCGCTCGCGCACCAGTCTTGCCTTGGCCCCGTCCGCTACGCCGGCGTAGTACGATACGTTCAGGAGCGTGTTCTGACCAAGGCAGATCTCGTAGCACCCCCCGCCCTTCCCACCGCAGTCCCAACCTGGCTGATCGCTGTCCGCGCCGCCGAATCCAAGAAGGGCACGGATATCAAGGTTCTGGATTTGACCGGCATCACCTCTTTCGCGGACTATTTCGTCCTCTGTACCGGGTCAAACCAGCGGCAGATTCAAGCCATCGCGGATGAAGTCGCGCAGCAGCTCAAACACCAGGCCGGCGAGCTGCCCATGAGTCTTGAAGGCTACGAGCCCGGCGAATGGGTGCTGGCCGATTACGGCGACCTGCTGGTGCATGTCTTCTCCGCCAAGGCCCGTGCTTACTATGATCTGGAACGGCTCTGGCGCAGTTCGAAAACGGTCGAGATCCCGCCCGAGTGAAAGTATTTGTTTACTACATCGGCAAACCCAGAGACCCGCACGCCAATGCCATGGCGCAGGATTTTCTCGGCCGCGCCGGCCGCTATGCCGCCAACGAGATGCGCGAGATTCGTCCCGACCGCTTCGATCTCTGGGCCCGCCATCCCGCCGCACGCAAGATTTTCCTCGATCCGGCCGCCAAACCGATCGACACCGCCACCTTCACCGCCCTCATCGCCAAAAGCGAGATGGAGGGCCGCGACCTGCTGTTCCTGGTAGGCGGTCACGCCGGGCTACCCCCCGCCTGGGCGGCCCGGGCGGATCTCCTGCTATCTCTTTCCGCCATGACGTTTCCGCACGAGCTCGCCCGCGCCATGCTCGCCGAGCAGATCTACCGTGCCTTCGCAACCTTGCGGGGCCATCCCTACCCGCGGTAAGTTGGTTGATTGCATGTCTTGGTTTAAGCGCGACAAGCCGGACGACAAGAAGCCCAAGGCCATCGACGAGAAGGCGAAGCATGTCAAGACCGAGGGCCTTTGGCAGAAGTGCGACGGCTGCCGGCAAATCGTGTGGAAAAAGGACCTGGCAGCCAACTGGCACACCTGTCCCAAGTGCGGCCACCATTTTCGGATGGATGCCGTGTCGCGCATCCGCATGCTGCTTGATGGCGGTGAATACGAAGTCTTCGACGCCGGGCTGCGATCCACCGATCCGCTGGGGTTTGTCGATAGCAAGCCGTACGGGAAGCGCCTGGAGGCCGCCCGCCTCGAAACCGGCCTCTGCGACGCGCTGATTGCCGCCCGCGGCAAGATCGAGGGGCGCCTGGTTGAAATCTGTTCCATGGAGATCCGCTTCATCGGCGGCAGCATGGGCGCCGTGGTCGGCGAGAAGATCACGCGCGCCATCGAACGCGCCATCGCTTCCGGTTCGCCGCTGGTGATCGTCTCCGCCTCCGGCGGCGCGCGCATGCAGGAGGGCGCCGTCAGCCTGATGCAGATGGCCAAGATTTCCGCGGCGCTGATGCGTCTCGACCAGGCTCGGCTGCCTTTCATCAGCATCCTCACCGACCCGACCACGGGCGGCGTTACCGCCAGCTATGCGATGCTGGGCGACCTCAACATCGCCGAGCCGGGCGCTTTGATCGGTTTTGCCGGCCCGCGCGTGATCGAACAGACCATCCGCCAGAAGCTCCCCGAGGGCTTTCAGCGCAGCGAGTTCCTGGTCAAACACGGCATGTTGGACGCCGTCGTCCCGCGCCTGGAAATGAAGGCCTACATCGCCCGGGCCTTCGATTTCTTCTGCGGGCAGTGAACTACCCCGATTCGGTCCACTTCCTCTACGCGCTTGGCAACGAAATCAAGACCGCCAAGCTGGGCCTGGAGCGTATCCGCGCCGTGCTCGCCGCCCTGGGCGACCCGCAGGACCGCCTCTCTATCGTCCACGTGGCGGGCACCAATGGCAAGGGCTCCACCTGCGCCATGATCGAATCCGCCTTCCACTCGGCTGGCTTCCGCACCGGCTTGTTCACTTCGCCCCACCTGGCCGAGCCGACCGAGCGCATTCGTGTCAACGGCAGGCCGATTTCCGCCGAGAGGTTCGCGGGCGCTTTCAATCGGGTTCACGCCGTGGTCGAACAACTGCTGGCCCGCGAAGTGATCGACCTGCACACCACCTATTTCGAAACCGTCACCGCCATGGCGTTCCTGGTTTTCGCCGAGGAAGGCCTTCAGCGGGTGGTGCTGGAAGTGGGACTGGGCGGGCGCCTCGACGCGACCAATGTGGTGCGGCCGGCGCTCGCGGTCATCACCCCCATCGACTTCGATCACGAATCGTTCCTGGGCCGTAGCATCGAGTCCATCGCGACGGAGAAGGCCGGCATCCTGAAGCCCGGCGTGCCCGCCGTTTTCGCGCGCCAGCGTCCCGAAGCCGCGCGGGTGCTCGACCGCCGAGCCGCCGAATTGGATATTCCGGTGACGCGCGCCGCGGGCCAGCCCCTGCAGCAACTCTCAGTGGACTCGCGCGGCAGCCGCTTCGAGCTTCCCGGCGCGACTCCGCTTTCGATCTGCTGCCGGCTCGCCGGTGAGCACCAGGCGGAAAATGCCGCCACCGCCGCTCTGGCGCTGCTTGCCTGCGGCGTCGATCGCCGCTCCATTGAAACCGGTATCGCAGCCGCCCAATGGCCCGGCCGCCTTGAGCACGTCCGCGAGGCCCCTGCCATTATTCTCGACGGAGCGCACAACCCTGCCGCGGCGCGCGCCCTCGCCGCTTACATCACTGGCTTCTATGCGGGCGCCCGCCTGCGCTTGATCTTTGGCATCATGCGCGACAAGGCCGCCGCTGAGATCGCGGGCATCTTGTTTCCCCTTGCCTGGCAGGTGATCGTCACGGCGCCACAACAGTCCCGCGCCCTCGCGCCGGAATCGCTTCGTGCTGTGGTGGATCATCCGAACCTGCAATTTGCCCCCGGCCTCAAGGAGGCTCTTCACCTGGCCGAAGACGCCAGCCCGAACGACGCGATCTTCATCACCGGTTCTCTCTTTCTGGTCGCCGAAGCGCGGGCCCTATTGATGCCGGCGGTTCTCTAGCTAACTCAGCCGCCGGCAACGCTCAGAGCACGCCAGCTGTGCGCTAGCTCACAGTAGCGACTGTACCCGGCGAGTTATAACGCGATTTCGCATGCTCCCGAACCAGGTCATCGCCGTCTGTTACACAAGAGTCACCGGGCTGTAATAAGCATGCATCGGCTCGGATGATAGTATCGCCTCGGCAATCTTGCCGAATTCACTAGAGGAGAAATGCTGAATGAGATGGAACTGTGTGACAGACAACACGCGGACCCTGGCCCTACGAATCGCCGCGGTCACGGTAGCTACGCTTGCAGCGGGCGGCCCTGCATGCGCGCAGAACCCGATTGTATTCTCGCCCGGTAACCTGGTAGTCAGCCGGAGCGTTTATGACAACAAAGCCGGCAACATCACCGTCGGCCAAACCTTGCCGCCTAACTGCACCAACTCTTGTGTAACTGCGACTAATGACGGCACGTACCCGACTGTTTGGAATAACGCGCTCGTCGACGGCAGTTTTGGCATCACGTCCAAGATCTTCCTGGACCAGATTACTACTGCCGGCGCGCTCATCAGCTCCCAGCAAGTGCCCAACAGCGCCCACCCCGGACCGTCGAAGAACCAGATGGTCACCAGTTTCTCCTCCAAGTCGGAGCTGGCGCTCAACCTCTCCCTGGATCATAAGTCCCTCACGTTCATGGGCTATGTCGCACCGATCGACGCCATTGATGTTTCCAATTCCAATACCCCCGGCGTGGTCGATCCCACCAATCCTGTCGGCGAAAACGTCTACCGCGCCGTTGCGCAGGTCGATCAGTACGGGATGTTTCACTTCACCGAGACCAATGCTTACAGCGGGAATAACGGGCGTGCCGCCATTCTGGACAATTTCAATGGCGCTCTCTACCTGGCCGGCAATGCGGGCAACGGCGGCAACCCGCAGCCGAATGGCGTGATTGTGGGAGCGGGGGCGCAATTCCTCACGCCGCTGATGGAACCGGAGAGCGCGCAAGACCCGGGAGCGCCCACGCCCGTGGCGAGTTTCAACGTGACCCAATTAGGAGACGCCGAGGATAAGATTGGGAAGGACGACAATTTCCGCGGCCTGACGATTTTCAACAATGTACTCTATTACACCAAGGGCAGTGGCGGGAACGGCGTCAACACGGTATATTTCATCGACACCACCGGCACTGTCTGCACGGATTCCAATGGCATCGGCGCTCCTGTCGCGGGCGCGGCCCTGCCCACGGTGCCCATGACCTACAACCCGTCGGTGCTCCAGACTAAGGGCCTCGACCCCAATAACATGTGCGTGTTGAAAGGCTTCCCCACGGCGCTGAAGTCCAAAACCGCCTTCCCGTTCGGCATCTGGTTTGCCAACCCCGACACCCTGTTTGTTGCCGACGAGGGCAACGGCGACAACACCTATTCCAACGGAATGTATACCGGCGCCGCCGCCCAGACCACGGCCGGACTGCAGAAATGGATCCTCAATTCCGGCACCTGGTCATTGGTTTACACCTTGCAGGCTGGACTGAACCTCGGCGTCCCTTACACCGTCGCGAATTATCCGACGGGCAACAATCCCGCCACCGGCCTGCCATGGGCGCCGGGCACCGACGGTCTGCGTAACATCACGGGAGTGGTAAACGGCGATGGGACAGTCACGGTGTACGCCATCACGTCCACGGTCAGCGGAAACGGGGACCAGGGTGCGGATCCCAACACGCTGGTCGCCATAACGGATACTCTGGCGGCCACCGTTCCAACCGGCGAGAGTTTTACGGCTATCTACAGCGCGGGCTTCGGCGAGGTCCTCCGCGGCGTTTCCTTTGCGCCCGGAACGATGTAGACGAACCGAAGGCAGGCGGACAAAAGCCCTCAGGTCTGCGACGGCGTTTGCGAAGTCCCTCGACGGGGTTGCCATTGGCGCGGCTCATGCCGTGCCAATGGCATGTTCGAGCGCGCTTCCCGCAGGCAAACGGGCACTGACTCCACGCTCGCAAACCACCAACCCGCTCCCTAGCCTCGCTCTCGCCGCTGGGTTCCCGGAGAAACGCCGAATTTCGTTGAGAGCTTTCTCCGGTAATTCCCACCAATTGCCCAGATGGCAACCATCGCGCCCGCGGATCTGCTCGTCCGGCGCCTGCCGGCGGCCGCTGCGCAGTCTGGAGCGTGCCCGAAGGCCGGAGGCCGTCAACACGCACGCCCAGCGCCCATTAGGAGTTTCGTAGTCTGTCCCTGAACGATGTAGGCGCGCGCTACCTGCGTTTCTCGATCTCCCATGTCAGCGCTGAAGACTGGCGAAAGCCCGCTTCGTCGTTCCGTTCCGATAGCAGCAATCTGGATTTCCTTCGCGCGTCCGCCGTCCTGCTGGTCTTCTTTTCGCATCTGTACGACATTAGCGCCGGCGGCCACGCCATGATCCCCTGGCATTTCGGCCAGATCGGAGTGCTCGCCTTCTTCGTGCACACCAGCTTCGTGCTCATGCTCTCGCTCGAACGATCCAGGCTGACAGGAGCGGCCATGTTCGGCTCCTTCTACCTGCGGCGCGTCTTCCGTCTTTACCCGTTGAGCATTTTCTGTGTGACCGCGGCCATGGTCACGTGGCGTGCGCCCGATCTCGCCGCTCCGTTTCGCCACTGGCGTTGGACCGAATACCTCTCCAACCTCGCGCTCACCACCAACCTCACCTACACCGACAGCATGGTCGGTGGGCTGTGGTCGCTGCCGATCGAAGTGCAGATGTACCTCTGCCTGCCGTTTTTATTCCTGCTGGGCCGCGCTCGCTCGATTGCCGCTCTCGCCCTGCTTTGGGTTTTGTCCGTCCCGGCCGCCGTCCTGCAGCTGCACATCTGCGGCCGGTTCAGCGTGGTGGGGTTTGCGCCGTGCTTTATCGCCGGAGTGATCGCCTGGAGGCTCTCACGCTCCGTGAAACGACGCCTGCCCGGATGGCTCTGGCCGATCGCTTTGCTGGCCTCGTGGCCCATCTTTTTCCTCGCCACGCACAAGAGCGATATGTACTTTCGCTGGCTCTTCTGCCTGGTTCTCGGCTTCGCGGTCCCCTGGTTTCGCGAAATCCGCTTCCGTCCGGCAAAGGTTGCCGCGAGCGTGGTGGCCAGGTACAGCTACGGCATCTACCTGTCGCACGTCGCGGTGATGATGTGGACCCTTGCTCTGCCCGTACCGGCGATATCCCGATGGGCGTTCTGCGCCATCCTGGCCGTCGTGGCTCCGGTCGCCATGTTTCACTCCATCGAGCGTCCGATGATGATAGCTGGACAGAACCTCGCTGCGCGGCTTTTTCAGCCGTCCGCTGTCGCATGATCCCGCCCATCGCGCAGCCGGACTGCCGGGAAGTGCGCAACGCAGGAAGCGGCTAACGCGATGCGGCCGGCCGGTCGCCTGGCTCGGCCGTGCGCACCGGCGTGGAATACGCCGGGACGAGGTCTTCCCACGCCGTCGCCGGGTGTTTCTCCAGCCAGTGGTTCAGCACCAGCAGGCGCCATAGTTGAACCGGAACCCATCGCCGGTGCAGCGCCTCCGCGAGCGGCCTTTCCAGTGAACCCTGGCGCACCCATCCGTCGCGCTCCAGCGCCGTGCCTTGCCGCAAGCCCTCCAGCATGCCACTCCAGCGGCCCGCCAGCCATCGTTCGACGGGGACCGTAAAGCCCTGCTCTTCCCGGAACGCCACTTCCGGCCCTACCCGCCGCCGCACAATTTCGCGCAAGACGGCCTTCAAATGTCCGCCGCGAAAGCGCACCTCAGCCGGCAGCGCCGCCGCGAACTCCCAGAGTTTCTGATCGAGGAACGGCGCCCTGGCTTCGAGAGCGTAATGCATGGTTCCGCCGTCGACCTTGACCATGAATTCGCTTACGAAATGCCGGTGGCGGTGTTCCTCGAAGACATCCCACAACAGCCGGCGCGCAGAAGAGAGCGAGGGCGGAATCTGCCGTTGCGCGAGTTTGCGTCCGGCGAGAGGCTCGCCTAGAATCGCCCGCTCCCGGTAATAGGGAAGACCATCGTGAGCGCGCAGGAAGGGGCCGAGTCCGCTGGTGGCATAGCCCAGAAAAGTCTTCGCCCTGCGCAGAGGTCCAAGGCCCGGCAGGAAGGACCCTGCCTGGTCCCACACCGTTGCCGCTGCCTGGGGCAGCTGCCGCGCCAGCCTCTGGGCCATCCAGGCGTTGTGGAAGAACGGATAGCCGAAGAAAACATCGTCTCCGCCGTCTCCTGTCAGCAGGACCGTGGCACGCTGCTTCACTGACCGCGATACCCACAATATGGCCAGTGCCGACTGGCAGCTGAACGGCTCGCTGTAGGCATCGGTGAGCTCGTCCAGCGAGAAATCAGTGTCCGGCATATCGACGATCTCGTGCGAGATCCCTAGCTTTCGCGCCGTCTCGGCGGCCGCGGCGCTCTCGTCGGAATCGCTGCCCGGCGCGCGCACCGTGAACGCCCTGACGTCCGCGTTGAGCTGGCGCAGCGCCCAGCAAACCAGCGAAGAATCGACGCCGCCGCTCAACAGCGCGCCCAGCGGCACATCCGAAATCAGCCGCAGCTTGACGGACTCCAGGATCAACTGCTCGGTTTGTTCGACGGCTTCTTCGAAGGTCACCGCAGCGGATCCGCCGGCATCCGGCAGAGACCAGTATTCCTTGCGCTCCAGACGGCCGTCGCACCACTCCGCAATCGTAGCCGGCGCCAGTTTCTCGATGCCTTCGAAGATGGCGCGCTCCTGGGTCACGTACCCGAATTCGAGGAACTCGAGAACCGCTTGCGGGTCGATGCCGCCGCCGAAGCCCGCCGCGCGCAGCGCCGTGATGG
>CAZZHN010000073.1:0-19580 GCA_964654065.1 uncultured Solibacteraceae bacterium
ACGAGGCGGCCGAAATGCAGGTGCTCAAGTCACTCATCAAACAGCGCATCGACGCGGCCGACGCGTTTCGCAAGGCGGGCCGAGCGGAGCAGGCGGAAAAAGAAGAGGCCGAGCGGAAGCTGATCGAAAGCTATCTGCCGGCGGGCGCCACCGAAGCGGAAATCGACGCGGCCGTTGCGGCTGCGCTGGCCGAGACCGGAGTCACCTCGCTCAAGCAGATGGGAGTGGTGATGAAAGCGGCGCAAGCGCGCCTGGCGGGAAAAACGGTCGATGGCAAAGCTCTGAGTGAGAAAGTGAGGACGCACCTCCAATGACGCCCGTCAAGCACCGGCCGTTTGTGCCGGAAGACATGAAGATGCGCGAGTTCACATGGCGCGCCGTGCTGCTGGGCTTGGTGATGACGGCGGTGCTGGGAGCGGCCAACGCGTACCTGGGGCTGCGCGCCGGGCAGACGATTGCGGCCACCTATCCGGCGGCGGTGATCGGCATGGCGGTTCTCCGCCTGGTCCGGGGAAGCATCCTGGAAGAAAACATCGCGCGTACCGCAGGCACCATCGGCGAATCGGTGGCGGCCGGCGCCGTGTTCACCCTGCCGGCGTTTTATCTGGCGCACGTATGGGCGCCGCCGGTGATTCCCAAGCACCTCGGGTTCTGGGCCAGCATGTGGGCCCTGGCCGCCGATCCGGCGTATTTCAAATCCACATCGCTGATGATCGTCGGCTCCGTGCTCGGCGTGCTCTTCGTTTCCCTGATCCGCCGCGTCATGGTGGAAGACCCGGAGCTGCCGTTTCCGGAATCGGTGGCGGCCAGCGAGATTCACAAGGCCGGCCAGGCTGGCGCCAAGGCCGCCAAGTATCTCTTCTACAACATGGGATTCGGCGCACTCGTTTATCTGGGGGGCGTCATCAACATCTTTGCGCCTGACCGCGATTTCTTCTTCCGCGTCGGGCGGTTGGGCGCGAGCACGCTGCGGTTGGGGCCGGTGGGCAGCAAGCAGGTGCTGGGCGCCGGCGGAGTCTCCACCTTCGCCGCGCCCACCGTCAGCCCGGCCTATATCGGCGTGGGATACATCATCGGACCGGAACTGGCAGCGCTCAATTTCTCCGGAAGCGTGGTGGCGTGGGGCCTGCTCATCCCCCTGCTCATTTTCTTCCTGGGACCGCAATTGCAGCCCTTTCTGCCGGCCGGCGCCACCGACGAGAGCTGGCTGGGCCTGGCCAACAACATCTGGCGCTTCATCGTGCGCCCGATTGCTGTAGGCAGCATGATGGTCGGCACCTGTTACACGTTGTTCCGCATGCGCAAGAACCTGCTGGCAGGCCTGGGGCGCGCCGTTTCCGAGCTGCGCGGCGGATCTCCCGCGCCGGAATCGGTGATCCGCACCGAGCGCTACATGAGCTCCCGCACCGTGTTTGCCCTGATCGGCTGCACGTTCCTGTTGATGTGCGTGCTGTACGTCTATCTTTCCGGGCTGGTGGCCGGCGGAATCGCGGCCGCGCTCGTGATGCTGATCATCGGCTTCTTCTTTGCCACGGTGTCGGGCTATCTGGTAGGCGTCATCGGCTCCTCCAACAATCCTATTTCGGGGCTGACGCTTTCCACTCTGGTGATCGCGGCGCTGCTCATGGTCTCGATGGGCGTCTCCGGCGCGGGCGGAGTGATCGCGGTGCTGGGCGTGGCCGCCGTGGTGTGCGTTTCCTCGGCGGTAGCCGGCGAGCTGTTGCAGGATTTCAAAGTCGGCTACATCCTGGGCGGCACGCCGCGCAGCATCCAGATCACCGAGTTGATCGCGGTAGTAGTAGCGAGCGTGGTGATGTACTTTCCGCTGATGATCCTCTACGTGGGCAACATCAACAAAGGTGGCACCGGTTTCGGCGACAAGGCGCTTTCTGCGCCCCAGGCCGGGCTGATGGCCTCCCTGGCGCAGGGAATCGTGGGCGGCGACATGGCCTGGCCGCTGGTGATCACCGGCATCCTGCTGGGAATCGCGATGATCATGTTCAAAGTGAAAAGCCCGATGCTAGTGGCCATTGGGATGTATCTGCCGATCGCCACCACTTCGGGGATTTTCGTCGGCGGCATGATCCGCTGGTTCACCGACACCCTCGCCAAACGCGGACAGCTGAATGAAGCCCAGCGGGCGCGGGTGGAGAACATCGGCGTGCTCTCGGCGTCCGGCTTGATCGCGGGCGAGGCACTGGCGGGCCTGGTGAAGGCCATGTACGATTTCCAGGACAAGAACCTCCCGGTGATCTTCTCGAACCCGTCCTACCTGGCGGGAATCTTAGTCATGGCGATGATCGCCTTCGCGCTGATCAAAGTGCCGCTGCGCGGCGCCGGCGACCCTAACGAACCGGCCCCGCCCGTAGCTATGATGTAGTGGGTAGGGCATGCTTCAGCTTGCCCCGCCTCATAAGTCTGAGCCGGCATCACCGGCGGCAATGATGCAGTAACCAGTCACGGTAGGCTTCATGAGTTATTACCAGGAACACCAGGCCGAATTTCTGGAAGGGTTGAAGGCATTTCTGCGCATTCCCAGCATCAGCGCGCTTTCCGAGCATAAGCCGGATATCCGGCGCGCCGCCGAGTTCGCCAGCAAGGAACTGCTCGGCGCCGGGATGACTTCGACCGAGCTGATTGAGGACTCGAGCGGCGGCAACCCGCTCGTCTACGGCGAATGGCTGGGCGCGCCGGGCAAGCCCACGGTCCTGTTCTACGGGCATTACGACGTGCAGCCGCCGGACCCGCTGGATGAGTGGAAGTCGCCGCCGTTTGAACCGGACGTCCGCGGCAACGACATCTTCTGCCGCGGCGCTTGCGACGACAAGGGCCAGGTCTACATCCAGATCAAAGCCGTCGAAAGCCTCATGAAGACCCACGGCAAGCTTCCCGTCAACGTGAAGTTTCTGCTGGAAGGCGAAGAGGAAACCGGGGGAACGCACATCGAGGCCTACGTGAAAACGAAACCGCCGCGGCTGAAAGCCGATGCGGCCGTCGTGTGCGACACCGAAATGTTCGCACCCGAGCTGCCCACTATTTGCATCGGATTGCGCGGCCTGGTGTATTACGAACTGGCGGTGCAGGGCGCCGATCACGACCTGCATTCGGGCATGTACGGCGGCGCGGCGCCGAACCCCGTAATGGCCATCGCTGAAATTCTGTGCGCGCTCAAGGACCGCGACGGCCACATCCGAATCCCGGGATTCTATGATCGCGTGGTGCCCCCGGCGCCCAAAGAACGCGAGGCGTGGGCGCGCCTGCCGTTCGACGAGAAGGAATACACCGAGAAAGAAATGGGCGCCTGGGAGCTGGTCGGTGAGCCCGGCATTCCTTTGTTCGAGCGCGTCTGGGCGCGGCCCACGCTGGAAGTGCATGGCATTAAGGGCGGCTTTGTGGGAGAAGGCGCCAAGACAGTGATCCCGGCGCGAGCGGTCGCCAAAATCAGTACCCGCCTGGTGGGAGATCAGAGGGTGGATGAAGCCATCGCGCAGTTCCAGGCGGCGGTGAAGGCCGTCTGTCCCAAGGGCGTGACGGCCGAGGTGCGGCTGCTGAGCGCCGGCGCACCGTCGCTGACCGATCCCGACAACCACTACATCCAGGCCGCCGCCGAAGCCATGAAACAAATCTTCGGCAAGGAGACGGTCTACATCCGCTCCGGCGGGTCGATTCCGATCGTCGGCCTGTTCGACAAGTACCTGGGCGTGCCCAGCGTGATGATGGGCTTCGGCCTACCGGACGACAATCTGCACGCGCCCAACGAGAAGTTCCACCTGCCGAATTTCTACCGCGGTATCGAGGCGGTGGCGCGGTACCTGGAGGTTCTGGGGCAGTAGGAGCCTGGCGCGGTGAAGCTGCGAAGTGGGACAGACGCTTCCGCGTGTCAACCGGTTTGTCTATGAACCCCGAGGGGGCCGCACGGGGAGAATCACGGTTCCGGCGAGTCCGGAGCACGGCGGAGTTTTGATCACGATGACGCCTGACGATTTTCGGCAAATCGCGCTCAGTTTCCCGGAGACCGAGGAGCGCGCGCATATGGATCACCCCGATTTCCGGGTAGGCGGCAAAATCTTCGCGACCCTCGACTATCCGAAACGCGGCTGGGCCATGGTGAAGCTCGGGCCGGAACACCAGCACAACTTTGTAGAAGCCCACCCGGCCGCTTTTGTGCCGGTGACCGGAGCCTGGGGCCGCCGCGGCGCAACCAGCGTGCGCCTCAAGGCCGTCCGTAAAGCCGTTGCGCGGCAGGCCCTGGCAGCCGCGTGGCGCGCCACAGCGCCCAACCGGGTCGTAGAGCGATTCGACGCAGTTGAATCAGCTTAGGACTTGCAGAGCGTCGGTAGGACAGACCATCGCCTCTTGTGGTCTGTCGTCCGCGACTGCCTGACAGACGACACAAACTGATCGTCTGTCCTACTACTTCAGCGGATAGCCGTGCACCAGCTTCAGCGTCCGCGACCAGCGGGTCTTGGTGAAGAAGTGGGTGACGATATCCATGATGTGATCGATGCCGATGTTGCCGTTCGTCAGATCGGCGGTGGGCGCTTCGAACGACCAGTAGATCACCAGCGGCGTGCCTTCGATGTTACGGCGCGGCACGAACCCCCAGTAGCGGCTGTCGAGCGAATCGTCGCGGTTGTCCCCCATTGCGAAAACGCAGCCGGGCGGCACCACCAGCTCGCCGTTCACCACGTCCTTGGTGAGCATATCGATCGCAGGCTGCATCACGCCCGGCTCCGGCGGCGCTGCCGGAAAGTTGTCACGGTACTGGTTGATGTAGGGGAAAATGTGCTGCACATACGGCTCGTTGACGGCGTGCCCGTTGAGGATGAGCTGCTTATCCACCAGCCGGATATGGTCGCCCGGAATCCCGATCGCCCGCTTCACGTAATCTTCCTTGATGTCCATCGGATAGCGGAAGACGATGATGTCGCCGCGGCGGACGTCGCGATAGGGCAGCAGTCGGCTTGAAACCGCGCCTGGCGGCGCGTACGTCAGCTTGTCCACCAGCACGTGGTCGCCAATCAGCAGCGAGCTCTCCATCGAAGCGCTGGGAATGACGAAGGCCTGCACCAGGCTGGTAGTCGCGAACAGCAGCAGGATGATGGTGACGGTCCATTCCGCGATGAAGCCGCGGTGGACGTCGCGCGTCAGTTCGTGGTAGCGATCCCAGATTCCGGGCGGCGGTTGCGGCGTAGTCGCCGCTGCCGCTGGCTCAGGCTTCTCGCTCGTCTCGGTCTTGGCTTTGATCCCCACAGTTGCATTGTAGCGAATGTGCGCCGTACGCCGCGCCGCTACAGCGTTTTGAGGTAGGCAATCAAGTCCGTCTTTTCTGCATCCGTCAGCATGTCCTTGTAGCCTGGCATGCCGCCGCCGCCTTCATTGATGCGGGCCAGAACGTTCGCCTCGGTGACTTTCTTCCCGTTCTTCAGCTTGTCTTTCTTGAACAGGCCCTTGAGGCCCGGCCCCATCTTGGCTTCCGTGCTGTCCGCGTTGTGGCACACGGTGCAATTCTCGAACACGGTCTTGCCCTTCGCCGCGTCGCCGCTCCCTGCCCCGACCAGCGCCCACGGTGCCGCCACACACAGACAGATGGTCATGACTCCCAGAGTTTTCATCTCCAACATTTTATCAGCTGCGCCGCGAATCGAGCGGCCGCCAGATGTATCGCGCCGGTAAATTGACTGTGAGCGTTTTGTGCCGGGGCCGAACGGCAAGCGGTAGCCCGCGCCTTACGCCAGGGCTTTCAGTGGGCGGGAATTGTTGGCGATGCTGACCACGGGTCTTTCGAACACGGTCATGTCCTGGATCAGCCGCTCCAGGTCGGCTCCGTCGTCAACCGTAATTTCATGTTCGATCCAGTCTGACAGCGGGATGTTGCGGAAATACATGCGCTCTTGCAGCACCAGGCTTCTGCGGGTCTGGGTCAACATGCGATTTTCGCGCGTGTAGTGCCGCTGTTCCACTTTCATTTCTCCCAGAAACGTGTCCAACGCCTCGCGGTGCGCCCGCTCCTGCGCCGCGCGCATGGCGGTTTGCAGCTGCGCTTCCATGGCTTCTCGTTCCGCAAGAATGGCGCCCTTGTCGGCCGCGATGCGCTCGCGCTGTTCGGCCAGCTTGACCTCCATTCGAGACTGCATGACAAACCACGAGAGGATACCCGAGGCCAGGGCCACGAATGCGGGCAGTCCGATCCAAAGTGCTGCTTCCATAGGGTTAATGCTAACCGCCAGTCGCTGGGAATGCTAGCTGCCGAAGGTATATAGCCGCGCGTAAACCTATGGGAATGGGGCAGATGAGGGGTTCCCGGGCAAAACGTTCCCTGACTTTCAAGGCTCCGACAGGCGAGGCATTGCAGCCTGAACCGGCAAATCTCTTTGCTCTAACCCTGTGTTCCGTCGATTTTCTGCCCGGCAAGCGTGAATCGCAGTTCCGCCAGGTGAAGCCTCGCCAGCGGGCCGAAAACGGCCGCCAGGCGCGCCTGCACACCGGCCAGAAAGCCCAGATACTTGCCGGCGAAAACGGCCCGTCCTAACAGAAAATCGGCCCGCACCAGGGCCTCCGGCGGCCGGCCGCCAAAGTGGCGCACGCGGGCGCCGGGTATCAGCAGGATCTTCCTTGCCGCACGGCGAAATTGCGCCGCCAGATCGGCATCTCCGCCGAACTGGCCATAGCGTTCATCAATTTGCCGCACCGCCTTGATCAGAAACACACGAGCCATCAGCGCCGCGCCGCGCGGATACTCCACCGCGACGGGTTCCGGGGCCGGCTCCGCCGCCCGCCACCCGCCGTCCGGCGGCAGCGAGCCAAGCTGCGGCGCGGGTTCGCCTTCCAAGGTCACCAGCAGCGGGCACACCGCCGCCGCATCGGCATGTGCATCCAGGGCGTCGGCCAGCCGCACCACTGCGCCGGCTTCCACTTCCGTGTCCTCGTGAAGAAACAGTACGTATTCGGCGTCCGCCGCGCGCCACCCCAGGTTGAGCGCTTTCGTCAGGCCGAAATTCTTGGGCAGGCGGATCAGCTGAATGTCGGGGAACTCCTCCGCCACCTGGGCGCTCGCGTCCGCCGACCCATTTTCCACAACGATCAACTGCAGCCGCTCCCGCTCCTCCGAGCGCTCCAGCGACTCCAGGCACGTCCGCAGTTTGTCCGCGCGGTTGTGCGAGACCACCACCACCGAAACGCGGGGTGGTTGTTTCACTGCTTCGGCATTACTTGTCGGCGTCAAGCCAATAGCATAGCGCGCGGCACTGCTCTGCTCGGGTGACGATCTGCTAACGTGAAGGTCTATGTCAGCAGCCAGCATCCTGGCATCGCTGGTGGAAGGGGCGATTGTGCCCGTGGTGCGAGCTTCCTCAGCGGAGGCCGCGCTCCAGGCTGTCGAAGCCATCGCCAATGGCGGCATTCGCACCGCCGAGATCACCATGACCGTCCCCGGCGCGGTGACCGTGCTCGAGAAACTGGCCGGCCGGTTCGGCGGCAGGATGGTGCTCGGGGCGGGCACCGTCCTCGACCCGGAAACCGCGCGCGCCTGCCTTTTGGCCGGCGCTGAGTTCATCGTCGCCCCCAGCCTCAAGCCGGCCACTATCGAAATGGCCAAACGCTATTCCAAACCCGTCTTCCCCGGCGCCCTCACCCCCACCGAAGTGCAAACCGCCTGGGAAGCCGGCGCCGACGCGGTGAAGATCTTTCCCTGCGGCAACGTCGGCGGCGCCCGGTACATCAAGGCCCTCAAAGGACCGTTCCCGCAGATCGAGATGATTCCCACCGGCGGCGTCAATCTGGAAACGATCGGCGAGTTCCTCAAAGCCGGCGCCTGCGCGGTCGGTGTCGGCAGCGAATTGCTGGACGCCGGCCTGATCCGGGAGGGCCGCTTTGATGCCATCGCGGACCGTGCCCGCCAGTTTCTCGCCGCGGTCGTGAAAGCACGCGCAGAAATGGCAGCCGCCCACGCTTAACCGTTGGCAGGGCAAGCTTTAGCTTGGCTAAGGTCAGTACAGCACTCTCGTCCGGATGGTGCCCTCCACCTGCTCCAGGCCGCGGCGCAGCGCCAGTGTCTGGGCACGGTCTTCCACTTCGATGTCGATCACGACGTACCCGATCTGCATGTTTGTCTGCAGGTACTCGCCGGCGACATTGATGCGCAATGCCGAAAACACGGCATTGATACCGCTCAGCACGCCTGGCTGATTATGGTGAACGTGCAGCAGGCGGTGCTTGCCCGGGTGCTCCGGCAGCGAGACCTGCGGAAAGTTGACCGCGCTCAGGGTTGAGCCGTTATCGCTGTACTTGATCAGTTTGCCGGCCACCTCCAGGCCGATGCTTTCCTGGGCTTCTTCGGTCGAGCCGCCGATGTGCGGCGTCAGCAGCACGTTGTCGAACTCGCGCAGCGGGGAAAGAAACTCCTCGGCCGCGCCTTTCGGTTCCTTGGGGAACACGTCGATCGCAGCGCCACCCAGGCGGCCGCTCCGCAGCGCGGCGGCCAAAGCCTCAATATCGACCACCGTCCCGCGCGAGGCGTTGATCAGGTGGGCGCCCGGCCTCATCCGCGCCAGCTCGGCGGCGCCCACCATCCCCGCCGTTTGAGGCGTTTCCGGAACGTGCAGAGTAACCACATCGGCGGCCTCCAGCAGCGCATCGAGTGACGGCATCGGCCGCGCGTTGCCCATGGCCAACTTGGTTTCGATATCGAAAAACACCACCTGCATGCCGAGCGCTTCCGCGAGCACGCTCAATTGCGACCCGATATGCCCGTATCCCACGATGCCGAGCGTGCGCCCGCGCGCTTCGTGGGCTCCCGCCGCGGTCTTCACCCACTCGCCGCGCCGGGCCGCGCCGCCGCGGTAGGGAATCCCGCGCAGCAGCAGAATGGCCTCCGCCAGCACCAGCTCGGCCACGCTGCGCGTGTTGGAGAACGGCGCATTGAACACCGGAATGCCGCGCGCCTGCGCCGCGTCCAGGTCCACCTGGTTGGTGCCGATGCAGAAACAGCCCACACCAACCATCCGCGGAGCGCCGTCGAAAAAGCGTTCCGTCAATTGCGTGGCGGAGCGAATCCCGATGAAATAAGCGTCGCCCGCAGCCGCCAGCAGTTCCGCCCCGGCGAGTGACTTCGGGTGGCATTCGATATTGGTGTAGCCCCCCAGCCGGAACACTTCCACGGCGCTCTGGTGAATGCCTTCGAGCAGCAGAATCTTGATTTTGTCCTTGTCGAGGGAAGTGGGGCTCATGCAGGAGTCACCTTCATGATACAGGCGCAGCGCCCGCGCGATACTGAGAGGGAATGAACCAGCCTCTGCCGGCTTTTGAAATGGCGGTATCGATTGAGCCGGGCGATATCGACGTCCTCGGCCACGTCAACAACGTGACCTATCTGCGCTGGGTGCAGGATGTCGCCGTGACCCACTGGATGGCCCTCGCGCCGGCCGCGGAGCAGGTGAAGCAGGTCTGGGTGGTGGTGCGCCACGAGATCGATTACAAACTCCCTGGCCGCCCCGGCGACCAGATCATCGCCCGCACCTGGGTGGGACACGCCACTCGCCTCCGCTTTGAGCGCCACACCGAGTTACTGCGCGCTGCGGACCGGGCCGTCCTGGCAAAGGCCCTGACGCTGTGGTGCCCTATCGACCCGGCCACTGGCAAACCCGCCGCCGTCAGCGCGGAAGTTCGGGCGCTGTTTTCCGTGCCGGCGCCGGTTGAGCGGTAGCCGCTCTTTCCCCGGCATTCCGCCTTCCCACCTGGTTTGCGCCTCCGCGCGGCGCGGCGATGCCGGCTCTTGGGGCGCCCCGTCCGCGGGTTGCGGCCTGCATCCATGCTGCGATAATCTTTCGACGTGGAGCCGAGGCATCCCCTTCTCTACACCGCCGGCCAGCGCCTGGGTCCGCTGGTTGAAGAGGATACCTTTGCGCGTCTTTCCCGCTCGCGCGAATTCCTGGCCAACAGCCTCGACCGGCGCCCGAGACTATCCGAGGCCGCCCGCGAAGCATGCCTGTCTCCGTTCCACTACCACAGGATGTTCGTGCGCGCATTCGGAGAAACGCCCCACGATTTCCTCACGAGGCGGCGCATCGACCGCGCCAAACAACTGCTGGCGCGGGACGAATGCTCCGTCACAGAAGTGTGCCTGGCAGTGGGGTATGAGAGCCTGGGGTCGTTCAGCTCCCTGTTTCGGTCCTCGGTCGGCCGGTCGCCCGTGGAGTACCGGCGCGGCCTCCGCCGGCTGTTCCCCGTGCCGCATTTGGCGCCCCACCGCTTCGTTCCCGCCTGCTTTTTGCTCTCATTTGGGTCCCGGCCGTTCTGACCGCCTCCCACCCCGCAAAACAGCAAGATTCAAGAAGCCATTCTGCACGTTCTGTGAGAATCTGAATCTCGGAGGGGGACCCCATGATTCAGCGCTTTTCGCACATCAGCATTTACGTTATCGACCAGAACGCCGCTTACGATTTCTACGTCAACAAGCTCGGCTTCGACGTGCACACCGACGCGACCATGGACGGCGGCTTCCGCTGGCTGACCGTCTGCCCCAAAGGGCAGCCCGATCTGGAAATTGCACTCATGCCGTGCGATCCGGGACCGATGATGGACCAGGAAACATCCGACATGCTGCGCACCCTCGTCAGCAAGGGCGCCATCGGCAGCGGCGTGCTGGAGACGGCAGACATTCAGAAGACGTATGAAGAGTTGAAGTCCAAGGGCGTCGAGTTCTCCTCGCCACCGACCGAGCGTTTTTACGGCATCGAAGCTCTGTTCAAGGACAACTCGGGCAACTGGTTCAGCCTGTCGGAACGCAAAGAGCCCCAGGCGCAGGCAGCCGGGCGCAAGTAGCTCCCGCGGGCGGTCTCCCGGAGGCGGTGATGACGAAACGCATCTTTCTGGCCGGCGTGGCAGGCGGTATCGCCATGTTTCTCTGGTCCTCTGTCGCGCACATGGCGCTTCCCCTCGGCCGGGCTGGAATTCGTGAGATCCCCAGCGAAGCGAGGCTGCTCGGCGCGATGCACTCGACGTTAGGCGAGTCGCCTGGCCTCTATTCGTTCCCCGGTCTCGGCGCCAGCACCGATATGCAGCTATACGCGCAGAAGCTCGCCGCCAACCCCTCGGGGCTACTCATCTATCACCCGCCGGGCGCCAGGGCGATCACGGCGCCGCAGCTGGTTACCGAGTTCTTGACCGAGCTCCTCGAGGCGCTGCTGCTGACCTGGCTGATGGCTCAAACCCGCTTCGAAAGCCGGATTTCGCGAATCGGTTTCGCGGCCGTGGTCGGCCTGGTGGCCGCGATGGCGACCAATCTTCCCTACTGGAACTGGTACGGCTTCCCGGCTTCGTATACCTCCGCATACATGACAACCGAGTTCGTCGGCTTTCTGGTGGCCGGGCTGGCGGCGGCCAGGATGCTCCCGCATTCCCCAGCCGGAAGTGCCGGCTGAACGGGTCTCGATCCGCTGTCGAACAATGCCCTAGTACGGCCGCTGGTGCGCATGGTACGAAAGTTCAATGTCGAGGCGGCCAGTTCCGCCGTAAGATGCAGGTGATGTCTCAAAGTCACGCTGCCGAGGACGTGCTCGAGCAGTATGCCATGGATAAGTTGAGCGAAGCGGAAGACGTTCGCCTGGAAGAGCACCTGTTGGTGTGCTCTGAGTGTCGCCAGCGGCTCGAATTCCTGGACGAGTTCGTTCGGTCGATCCGCTCGGCCGCGCGATCGACGTCTCAAGCGGCTGGGGCGGGACGCCAGACCGACAGCTAAGTTCGCCCAGCGCTCTAGAAAAGCACCTTCCGCGCCGATAAGAACCCAGGGGAGAAGATCGCCTTTGGACTCGTCCGGCGTGGTGCAGTTACCTGAGCTTCCCAGCGAGCTGGGGCAGACAATGCCTGCGCTGGTGGCGGAGGACAACCCGGTCTTCCGGTCCATGCTCAAAAGCATGCTCACGCGCTGGGGCTATGATGCCCGCATGACGTGCAACGGCCTGGAGGCGTGGGAGGCCATGCAATCCGTGGACGCGCCACGGCTGGCGATACTGGACTGGATGATGCCGGCCATGGACGGGGTGGAAGTGTGCCGCCGGATCCGGGCTGCGGCGCAGGAACCTTACGTGTATGTGCTGCTGCTGACGGCCCGCACCGAGTCCCAGGACCTGGTGGAGGGCATGGAGGCCGGAGCCGACGACTATCTCACCAAGCCCTTCAATGCTCAGGAACTGCGCGTGCGCCTGCGCGCCGGCCGCCGCATCCTGGATCTGCAGCAGCAGCTGATGGAAGCGCGCGAAGCGCTCCGCATCCAGGCTACCCATGACGCTCTGACCGGCGTGCTCAACCGCGGCTGCGTCCTCGAAGTCCTGCTGACGGAAATCGCGCGCGCCGTGCGACAACTGCGGCCGCTGGCGGTCCTCATGGTGGATCTGGACCGCTTCAAGCAAATTAACGACACTCACGGCCACATGGCGGGTGACGCGGTGCTTCGTGAAGCGGCTGGCCGCATGCGGGCCGCCACCCGCCAATATGACGCTACCGGCCGTTACGGGGGGGAAGAGTTCTTGATCGTTCTGCCAGGCTGCAGCGCACGCGACGCCCGGGCGCAGGCCGAGCGCATCCGTCAGGCTTTAGCGGCCCAGCCGTTTGACGCCGCCGGCGAATCCATTGTAGTGACCTGCCGCATCGGCGTATCCAGCCGCGAAGTTTGCTCCACCGGTGACGCCGACAACCTCATCCGCGAAGCCGATGCTGCCCTTTATGCAGCCAAGAATCAGGGTCGCAACCGCGTTGAGTCGTTTACCGCCGAGGAGCCCTCCGCCGAACACCTGGCCTTGACCAAGCTCGCGCGGTTCTCCGAAACGTAGCCGCCGGGGCGCCGTTGGCCCACTGAGGAACGCAAACGCCACTCCCAACCCGCTAGCTTTCTCAATCTGTGTTCCTCTGCGGCTAATTATGCTTTTCCGTTTTCTCATCGAGCCAGGCAGTCTCAACTACTCCAAGGGCGCGTAGTAGCCCGGCCGCCAGTACGCGCGCAGCGTGGGCAGGCCGTGCGGCGGGACCATTTTGACCTGCACGTGATGGTACCGGCCATCGCGCTCCCGCCCACTGGGCGAATAGCCGATGACGTACCGGTTACGCAATTCGACGCCGATCTTAGCCGCGATATCCGGCATTTCCGAAACATCGTCCACCGGCAGATGGCGGCCTCCGGTCTGCTCGGCAATCTCGGTCAGCAGGCTGGGGCCATTCCACTCTTCGGGTGAGCGGGAGCGGCCGCCGTATGCTTCAAAGATCCCCATCGCATAGATCAGCACGTCGCTTTCCCGCACTGCGTTGCGCAGTTCGGCCTCGGAGTAGCGGCTGCAGTTGTCGCCGCCGTCGGAAATGATGAGAAGGGCCTTGCGCTGCTTGGAGGACTTCTTCATCTCATGCAGCGCCAGCATCACCGCGTCCAGCAGCGCCGTGCGGCCGCGGGATTGCGAAAAGGTGAGCTGGTTCTGAATCTCCTCGAAATTCACCGTGAGCGGCACTACCAGCTTCGGCTGCTCGTTAAACTCCACCAGGAAAAACTCGTCCTCCGGGTTGGCAGTGTCGAAAAATGCGCCGGCCGCCGTGCGCGACTTGCGCAGCTTGCTTCCCATGCTGCCGCTGGTGTCGAAGACCAGTCCAACGGCGAGCGGCTCGTCATCCATAGCAAAGTGGGTAACCGTCTGCTCCACCTTGTTGTCGAAAACTCGGAAATGGGTTCTCTCCAGCCCGGTCACCGGGCGGTTCATCGGGTCGCACACCGTGACCGGCACCAGCACCAGGTTGGAATCCACGCGGAGATCAGAGCGCGGAAGAGGTTGCTCCCGGGAGGCTGCCTTGGGACGCGGTTTGACGTCCACCTGTGCCGGCGCGGCCAGCACCAGGCCGCACGCCATCGTCAGGGCGACCCTCCAGACCATGCACTTCCCCTAGGAACAGTATTGTACAGCGCCTGAAGCGCCATGGGAACGGCGCCCCGCTGAGAACTCGGACCGGCAAACCGTGCGGGCAATCAAGGCGTCAGATCGCGAACCCGTGCCGGCGGGGCCGATCCTGGTGACTCGGAACTGTTCCTTCCCATCGCGAATGCTTCCAGATTGAGCTCTACCAGTTTCGGCGGCAGGTTGACGCGCAGCGCCTCGGTCCAGACCTCGTCGGCAAAATCCAGCTGCCGGCTCAGCGCGCCCACCAGCGCTACGTTGAGCGCCTTGGAACTGCGCAGGGTGCGGCCGCGCAGCACGCCCGGCTCGATGAGCAGGCCGCCGGGGGCCAGCATGGCCCGGTTGACTTCGATCTGCCCGGCGTCCAGCACCAGCAGGAAATCGGCCTCGCCTTGCGAAACCATCGGGCTGAACACGCGCGCCCCGAAGCGGACGTCGCTCGCCACGGAACCGCCGCGCTGGCTCATCCCGTGCACCTCGCTCTTCTTCACATCGAGCCCGGCCAGAAACGCGGCGCCGGCGATGATGTCGGAAGCCTTGAGCACTCCCTGGCCCCCCAGTCCCGCCACCACAATGTTGGTGACGCCGTCCTGCCGCCGTTCCCCGGTTTCACCGCAGCGTTTCATTGGCTTTTCTCGTACCTCCGGATCGCCCCCGCGGCCAGCAGGCAATCGCGGCGCGCGATGATCAGCTCCAGTTCTCCCGACTCCAGGCAGGCTCGGATCAACGCTTCGAAACCCGCCGGCTCGAGCGTGGGGTCCGTCACGTGCACGCGGCGGATGCCCATGGCGCGCGCCACGTCTTCATAAACGAATTTGCCGGTATGGTGGTGATCGAGCGTACGTCCTGTTCCGGGATGCTCCTGCATGCCGGTCATAGCGGTGGTGCCGTTATCGAGAATCAGCACCACGTGCCCGGTCGGCGGCGGATTGTAGACCATCTCCACCAGGCCGGTGATGCCGCTATGCACGAACGTGCTGTCGCCGATGACGCTGACCACGCGCCGCGCCTGCTTCGGCGGCAGCACGTGCCGCATGCCGAGCCCGACGCCGATCGCCGCGCCCATGCAGACCAGCGTATCGATCGCCTCAAACGGCGGCAGCACGCCCAGCGAGTAACAGCCGATATCGCCGGCCACGATGCAATCCAGGTTGCGGAGCGCGGTGAAAACCGCGCGGTGCGGGCAACTGGGACACAGCTCCGGAGGCTTGCCGGCGGGCGGCTGGACCTCGGGCGATTCGTTCCCCGCCGCCATTCGCGCGACGCGGGCGGTATTGAGCTCGCCAAAGCGGAAGACTTCCGGCGCGGCTTCGACCTTGATGCTGGCCGCACGCGCCGCGTCAGCCAGGTACGGGTCGCCCTCTTCCACCACCAGGCAGCGTTTGTGGCGCGCCGCGAATTCGCGCATCCGCCCGGTCGGCAACGGGTAGGTCATGCCCGGCTTCAAAACGCTGGCCTGAGGCAGCGCCTCGCGCACGTGTTGATAGCAGATTCCGGTCGCGATGACGCCCAGCGCGTCGTCGCCTTCCACCACCACCGTCGGTCCTTCGGCCTCGTTCCAGACGGCGATTTCGGCGAGCTTCCGGCGGAGCCGCCGGTGCGCCGGACGCGCGTAGGCAGGAATCATGACTCGCGCAGCGATGTCGCGTTGGAAACCGGGCGTGCGTGGCGGCGCCGCGTAACCAGGTGTCGCCACCGCGCTCTTGGAATGACACACGCGGGTGGTGATCCGCAGCATCACCGGAATCCCCCAGCGCTCGGAAACCTCGATCGAGCGCAAGGTGAAATCGTAAGCCTCCTGGGAATCGGCCGGCTCGAACATGGGGACGCCCGCAGCAACCGCGTACCGGCGGTTGTCTTGTTCGTTCTGGCTGGAAGCCATGCCCGGATCGTCGGCGGAAACGATCACCAGCGCCCCCGTCACACCGGTGTAGGCCGCGGTGAACAAGGGGTCGGCCGCAACGTTCAAGCCGACATGCTTCATGGTGGCGAGCGCGCGGCCGCCGGCAAACGCTACGCCGATGGCGACTTCGAGGGCTACCTTCTCGTTCGGCGCCCACTGCGCGCGGCCCCCGAGCGCCGCGAAGGCTTCCAGAATCTCTGTCGACGGCGTGCCCGGGTAGCCGGTGCCTAGTTGTACACCGGCGTCGAAGGCGGCCAGCGCCACCGCTTCGTCGCCACTGAGCAGCAACCGTCGCGCCGGGCACTGATTCGCCGTTTCCATTCGCGCCTCTCGGACTCCAACCGAACGATCAGTGTATCCGATGGCGCCGCGAGCCGGCCCGGCCAGCCTCAATCCTCAGCGCGCCGCTGCTCAGCTCCCAGTCCGTGGTACACCCGGAAAAACCGGTGCGGCCATCACTTCCCTTTCCGCGAATCTCGGCGTTCCTTCTCGGCCATCCGCGCCTTCACCAGCTTCTTCACCAAAGCGGTGGGAACCGGCTGGTCCAGGGGAAAACGGATCGTGCCCTTGGAGGTATGGTATCCCTTCAGCTCGTCCTGAAAAGCTGCAACGATTGCCGGGCCCATCGGGTACAGGCTCCAGTGGTTCTTGAACGCGGCAAACCACAACAGCATGCCGTTGTATTGAACGGCTGGGATCCGATAGCTGACGGCCTCGGTGGCCTCGGCCGGCACAACCGAACGAATCACCGCGCGAACCTTGCTCAAAGTGGTGCGGGCTGGCTCAGGGACGCGAGCGAGGTACTCGTCCACTGTCTTCGGAGGGACACTGGGTTTCGCGGCCGGGCCGCGTTCACCGGAGCTGGCTCGTTTCATGGGAGCGGCCCATAATGGCCTAGGCGCATTATCCCTTACTAGCGGGCAGGCCAGCGCCACACGGGACGATCCATCGGCCTGGCGCCGGCGACGGTGGTCTCGCCGAAGTTCTTTTCGAGCACGATGGAGTGGCATTCCGGCTGTGCCGTCAGCGCCGCAATCAGCTTCGGCGCGTGCGACACAGCGATCACCTGCGACGCTTGGGCCGCGCGCGCAATCAACCGGGCCAGGGCGTCGAAAAGGTCCGGGTGCAGGCTCGTCTCCGGCTCGTTCAAGACCATCAGCGCCGGCGGCCTCGGCGTCAGGAGCGCGCCGATCCAGAGAATGTAGCGTAGCGTGCCGTCGGATAATTCGGTTGTGTCCAGCGGGCGAAGCAACCCCCGCTGCTCCACGCGAAGAGAGAATCGCCCCTCGGCGTTCACCACGGACAGACGGCTGCCGGGAAAGGCGTCGTCGACGGCGGTAGCGAGCGCCGCATGGTCGCCAATTTCGGAAATGGTTTGGATGGCGGCGGCGAGGTCGGCTCCGTCGTTGCCCAGGATCGGAGTGCGCGTCCCGATCTGCGGATGCCGTGCCGGCGCATCCGCGTCCGTGCGGAAGTGGTCGTAGAAGCGCCACGCCCGGATCGACTCGCGGAGTGCCAGCATCTCGGGGGCATCGCGAGGATCGGCCGCGTGCGTCATCATGCTGTCGAACGGCGAGAGGCGATCTGTGACCAGGCGCGAGTCTTCCGTGCCGGCACCGATGTGGACCAGCGGACCCCGGCGGTCGACCAGCGTTGCCGATGGGCGCAGCACGGGGCCGTGCCAGATACACTCGCGCTTGATTTCCGGGTCCAGGCTGAACGCCGAGAGGCTTGGGGCAGGCAGGCCCAGGTCGATGAGATAGCCGTAGTCGCCCGCAAATCCGAGGCGAAGGCTGACCGTATGTTGCCGTCTTGTGCCTTGCACCGGATGATCGCCGCGCTTTACGGAAGCTGCGATGGATTCCGGCCCGGCCCAGAGCGTGGACTGCAGCCCCCCCTCGCGCGCCAGCGATTGAACGACCCGCCCCTGCGCCGTGTCCGCGAGAAGCCGTAGCGCCCGGTACAGGTTAGACTTCCCGCTGCCGTTCGGACCCGTAATGACGTTGAGCTTCCGCAGCGGAACGATCAGATCCCGCAAAGAACGGTAGTTGCCAATGGCGAGGACGGAAAGCACCCCAAACATTGTAGTGGACCGAACCGGGCACGCCCACGCCGCGTGCCTTTTTGTAGGGGGCGGGCATGCCCGGCCCGAGGCCCGGCGTTTGCTATGATGAACTCTCTTTTCTTCTCGCTTTTGAGGACAGGTGCCGCGCGATTCGCTTGAGGATGTCTACCGCCGCCGCGGTTCGGTGCGCTGGCAGGACCGGTTGCGCCGCGTCCTGGCGCCGCCCGCGCCGTATGTCATGAATCCTGCCGAGCCTAAGGACTTCCCTCTGGGGCGGTGGAACCTGTACCTGGGCGGGGCCGGCAGCCGGCCGGCCGGTTACGTCAACCTCGACCTGTTTCCGCTGCCCGGCGTGGATGTAGCTGCCAACGCCGAAAGCCTGCCGTTTCCCGCCAACCTTTTTCAACGCGTGGAATGCGATGCCGTATTGGAGCACGTGCGCCGTCCTGAACAGGTGATGGCGGAGATCGCGCGCGTGCTGGCTCCCGGCGGCTACCTGCACCTAGTGACACCGTTCTGCCACCCTTTTCACGAGTACCCAAAGGATTACCGCCGCTACACGCTGGACGGACTGAAAGAGCTGGCGCACGGTTTCGAGCCAGTCGCCGAAGGCTGGCGGACCGGCCCGACAGCGACGCTGCTGGTGTTCGCGATCGAATACGCGAAGCTGCTGCTGCCGTGGCGCGCCTGGCGGGGCCTGGTTCACGGCGTGCTCGGCTGGCTGCTGTTTCCGCTACGCTACCTGGACCTGTGGCTGATGCGCACTCCCCGCGCCGCCAGCATCGGGAATCATTGCTATTTGTGGCTTCGCAAAAGCGAGTAGGTAGGACAGACCATCGAGGGGACAGGCCTCTCTGTCCCAAGGCGCAGCCTTTTCGCGCCGCGTGGACAGAGTGGCGTGTCCCCTACACCTTTTCTGTCCCTAGGCGCAGCCTCTACGCGCTGCGTGGACAGACCGGTCTGTCCCGGAGGCGTCTGCTATCATGAAAACTCTCCCGCATGATCGTTGAGGCCAGTGTTGTCCGCTTCGATTCGATTGCGCTCGACAGCGGCGCCACGCTCGCGCCGGTCGACGTGGCCTACGAAACGTACGGCCAGTTGAACGAGGCGCGGAACAACGCCATCCTGGTGCTGCACGCCTTTTCCGGCGATGCGCACGCGGCCGGGATCAGTCCGGAAACCGGCAAGCCGGGCTGGTGGGACAACATGATCGGCCCCGGCAAGGCGTTCGACACCAATCGATACTTCGTGATATCGAGCAACGTGCTGGGCGGGTGCCGCGGGACGACGGGGCCGTCCTCGATCAACCCGGCGACCGGCTGCCCATACGGCATGTCGTTTCCGGGGATCACGATTTCCGACATGGTGCGCCTGGAGAAGATGCTGATCGATAAGCTCGGCATTCCGCGCCTGCTGACGGTGACCGGCGGGTCGATGGGCGGCATGCAGGCGCTCGAATGGGCGGTCGCTTTCCCAGACCGCGTGGTATCGGCGATTCCGATCGCCACCACCACGCGGCACAGCGCGCAGCAGATTGCGTTCAACGAAGTGGGGCGGCAGGCGATTATGGCCGACCCGGACTGGAACGGCGGCGACTATTACGGCAAACAGCCGCCCGCGCGCGGACTGGCCGTGGCGCGCATGGTGGGCCACATCACCTACATGAGCGACGACTCCATGC
>CAZZHN010000074.1:0-19540 GCA_964654065.1 uncultured Solibacteraceae bacterium
CCCAACGACAACCTCAGTCTCTACGTCAATCTCGACTACGGTCGGAACAAGAACGTGGGACCGGGTACGGCGCAGTGGACGGGCATCGCGGGAGCAGCCCGCCGCGCCATCGGCAAGAATGCTGCGATCGCCGCGCGACTCGAAATATTCGACGACGTGAATGGCTTCTCAACCGGCGTTGCGCAGACCGTCAAAGAGTTCACGCTGACCGGCGAATACAAGTTCAATTCCTGGCTCATGAGCCGGCTGGAATTCCGCGACGACTGGTCGAGCCAACCGTTTTTTGAGAAGGGGCAAGGCAATACCTCGAAGAATCAGCCCACCGCGTTGCTGGGCATGGTGGCGTATTTCGGGCCCAAGAAGTAAGAGCACCGGACACCTCACAGGAGCAACCGAATGGCAGACAACTCTGAAGTTAAAATGCAACCTACGTTGGGCCTGACGGGCCTGACTTTCAACGCGATGGCCCTGATCGCACCGGGAGCGTTTCTCTGGCTCACCTTCGCGGTCCAAGGAGCCACCGGGGCCACTTCGCCTTCGATGTGGATCGGCATCGTGGTGGCTCTGGCGTTATGCCTGGCAACCGCACTATGTTATGCGGAAATGGCCAAGTTATATCCCGGTACCGGCAGCTCGTATTACTTCGCGGAACAATCGTTTCTCAACCACGATGCGATGTGGCGTTTCGCGCGGCTGGCTAAGTTCATCGTCGGCTGGGCCTCGCACCTGTATTACTGGATCTATCCCGGCGTGATGGTTGGCTTTATGGGTATCCTGTGTGGCTACCTGGTAGGCACGCTGTGGCCTAACTTCATGAATGCCTCCAATCCCGGAATGTTGTTCATCATGGCGGTAGCGGTGGTGTTCTCGTTTGCGGTGGCATACATCGCGCACCGTGGCATTGTGGGCGCGACGTCAGTCAACATCGCGATCAACGTAATCCAGATCTCCGCGCTGGTGGTCTTCGCCGTGGTGGCGCTCGGTTACCGTTCGACTCATCCTGCCGGAGCGCCCGGTTGGCAGTTCGATTCGAACACAGGCGACGCTTACACGTACGAGTTCGCGACGGAGAAGACCGTGGTGGCC
The DNA here is from genome assembly GCA_964654065.1 of uncultured Solibacteraceae bacterium. GTDB lineage: Bacteria > Acidobacteriota > Terriglobia > Bryobacterales > Bryobacteraceae > Bog-375. Next base: position 1,087 of record CAZZHN010000074.1, read on the forward strand.
GGAGTTGCGACCGACACCATCGTACGTGATGCGGCGGGCGTACCGAAGCCGAAGCTGGACGCGGCTGGAAAGCCGGTGCTGTTCCGCGTCACCTATCCCGAGAAAGACGAGAAAGGCAACTTCCTTGCGCACGGCAGCGCCAGATCGGTGGTGGGCGTGCATAATCTCGGCTGGGTCTTCATTCAGGCTACCGTGGCGATCCTGATTCTGGTGGGATTCGAATCGGTGACCTCGATGGGAGGCGAAGCCAAGAACGCCAAGCGCGATGTTCCCATCGCCGTAATCGTCTCGCTGCTGGTGCAGGGCTTGTTCTGCTACCTGTTCGAGTACTTCGCGGCGAATTACTTCCTCAACGCGGGGTACACCATGCAAAATGCGACGAGCTCGGCGGCGCCCATCGGCGACATGATGATCGTGATCGGGAACAACGCGTTCGGCGCGGGCGGCGGCAGGATCTTCATGCTGATCGAAGCCTTCACAGTGTTCCTGGCGCTGATCGGCACCACGCTTTCCTGCATGAACACCGGAGCGCGCGTCACTTATGCGATGGGCAAGGACAAGGAAGTGCCGGAACATTTCGGTTTGCTCCATTCCGGTAACCTGACACCGCACCGCGCCATCTGGACGCTGGCCGGGATTTCGGCGTTTGTCGGATGCGTGGCGGTCTGCATGGTATTCGGCGATGCGGCGGCGCCGACGGATGCGGCGATCAAGGCGCTGCCGCAGGGCATCTGGTCGAGCTTCGGCTATACCACCAATGCTGGAATGGCGGCACTGCCGAATTCATTGCTGACGGTGACACTGGCGTCGAACTTCGGCACCTTCCTGCTCTATGCGCTCAGCTGCGTCATTTGCATGGTGGCCTATCACAACCACCCCAACTTCAAAATGATCCGCCATTTCGCGATTCCCATCTTCGGGCTGGTGGCCAATCTGGCCTGCATGGCCTTCTACCTGGTAGGCCCCTTCATGGGCTTCGGCACCAAAATGGAGCCGCTGCTCGCGCTCGGGATTGCCGCGGTGTGGGCCATCTACGGCGGCATTTACTTCACGCGCGCCGGGAAAAGAGCCGGCCGCACCACCCTGGTGGAGAGCCGATCCGAAGCTTGACCTGTCCTGGCAACGGGAGTGAAACGTTCCGGGCGGGAGCAGTTTAACCCCGCCCGGATCGCTTTTTATGTTGGAGATCGAGTTCGCGCAAGCCTCGGATTGTGGCCGGGTCCGCGACCACAACGAGGATTACCTGGGCTGCTGCGCCCCTGATGTGGAGGCCGAGGCTCGAACTCTGGGCTATCTCTTCGCGCTGGCCGATGGGGTCGGCGGCGGCGACGCCGGCGAGGTCGCTTCCAGGCTGGCCGTCGAAACGGTCATCCAGGACTTCCGCCGCCTGGCTGCGGGCGTTCCCCATTCCTCGCTGCTGCCCCGCCTGGTGCAGCAGGCCAACCTGCGGGTTTACGAAACCGGTATGGCGGCTGGCCCGGGCGGTTCCAACATGGCCACCACCCTGGTGGCCTGCGCCCTTCGCTATGACCGTGTGGTAGTGTCGCATGTCGGCGATTCGCGCTGTTACCGCATCCGCCACGGCCACGCCGAAGCGCTCACGCGCGATCACACCATCGCCGGCGAGCACATGCGACTGGGCTTGATCACTGCCGGCGAGGCATCGAGCGCCGAGACCCGCCACGTCCTCAGCCGCTCGCTCGGCCCGGCGATGATCGTGGCAGTCGAAACCCGCGACTATCAGATCATTCCCGGTGACGTTCTTCTGCTTTGCTCCGATGGTCTTCACGGGCCGGTGGACGCCGACGCGATGGCCCAACTGGTGAGCCGCCGCACCGCCCTTCCCGACGCCGCCCGTGAGCTGATCGACCTTGCAAACCAGCGGGATGGCGGTGATAATGTGAGCGTGCAGCTCATTCGCATCCGCCAGGTGGAACGCGTCGGTATGTACCGCGGGCGGCCCTACAAACTAGCCTGATCGGCACCTCCATCCAATATTTCGCATGAGTTCCGTGCGCCCGGGCGAGAAGCTCGACCACTATCGCATCGACAGCCTGACCGCACGCAGCGGCATGGCCTCGATTTTCCGCGGCGTGGACCTGCGCGACGGGCGCGAGGTGGCCATCAAGATCCCCCATCCCGAAATGGAAGCCGACCCGGTTCTGTTCGACCGCTTCGAGCGGGAAAGGTCGATCGGCATCGCACTCGATCATCCCGGCGTCATGAAGGTCTTTGAGGACCCGGATCGTAGCTCCATCTACATGGTGATGGAGTGGGTCGAGGGCCGCCTGCTGCGGCAGATCCTCAGCGAGAAAGGCAAGCTGCCGGTCGACCGCGCGGTCCGCATCGCCATCTCAATCGCTGAGGCGCTGGACTATATCCACTCGCAGGGCGTGGTCCACCGCGATCTGAAGCCGGAGAACATCATGGTAGACGATGCCGACCGCATCAAGCTGATCGATTTCGGCATCGCCGGCAAGGAGGGGTCGCGGCGTCTCACTTTCGCCAAGCTGTCGCAGGTGATGGGTACGCCCGACTACATTTCACCGGAACAGGTGAAGGGCAAACGCGGCGACGGCCGCAGCGATATCTACGCGCTGGGCGTGATGCTTTATGAGATGCTGACCGGCAAGCCGGCCTTCACCGGCAACAATCCGTTCGCGATCATGAACGACCGCCTGCTCAACTACCCGGTTCCGCCGCGCGAATTGAATCCGGCCATTTCTCCCGCGCTGCAGGAAGTCATCTACCGCGCGCTGGAGCGGGACCCGAAGAGCCGCTACGCCAAGGCTCGCGAAATGGCCTGGGACCTGGCGCATCTGGACCAGGTGGGCGCCGCCGACCGGCCCGAATTGCTGGACTGGAAAAAACGCCGCCGCCCCTGGGTGCGCCAGATTCTCTTCTACGTCATGATCGCGCTCATTCCCGTAGTCATCTTCGGCCTGCTGCTGTACGTCGCCCGCCACACCTGAGCTCTCTGGCGCCGAGTTTACGCGTTGGTAGGACTGGCGATCGGTTTTTTTTCACCTGTCACATTGGCCTGCGCCCGCGACAGTCGATTAAAAGCTTCCCGAACCTCAGCGCGCTGTAACGCCGGCGGTCTTGCCGCCGGTGTCTTGGCGCGGACTCATGGAAAAGTCGGATGATCATTCGACCGCGCCGACGCCCCGTAGGGGCCGGGCATGCCCGGCCCGTCTCTTGCCGGTGTTGTATGCTGGCGCGCATGCCGTCGAATATCGAAATCAAGGCGGTCCTGCGCGACCGGCCCGCCGCGGAAGCCATCGCAGGCGGTTTGAGCGGCGGCGCCCCCGAGATCCTCCACCAGGTGGACGTCTTCTTTCGCTCCACCGAAGCGCGGCTGAAGCTTCGCATCCTGGGTCCGGACCGCGGCGAGCTGATTCGCTACCAGCGGGCGAACCTGGCTGAGGTGAGGCCATCCCGCTACGTCATTGCCCGTACGCCGGACCCGGCCATCCTGCTGGACATTCTGGCGAACGCGCTCCACCAGGCCGGCACCGTGAAGAAGACACGGCAGCTTTACCTGGTAGGCCAGACCAGAATCCACATTGACGCGGTGGAAGGGCTGGGAGACTTCCTCGAGTTCGAGGTGGTCCTCCGGCCGGGGCAAAGCGAAGCAGAAGGCCGCCAAATTGCGCCGGACCTGCTCGCCCGGTTCTGGATTCAGCCGGACCAGCTCCTGGCGGAGGCGTATGTCGATCTGCTCGCTGCCCGCCGCAGCCAGCCGTGACCCGCTGCGGGAAGGAAATGTCGGCAGCGTTAGGTTTCGCCACCGGCCCAGGCAGTCATGCCTGCCGTGTCGAGAGTCATCTCGATTTTTGATTTTTTCGCCTGGCTTCGCTCCGCGCCCGTTCAGTGCTTCGCGAACATTTCGCGGACGTCCTTGCGCAGCTGCGCCTGGCTTTCGGCACGGCTGTAGAACAGGTGCCCGCCCGGGTATTCGCGCACCGCGACCCGCGCCGGTCGCCCATTAGGGGCATCTGATCCACCGTCAGCACCGATCCCATGAACGGGCACGAGAGGTCATTCCAGCCGTGGGCGATCAGCACCCGCAGCTTCGGATCCGCCGCCACCGCCTGCCGCAGATCGGGGACCGCGCCCGCACGCAGGCTGAAGCCGTCGCGTTCCCACTGCGAGCCGACTTCGTAGCTAAGCGCATTGTAGCGGGCGTCGGTTTTCCAGCCGACGCGCGTTACAAAATCTACCATCGCCGTGGTGGTGCGCGATGATCTTTTCCAGCAGCGGGTCGTTGGTGCGCTGTTCGGGCGCAAATGGGTAGGGGTCGTACGCCGTCACATTGGAGTCGTACACGCTGCCGATCCGGCCCTCCTCGCGGTAGACTTCGCGCAGGTAGGCGCCGATATCCAGCCGCCCTCCGGCGCGCCGCACGAACTCCTCTTCCAGGCCTGTCATCTCGCTGACGTGTCTCACGATCCGCCCGATTGCCGCCGGGTCGGAACGCCCCTTCAACAGGTCGGTGGCATATTCGCCACGGGTGTAAGCGATCACCGGCGCCATCGCTTCCGCCGTCAGCTTGTGCTGGCGCTCCAGGTGCGCCGCCGTAATCGAGGGCAGCGTCAACATCCAGGGGAGCGGAGAGATGTCACCGCCCTCGTCGAGGGCCGGGTTGAGATACGGCGACACCAGCACCACGCCGTTCATCGCTACGCCGAGCTGCGCCTGCAGGTAATGCGTGATCCGCGGGCCGCGATAGCCGCCGTAGCTTTCGCCGGTGAGGTACTTGCGGGAGCTAAGCCGCCCGTTCTTCACCAGCCAGTCGTAAATGATGCGCGACAGGTAATGTATGTCAGCGTCGGCGTTGTAAAACTGCTTCTTGGCCTCTTCCGGCGAAACCAGCGACCGGCTGAAGCCGGTGCCGATCGGATCAATGAACACCAGGTCGGTGAAATCCAGCCACGTACCCGGGTTGTCGTTCAACGTGGCCGGGTCCGAGGGGCTGTCTCCCTCGTCGCCAAACTGGACGCGCTTCGGACCGATGGCGCCAAAGTTGAGATAAACGGAGGCCGCCCCTGGCCCGCCGTTCAGCGCAAACGTCACCGGCCGGCCCGGGCCCTCCACGGTATACGCGGTCAGCACCACCTCGCCGCTTTTCTTGCCGTCCTTGTCGTAGACCGGCAGCGTGCCTACCGTGGCCGTATAATGCAGGGCTTTGCCCTCAAGCTGGATGCTTTGAGCGGCGTGCGCGTCCCCGGGAAGCGGTGCCTGTTTGTCGCTTTTATCGTTCTTGTCGGCCGCCGCCTTGTCTTTGTCCTTCGCATCGGCCGCCGCAGGCGGAGGCTCGGTTTTTGCCTCCTGGCCGGCCGCCCGGAAGTGACCCGTGAAACCGGCCAAAACGCCGAGAGCCGCTACACACGCGCTCTTGCGGAAGAAATGCCATGAAAAAATGCCCATCCCGCTACGATACCCTAAAGCCGCGCACTGGTGGCGCAGCTAGCCGGCCAGTGGGACAGGCGCTTCCGCCTGTCAACCTTGTAGTTCAGGATGCTCATTCTCCGCCAGCACCGTCGGCCGCAAGATGTAAGGTGCCTTGCTGAGGTCCGGATGTGCGCGCTACCACTCCATCGATGATGCGGTGCTAGCCACGCCTCCCTAAAGCTTGAATTCCGCCCGCACCACTTCATCGTCCAGCGAGTGCTTGAGCGAGAAACCCAGCTTCTCGAAGACGCGAATCATGTCGCGGTTGTCGGGCAGGATATTGGCGGTGAGAGCCGGAACTTTTTCGTCAGCGGCCACAAGCAACAGCCGTGCCATCAATTCCTTGCCCAGGCCCCGGCCGTGCCACTGGTCGCTCACCACCACCGCTACCTCGGCCTCTTCCAGGCCGTGAATCTTCGTCATCCGGCTCACGCCGAGGATCTCCGGCTCGCCACTCTCCGGGTTGCGCCGCTCCGCCACCAGCGCCATCTCGCGGTCGTAATCGATGAAGCAGGTGCGCATCAGGCGGTCGTGCTTGGTGCGCTGCTCGAGGTTCATCAGGTGGAAAAACCGCAGGTAAACGCTGCGCTCGGAGAGCGTCTGGTGGAAATGCACCATGGCCGGCTCGTCCTCCGGGCGAATCGGGCGGATGGTTACCACGCTGCCGTCCTTGAGGGTAAACGGCCCCACGTAGCGCGTCGGATACGGCCGGATCGCCATCTTGGGGATCTGGTCCAGTGTCACTTCAGGCCCGTACAGCACCACCCGGGCGTCGAGCGCCATCAGTCCGTCGGGTGATGCCAGCAGCGGGTTGATGTCGATTTCTTTGATCCAGCGCTGCTCCGCCACCAGCGTGCTGAAGCGAACCATCAACAGCTCGAGCGCCGCCAGGTCCACCGGCTTCCGGCCGCGGACGCCCTTGAGCGCCTTGTAGATTCTGGTTTGCTCCATCATGCGCCGCGCCAGCGTGGTGTTGAGTGGCGGCAGCGCCAGGGAGCGGTCCTGGAATACCTCCACCAGCTGCCCGCCGGTGCCGAACAGCAGCACCGGTCCGAATTGCGGATCCAGGCTGGAGCCGACAATCAGCTCATACGCATCCTTGAGCCGGACCATCGGCTGTACGGTGACGCCCTGGAAATGCTCCGCGCCGGCCTTTTCCGTCACCGATGTTTGAATCGCTGCGAGAGCCTTCTCGACGGACTGCGCGTTGCCGAGATTGAGCTGCACGCCGCCCACGTCGGTCTTGTGAGTGATCGTTTCCGAGTACAGCTTCAGCACCACCGGGTAGCCGATCTTGCCGGCTGCCTGCACCGCGGCCGCGGCGTTCGCGGCGACGATGGTAGCGGCCGTGGGAATGCCGTAAGCAGCCAGCACCTGCTTGGATTCGGACTCGGTCAGAATGGTGCGGCCGCTGCTGCGCGATGCCTGCACGATGTCGCCCACCAGCGCCCGGTCCGGCGCCCAATCCGCCGAATCCTCCGCCAGCGCCGGCGTTTCGTACAGGCCGCGCAGATTGTAGCTGTACTGCCACATGTAATTGAAGGCGCGCGCCGCGGTATCGGGATAGGAGAACGTGGGAATGTTGGCGCGATTCAAAATCGCTTCCCCCGCCGCCACGTCCACTCCGCCCATCCAGCTTGCCAGCACCGGCTTGCCTTCCTGTTTAGCCAGCGGCTTGAGCTGTTCGGCGATCTGCGTCGGATCGGTCATGGCCTGCGGCGTCAGGATCACCAGCATGCCGTCGGAGTTCGCGTCTTTGGCGGCAATTTCCAGTGCCTTGGCGTACCGTTCCGGCGAGGCGTCACCGATGATGTCAACCGGGTTCGCGTGGCTCCAGGTGGGCGGCAGGACGGCGCTATACGCATCCAGCGTTTCCTGCGAGAGCTCGGTCAACTCGCCGCCGCCCATGATCAGAGCGTCAGTGGCCAGCACTCCGGGACCGCCCGCGTTGGTGACGATCGTCAAACGCGGGCCTTGCGGCCGGGGCTGCTTCGAGAGAACCTCGGCCATGTAAAACAGGTCGGCGATGTTGGCGACGCGCAAGACGCCGCAGCGCCGGAAGGCTGCCTCCAGCACCTCGTCGGATCCGGTGAGCGCGCCGGTGTGCGACGCAGCCGCCTTGGCCGCGGCTGCGCTGCGCCCCGGCTTGATGATGATGATCGGCTTGTTCAGCGCTACTTCGCGGGCCGCGGAAATGAACGACCGGGCGTTGCCGATCGATTCCATGTAGCACACGATGGACTTGGTCTTGGGATCGTTGCCCAGGTGATAGATCAGATCGCCCCAGCCAACGTCCACCATCGAGCCCACCGAAACGAATGCGCTGAAGCCCACCATTTCCTTCAGGCTCCAGTCCAGGACCGCCGTGCACAGCGCGCCGCTCTGGCTGATGAAGCCGACCGAGCCGGGGCGCGCGATGGTGGTGGCGAAGGTGGCGTTCATGCCGGAAAGCGGGCTCATCACACCCAGGCAGTTCGGCCCGATCACGCGGATGCCGGCCGCCTGCGCCGCCGCCAGCAGCTGCTGTTCGAGCGCCGCGCCCTCGGGACCGATCTCCTTGAAGCCGGCCGAAATCACGATCGCCCCGCGCACGCCATTCTCGCCGCACTCCCGGATCAGGCCCGGAATCGAAGGCGGCGGCGTCACGATCACCGCCAGGTCCACCTCCTCCGGAATCTCCGAAACGGATTTGTAGGCCTTTACCCCCAATACGCTGGGCCGCTTCGGATTCACCGGGTACACCGTGCCGCCGAAGGGCGAAGTGACCAGGTTCCACAAGAGCGTCCGGCCCACCGAGTCGGCGGTCTCCGTAGCCCCAATCACCGCCACTGATTTGGGGGCGAAAAACACCTCCAGCGGCTGCAGCACCGGGCTCTGTTTCTTCTTGCGCGAGACCTTATTGAGGGCTGGCATGCTCGTCCGCCTCCGCCTGCGACCCGAAGGCGGCGCGATTCAGCGCGTCTACCACGTCGGGAATATGCAGGCCGTTCTTGCGCGCCACGGTCTCGATCGCGCAATCGTCGCAGCTGTCGCGGAAATGGAGGTTCTCGAAGACAGGGCGCGTTGCCGGGTGGCGTTGTTTCACGTCACGGATGATCATGTCGCGGCGGATCAGTTGATCGAATCGGAACATAGGCGTGCGGCTTGATTGTACTGCACCCCTGCTTCCAAAGGAAACCCACGTAGTATCAATAAATTATGAAGTTTTGAGATTTGGGGATTGGGTGATATGCCCCAAGGCGCGGGGCGGACGAAACCGGCGCCGTTCGCGGCGTTGCGGTGAGAGCTGGGGCGCGATCAGGAGGCAGAAACGTTGGCTGCCGTGAGCTCGCAGTTGCTGATGCTCCAGATTCCTTTCACGTCGCTTCCGGATCCGATGAACAATACGGCCGAGGAAAGCCCGATGGCCGCCAGGACGAGAGTGTATTCGATCAGGTCCTGACCTTGGTCATACAGCCAAAGTTCTCGTAGTAGTCGTCTCATCTATCACCAAAGTACATCCCTGAGGTCGGTCTTTCAATACTAGAGGTATTACAGGTACTATTACGCGAGATCGATGGGAGGTCGCGGAAATCAGGACGCCGAGGTGTTGGCCGCCACCAGTTGGGAGTTCGTCGTGCTCCAGATGCCCTTGATACTACGGCCCACACCCATGAAAAGAGTCGCCGAGGCCAGCGCCACAAACGCCATAAGCAGCGTGTACTCAATCAAATCCTGGCCGTCGTCCTCAGACCATAGGCCCTGCGCTAGGTTCATCATGGTACTAAGGTACTAGAACCGACCTGTGGGTTCAACGCCCAGCGGTCCCAAACTGATCGAAAGATACGACTCCCCTGATCCGCTCGTAATCTCAACACTATGTTGGGGTTAAAGCCGCCTCGCGACGTCCTCACGGAAGCGGTCAATGAGGGAAAGTACGTAGCCGGCGATAGGCATTCCCGGGTCCTCGATCAGGGGCGTGAGGTCCATGGCGAAGGTCAGCGCGGATTCCTGGTCCGTGGAGTGCGCCGCGAAGTAAGTGGCGTGGGACAGGCGCCGGCCGGCGGTGGCCAGGTCATAGCGTTTGCCTCCGGAGACCTGGGAATCGAAGACACCCACTAAGGCGGCGGCGATATTCGAGCGGGCGGAAACCGGCAGCGGCCGTTTGTCCTGGTCGGGCAGCCAGTCCAGGTCGCGCCACACCTCGCAGCCATACACTGCGCGCGGCCGTGTCTCCTCCCGCACCGCGCGTAGCGCCGCGATGGAGCGCAGCGCGACGGCGACGTGAGTGTCGTGTTTGTCGGCGAGGTTGTGGAGGTAGACTACCTCCGGTTTGGCGGCGCGCAGGATGGCGCACAGGTCGCCCGTCAGCGCTCCCGACGGGTCCTTCACTTCGGCGCTGGTGTAGCCAAGCTGGATCTGGCACGCGTACTCGCCTACCACCGCCGCCTTGCGCTGCTCCTGGATGCGCACCCGCTGCATCTCCTGGTCGCTCAAGTCCGCGTAGATGCCGGAGCGGGGGCTGCCGGCGCCGTTGGTCGACACCACGCCGGTGAACCACCGGTCCGCGCGGCCGAACGACTCCACGATGCCGTGGTAGGCCATGATCTCGATATCGTCCTGGTGCGCGGCGATCGACAGGTGCGTGGTGCGGCCCAGCGCTTCGGCGGGCGGCAGGTTGTCGGGAACGAATAAATCAACGTGGGGGTTTTGAGGGAACATGTGGAATCTCCGTGGATGCAATGGCGGGGAGGCTGGCCGCGGCAATAGCCTGGCCATGGCGCTTCTCCTGCTCGCCGGGAATGTGGTAGCGGATGCGCTCCGCCAGTTCGGGAAATTCGGCGGCCAGCACCTTTTGCGCGGTCGAGAGCAGCAGGTCGCCGCCCACGCCGGTCATCACGCGGCCGAGAACCAGCAGGTTGCGGACCTCGTAGAAATCCGCAAAGTGCGCGATGGTGTACCCGAACCAGACGCCGATCGTCTCAAAAATGCGCAGCGCGCGCCCATCACCCGTGCTGGCCAGCTGCTGCACTTCCTCGAGCTTCACCGGAAACGGCATTTCCGAGGGAAGTTGGATGCCGGCCGGCTCGAGCAGCCGGGCCACTGCCTGCTGCGAAAAATACTGCACGCCCGCGCCGGCATCGCCGGACCATTCGTCCAGCGGGGCGAATCGCCGGTAATCCACCGGGACGAACGCCAGCTCATTGAGCCAGCCAGTGATGGCGCCGCGCGGTGTCACATATCCGGTGGCCAGGCTGCTGCCCATGGCGACGCCGAGCACGGCGTTGTCGTCCAGCGCCATCGAGCCGGCGAGCGCGGTGACTTCACCGTCGTTGACCACCTCCAGCGGGACGCCCCAGGCGGTGCGCAGCTCCAGGAACAAACTGCGGATGCGGCTATCGAACAGAGGCGGCGGCACCGACCGGTACAGCGATCCGACACGGACCTGATTGTTCACGTACACTCCGGCGGCGCTTCCGCCAATGGCATCTACCCGCGGCAGGTGCGCGGCGGCGCGCTGCAGGGAATCCCCAATGCCGTCGAAGTGATATCGCGGGTCGGACTGGGCAGCGGGATTCCAGGGCGTCTCATCGCTCCAGACGGCGCGGCCATCCACCACGGCGGCGCACTTGCGGTCGCTCGCGCCCAGGTCGAAGCCGATCCGGCAGCCATCCAGGTGGCGGCCCAGCGGGGCGGCGGTTTCCTGCTCGCCGGGAACTGCATCGTAGGCGGCGCTTTCCACCGTCAGCGGCCTGCCGTAGACTCGCTCCCCCATGAACTGATGATCGAAGGCCCGCGCACCGGTGGGCGAGTACACGGCGCCCAGATAGCTGGCCAGGCCGGGTTCGCCCCCAACGATGACCCGGCAGCCGCCCTTCTGCCATAGCAGGAATTTGAGGAGCCGCTCCGCGTACCGGCAATTCCATTCGACATTCGCGCCCTGGTGTGGCAAAATGGCCGTTCGGTAAACGGAAACCGAACCATCGCCGCGCTGCAGCGCGATGGCGAGGCGTGTGCCGCGCGCCTCCTTGACCGAGGCGCGGTAGGCGCGGTTCCATAGGGCCGCGGGGACAAACTCCGGGTCCAGAACCGGAACGAATCGGGGCGCAATTTCGAGCGACGGGGCCAATCTCCATATTGCGACGGGCGGCGCCTCCCTGTCCAGAGGCTGGGAGTCGCGGGCGTTCGGCCCCCTGGATCGAATAGGAGCTGGATCTCGTTTTTAGGTGTGCGGAGGGCGGGCGAGACGCGAAAAACGCGTCTGTCCCCTTTGCGAAGGTTCTCTTCGATGGCTGGAAACCGCGGCATTCATCGATTTGCCACCGTCCGCGGCCTGCGCGCGCACTGGCTGGACTACGGCGGCGACGGCGAACTCGTCGTCGGGTTGCACGGCCTCGTCCAGACCGCACGGATCTTCGATCCTCTTGCGCCGGTGCTGGTCCCGAAGTTTCGCCTGGTGGCGCTCGACGTGCGCGGCCGCGGGCAGTCGGAGTGGGACCCGCAGGCGCGCTATCGCATGGATCACTATTTCCAGGACCTAAAGGCGTTTCTCAGCGAACTGCAAACCGAACGCGTCTCGTTGATCGGGAACTCGATGGGCGGATGGATCTCCATGATGTTTGCCTCGGCCTATCCGGAGCGTGTGACGCGGCTGGTGCTGATTGATTGCGCCATCGGCGCGGATCCGAACGGCCTGCTCCGGGTGGCCGCGCAATACGATGCCGCGCCTCCGGTGTTTGAAAACTTCAACCACGCGCTGGATTGGTTCGTGGCGGACCGGCCCTGGCTGCTGCACCTCCGAAAACAGGATCGCCAAAAGTGGGTTAGGCAGCATTTGACGAAGGACGCCGGGGAGCGCGTGCGGCTGGGCTGCGATCCTGCTGCAGTCCGCCTGGCACGGCAGGTCGCGGAGCGCGTGGCGGTTTCCTCACCCGGCGAGAACGAGCTGGTGTGGGAGCAGTGCAAGAAACTCACCATGCCCGTCCTTTTTCTGCGCGGCGAGCTGAGCGACGTGATCCGGCCGCACACGGTTGAGCGTTTGCAGTCGATCCTGCCACAGGTGAGCGTTCGCGAGATTCCGCGGGTGGGCCACGCGCCGACACTGTTTGAGCCGGAGACGCAGCAGGCGATCCGCGAGTTCTTCGCGGTGGGCCCGCAGAATCCTCCGCGCTTCAGGCGCAGCCGGCGGAAACCGCCAGCCGGCGGCGCTGCCTAAGCCGCGGCGCGGGCTGTCCAGCCCGCTGGGCCACGCGTCGTCCCGCTCTTTCTGCTGCCGCACTCCCGGCTGCGTTGTTGATAAGCTGATAGAAAATGAGACTCCTGGTGGTCGAGGACGAGAAACGCATCGCCGACTTTCTATGCCGGGGGCTGGAAGGCGCGGGGTACGCGGTGGACGCCGCCGCCAACGGCGCGGGCGCTCTCGAACGCACCCACTCGACCGACTACGACCTGGTGATTCTGGACCTGATGCTGCCCGACATGGACGGCATCGAGGTGCTCGAGCGAATCCGCGGCGGCAAGGTCGGCCCGCCGGTGCTCATCTTAAGCGCCCGTGGCTCGCTCGACGATCGCGTCAAAGGGCTGGAGTTGGGCGCCGACGACTACCTGGTCAAGCCGTTCGCCTTCGTCGAGCTGCTGGCTCGAGTCCGGGCGCTGCTGCGCCGCGGCCAGCCCACGCCGGAAAAGCTGCAGGTGGCCGATCTGGGCCTCGACTGCATCCGCCGCAAGGTGACCCGCGCCGGCGAGGCCATCGATCTGGCGCCCAAGGAATTCGGCATACTCGAATACATGATGCGCAACCGCGGCCGGCCGCTCAGCCGCACCATGATCGTGGAACACGTCTGGGACATGGACTACGACGGCCTCACCAACATCGTCGACGTCTACATCCGGCACCTGCGCAGCAAGATTGACGACCGCTTCCCGCTCAAGCTGATCCAGACCGTGCGCGGCATCGGTTACATGATCGAGGCTCCCGACAAGCCGGTGGACCGGGCAGTGGAAGCCGTCCCCGAACGGCAGGCGTAATATGCGATTCTTCCGGCGCGACCTGCTTCGCATCGGCCGCGACCTGCGCCGCGCCTCGCGGGGCCTGCGCTTCCGCCTTACCGCCACCTACGCCGGGCTATTTGTCGTTCTGCTGGTCAGCGCGGCGTGGCTGGCGCGCGCCCAGCTCTCCAGCAGCTTGCAAACGCTGGCCACGGACTCGCTGGACGAGGACTGGACCGCGCTCAAGGGCAACATCCTGCGTATCGAACACGCCTCGGACTCGGGCGCCTACGAGGCGTATTGGTATTACGACAAGGACGACCCCGACGAAATCACCGCGGTTCTCGATATCAAGAAGGTCCTGCTCATTACAGACAGCAGCGGACAGGTGATTCAGGACCACGAAACGCAGTCGCCCGCCGAATCCACCATCTACCAGGATTTGCCGCAGGACCGCCCGGCCGATATTCAGGCGCGCGTGCGGCAGTGGGTGGCCGCTTCCAAGCCGGGCCAGGCCGGCAAGCCATTCTGGATGCAGAAACGCGATTCGTCCGGGAAGCTGTTTCTGATTCGCGCCGCGGTCATGTGGGATGAGGGGCGCCACGCGCCGTATTACGTCGCGCTCGGCACCTCGCTCGCCAAGAACGAAGAGATCCTCCGCAAATACTCCTTCATGATTTTTGTAGGCGTCATCCCCGGCGCCACGTTTCTCGGCTGGCTGGTCGGCTGGTACGTGGCCGGCCGCGCGCTCACTCCCGTGCGCGACGTCGCGCAGGCCGCCCAGCGTATCACCGGCTCCAATCTCGGTCTGCGCATTCCCTCGCGTAATGCTGGCGACGAGTTGGACTACCTGATTCTCACCTTCAATCGCATGATCGAGCGCCTGGAGGCGTCATTTCGCCAGATGAAGCAGTTTTCCGCCGATGTCTCCCATGAGCTGCGCACCCCAATCACCGGCATTCGCGGCCAGCTCGAAGTGGCCTTGATGACGGCCGGCAGCACCGAGCAATACCGCGAGGCCATGTTCAACGCCCTGCAGGACATCGACCGCCTGTCGCAAATCGTGCGCGCCCTGCTGCTGCTCTCCCAGGCCGAGACCGGCCAGCTGGCGCTGCAGCGGGCCCGCCTCGACCTGGGCGCGGTCCTTGAGGACCTTGCCGAGCAGTTTCAGATTCCTGCCGAGGGCGCCGGCGTGCGCCTGTCCGCGGCTTGCGAACCAGACTGTTTCGTCGAGGCCGACCGGGTGCAGATCGAACGCATGATCACCAACCTGCTCTCCAACGCGCTCAAGTTCACTCCCGAGGGCGGCGAGGTGCGGTTGCGCGTGCGGCGCCTCGAAGGCAGCGTGGAGGTGGTGGTGGAAGACACCGGCCGCGGCATCCCCGCCGAGCACCTGCCGCACATTTTCGACCGCTTCTACCGCGTTCCCGGCTCGGGTACCGCGCCGGCTCCCGAGCAGGGCCTGGGGCTGGGCCTGAGCTTCGTCGCCTGGATCGCCAAAGCCCATCAGGGTGTCATTGATGTCCAGAGCAATCCCGGCAAAGGGACGCGATTCACCATCACGCTGCCCGCCGCAGGGGCCGCAGCACTCCCGGAACTCGCCGCCCAACCGGCCGGACGGGCGTAGTGATAAGATCAACTCTCCATGTTGATACTCGCTGCCGCCCTCGGCATTCTGATCTACGGCATCGTCGCCGCCACCTGGGGAACGTTTAACCCCACTCTTGGATTCACCAACGCGCAGACCGGCGCCATCGCTACCGCGAACGCCATCGGGCTGGTGGTCGCTTCCCTCGCTGTCGGTCCCCTCATCGATCTCAAGGGCAAGAAAAGCGCGATGGTCGGCGGCTTGGCCCTGATCTCGATTTCTTTCTGGCTGCTGCCGTCCGCCGGCGCCGATTTCACGCTGGTGCTGGTGGCCCTGACGCTGCTCGGCCTGGGCGGAGGCGTGGTGGTGACCGGCGCCAACGCGCTGGTCTCCGATGTCAGCGAATCGCGCCGCGGCAGCATGCTAAATATCCTGAATCTCTTCTTCGGACTCGGCGGGCTCATCACCCCCTTCGTTACCGCCAATATCCTGGGCGGCAACGCTGTGCGGATGTGTTACGTCGCCGCCGTGCTCGCGACCATCGCGCTGGTCATCAACATCATGACCCCGATGCCGAAGCCCACCGGCGAGCGCGGCTTCAAGGCTTCCGAGATCGGCTCCGTGGTGGGCCGCCCCGTCCTCTATATGCTGGCCCTGTTCCTGTTCCTCTATATCTCCTGCGAAGTGGGCGTGTGGAACTGGCTGGCGAAGTACCTGATCAGAGAACGCGGGCTGGACAAATCCACCGCTCTCAATGTTCTCTCCCTGGGCTTCGCGCTCGGGCTGCTGGTCGGGCGTCTGGTGATCTCGCGCATCCTCATCAAAGTGGCCGCCGTCTCGGTGACTCTCGGCGCTTCCGTGGCGATGGCCATCACCACCTTTGCCATGTTGCAGGTCTCCAGTCCGTCGGCCGCCTGGGTGGTCGTATTCTGCGCCGGTCTCGCCATGGCGCCTGTATTTCCCACCACGCTCGCGCTGGTGGGCGACGCCTTCCCGCGCATGAGCGCCACCGCCATGGGCATCGTCATCACGTGCGGCTGGCTCGGCCTCGTCTTCAGCAGTCCCATCATCGGCAGCGTGGCCACCTCGCACAGCCTCCAAACCGGCCTGCTTCTGCTGCCCGCATTCTCCGTGATCATGATTCTGGTGAACCTGGTCCTCCGCCCCATGCTGCGCAAGCCGGCGTAAGCCGGCATTCTCCGGACAGCAGTGCACACAATGGATCATGAAAATGGCACGCGCCGGCAATTCAGGTAGGACAGGCGATCGGTTTATGTCGCCTGTCGTCCGACAGCCGTGACAGGCCACGAAGAACGATGGCCTGTCCTACCTCGATTTGCGAATTCACCTAACCGTCAACCACCAGATTGTCGATCAACCGCGCGCGCCCGATCCGCACCGCCACCGCCAGCAGAGCCCCGCGGTCGATCCGCGCCAGCGGCTCCAGCGAGTCTAGGTCCACCACCGCGGTGTAATCGACGCGCGCCAGCGGCTCCGCCTCAATCGCCACCCGCAGCCGCCGCGCGATCTCGCCGCAGTCGCGCTCTCCCAGCTCGATTCGCTTGCCCGCCGCGAGCAGCGACCGCCGCAGAACTGTCGCCGCGCACCGTTCCTCCGCCGTCAAATAGCTGTTCCGCGAACTCATGGCGACACCATCCGGTTCACGCACGATCGGGCACCGCACAAGCTCCAGGTCGAAGTTCAGATCGCGAATCATGGTTTCGATGACGCGCACCTGCTGATAGTCCTTCAAGCCGAAATACGCGCGCTGCGGCCGGCAGATATGGAACAGTTTGGCCACCACCGTCGCCACGCCGCGGAAATGCCCCGGCCGCGACGCGCCGCACAGGCGGCCGCTGAGGCCCTCCACCTCAATGAAGGTGGCGCAGTCCGCCGCGTACATCCCGGCGGCATCCGGAGCGAACATGAGGTCCATCCCTTCCGCCTCCGCCAGCGAGCAGTCCCGCTCGAAGTCTCTGGGGTACGCCGCCAGATCTTCCCCCGGCCCGAATTGCGTCGGGTTTACGAATAGCGACACCACCGCCACGTCGCATTCCGCCTGCGCCCTCCGCATCAGCGACAGGTGGCCTTCATGAAAGAACCCCATCGTCGGCACCAGCCCCACGATTTTGCCGGCGTGCCTGGCAGCCTCCGTCGCAGCGCGTATCTCTCTTACTGTTCTTACGATTCGCATTTGTGATCGGAATCGCGCCGGGAAGGCGCGTCAGGGGCCGGGCATGCCCGGCCCGCGGCTCCGCAGCCTCACCTGTTCTTGCGGCCGCCGCGTTCCTCGTCCGCCGCCAGCGCCCGCAGTTCGTCCTCGGGCATTTCGTAGCAATGCTCCTGGGCTGGAAACACGCCCTCCCGCACCTCGCGCACGTACGATTCGGCCGCCGCGGAGATCATCTCGCCCAACTCGAGATAGCGCTTCGCCAGGCGCGGGCTCCGGGGCGTCAGCCCCAGCGCATCGTGCAGCACCAGAATCTGTCCATCGCAGAAGGGCCCGGCGCCGATGCCGATGGTCGGCACGCTCAGGCGGTCCGTGATCAAGCGCGCCACTTCGGCAGGCACGCATTCCAGCACCACCGCGAACGCCCCCGCGCCCTCCAGCGCAATGGCGTCGTTCAGCAGCTCGCCCGCGCGCGCCGCCGTCTTGCCTTGCACGATGTTGCTGCCGAACCGGTGCACCGATTGTGGTGTGTAACCGAGGTGTCCCAGCACCGGAATCCCTACCTCGACCAGTCTCTCGACCACGCCGAGAACCGGGCCCGCGCCCTCCACCTTCACCGCCTCAACCCCGCCTTCCTTCAGGAACCGGCCCGCATTGCGAACCGCGTCGTTCGGGCCGGTTTGATACGAGAGGAACGGCAGATCGGCCACCGTCAGCGCCCGCGACACGCCGCGCGTCACCGCTTTTGCGTGGTGCAGCATTTCGTCCACGGTCACCGGCAAGGTGGTTGGGTAACCCAAGACGACGTTGGCCAGCGAGTCGCCGACCAGAATCATGTCGATGCCGGCCCGGTCCAGCAGTCGGGCGGTCAGAAAATCGTATGCCGTGAGCGCGGCAATCCGCCCGCCGCTCTGCTTGATCTTCGCCAGGTGATTGACGCGCACTTTTTCCGGCTGTTCAGGTTCTGTTGGTCGTGGCACTGATGTCTTCACGATAACGGAGCCCCCTGGGAGGAAGCAATTCCGGGGCTGCCTCGCGCGAATGGCGCCCGCAGTTTTGAGCCCGCGCAGCGTGGCCCAAGCCCAAACTGCTACAATCCGTTAGTAACGGTTTTGTCCACTCGCCGTCCTCTTCATTGTGCTGCGCCGGGTCTTCAAAGCATTCCAGTACCGCGACTTCCGCCTCATGTGGGTGGGTGCCTGTACTTCCAGCATCGGCACCTGGATGCAGATCGTGGCGCAAGCCTGGCTGGTCTATGACCTGTCGAAATCCGG
>CAZZHN010000075.1:0-19486 GCA_964654065.1 uncultured Solibacteraceae bacterium
GCGACTGGGAACTGGCGCAGGCCATCGACCCGGCGCGGCTGCCGGAACACATCGCGATCATCATGGATGGCAATGGGCGCTGGGCCCAGCGGCGGCGGCTGCCGCGTGTGGCCGGTCACAAGGCGGGCATCGGACCGGTGCGCTCGACGGTGGAGACTTGCGCGCGCCTGGGCGTGAAAACGCTGACGCTCTATGCCTTCTCGGTCGAGAACTGGAAGCGCCCGCGGCACGAAGTGGAGACACTCTGGCGGCTGCTCCGCTATTACCTGCGCCAGGAGATGCCGGAGCTGCAAAAGAACGACATCCGCCTGCAGGCCATCGGGCGGCTGGACGCGCTGCCGGCGACGGTGCGCGCCGAACTGGACGCGGCGGTGGAAGCGACGGCCAACAACCGCGGGCTGCTGGTGAACCTGGCCATCAACTACGGGGGCCGCGCCGAGATCGTCGACGCCGTGAACGCAGTTCTGGAGATGGCGCGCCTGGAAGGTTCGCTGGATTCGCTCAGAATGGACGAGGACCTGATCGCCACCAACCTGTATACAGCCTCGTGTCCGGATCCGGACCTGCTGATCCGCACTTCGGGCGAAATGCGGATCAGTAATTTCCTGCTGTGGCAGATCGCTTACGCGGAGCTGTACGTCACCGAGACGCTGTGGCCGGACTTCACGCGCACCGATCTGCTGGAAGCCGTCGTGGCTTATCAGAAGCGCGAGCGCCGCTATGGCGGCCTCCGTGCAGGCGCCGCCGCCGCGCCGTCCGACCGGACCTTGATTCCCGCACTCGGCTCGTCATGAAGCGGGTTCTAACCGCAGCCCTGCTCATCCCTTTCGTCGTCTACACGGTACTGTGGGCGAACTCCTGGGTTTTTCTGGCGGTGGTTGCCATTGCGGCGGTGCTCAGCTACCGGGAATACGACGGGATCGCCGCAGCTTACGGTTTCGGCGCGCCCGGAGTGCTCGGCTATGCGGGCCTGGTTCTGCTGGTAGTCCCCTACGCCGATGAGTGGCTGGTGGTGACGGCGGCTGCGCTGCTGGCGCTGGCGCTGGCGCTGCGCTCCGCCGAACTGGCGCACGCCTTGCCGCGCACCTCGCTGCTTGTGCTGGGGTTGCTCTACATTTTTGGCTGCTGGCGGTGCGCCGTGGTGCTCCACGACCGCAGCCCGCACTGGCTGATGTACGCGATGCTGGTGAGCTGGACCGGCGATATTGGCGCTTATTACGTCGGCAAGCGTTTCGGCAAACACCGGCTGGCGGACCGCGTCAGCCCCAAGAAATCGTGGGAGGGCGCAGCGGCTTCGGTAGTGACGTCCGTGCTGCTAGCGGGCGCTTACCTGGTGTATATCGCGGGCGGCGTGAGTATTGCCGCGGCCGTGCTGCTGACGGCGCTGGGCAACGCGGCCGGCCAGGTCGGCGACCTGGTGGAATCCGCCATGAAGCGCGGCGCGGGCGTGAAGGATTCGGGCGGCCTGCTTCCCGGCCACGGTGGATTCCTGGACCGCGTGGACAGCACGTTGTTTGTGCTGCCTGTGGTCGCCGCCTGGGTGATCGTGGTGGGAAAGTAGGCGTGACTCCAGGAAATGAAAATCCTTGTCGTTGGCAGGGGCGTAGTTGGAACCATCTACGGGTGGGCGTTGTCCCACGCAGGGATCGACGTCACCCATATCGTGCGCCAAGAGGGCTCTGCTGCCACCGATGCGTTGGATCTATTGGACCTGCGGGCCGGGTATCCCAAACATTCGCAGGCGACCTATGCACCCAGGACGGTCAGGCAGATCAGCCCGTCCGACAACTTCGACCTCGTAATCGTCGCGACCAAGCACTACCAGGCAGCTCAGGCGATCCGGCAATACCTGCCCGGCGCACCTCGCGCGACATTTCTTCTATTCACTGCGAATTGGGATGGTACGGAAGAAATTGACCGCATTCTGCCGCGGTCCTCTTTCCTTTGGGGTTATGCCCAGGCCACCGGCGGAGTTAATGCCGAGGGCGTCCTGATTGCGACCGTGAACCCCGCGGTGCGGCTGGGAATGCTGCAAGGTTCCGATCCGGACCGGTTTAATAGCGTCAAGGAATTGTTCCAAGTGGCTGGCTTCACCCTGGACGTGAAGCCCAACATTATCGAATGGCTCTGGGTGCACCATGCGATCAATGCCGGCGGAATCGGAGTTTGCCTTTGGGCAGGAGGCATCGACGAAGCTGCCCGTAGTGCCAAGACCTTGAGGCTGGGGGTGCTGGCCGTGAGAGAGGCGCTCGGGGTAGCTGCGGCGCGGGGCGTCCGCCTGGAGAGCTATCCCGACGCGAGGAGTATTTTGAATATGCCGATTTGGCTGGCGGCCCTGGCCGCTGCTTACGGAATTCGTTTCACGGAAAAGGGCCGGCGCCTTCTGAAGGCGAGTCACTTCGACAATAGCGCGGACGAGATGAAGCGTTTTTACTTCGATGTGCTCAATACCGGAGAGAGCCGCGGCGTGGTCATGCCGCACTTGTCTGCGCTGCGGGAAGGGATCGAACGTTATCCGGCGAGAAAGCGCGGAAAGTAGGGCAGTCGCGCACGCTGGCGGGTGGGTGTGCGATATGGAAGTGGAAACTGGGCTGGCGTTGTATCAGGGCACGGCTTTAGTCGTGCTGCAACACATCGCCAGCCAAGGGCTTTAGCCACTGCGTCCTTTCTGAGTTCACAGGGGCTGAAGCCCAAATTCCTCTCCTGATTCTTCGGCACGGCTAAAGCCCGTGCCCTGATACAGAGCCTCTGATCAAGCAACGCCTTGTGCACCCCTACACTCAGATTCATGCGAATTCACCAGGGATGGAGAGCTTCACCATTTTTGCGTCGCGCACCCCTGGCGGGTAGCGCGAAGTTCGAGACGTCCCCACCCGCTACAATGAAATTCTGTGCCTCTAATCTGCTACCTGGACGCGTTTTCGGGAATCGCCGGCGATATGCTGGTGGGCGCGCTGGTGGATGCCGGCGCCGATCCGGAAGCCATCGCCGCCGCCATCGGCTCGCTGGACGCGGGCGCCGTGGTGTCGTTTGAAAAGGTGACGCGGAACGGCCTGGCCGCCACCCAGTACCGAGTGACGGTGGAAGAGGCGCGCGTGCACCGCCATCTGGGGCATATCGTCAAGATGATCGAGAAGGCCCACCTACCGCCGCGCGCCAAGCAAAATGCGATTGCCGTGTTCCGGCGGCTGGGCGAAGCGGAAGCGCAGGTCCACCAGATGCCGATCGAGAAAGTTCACTTCCACGAAGTCGGCGCCTCGGATTCGATCGCCGACATCGTGGGCGCGTGCGTGGCCTTCGACCTGCTCGACGTGGATACGATCCTCTGCTCACCGCTCAATGTGGGCAGCGGCACGGTGGAAACGGAGCACGGCGTGTTGCCGGTTCCGGCGCCGGCGACCGCGAAGCTGCTGGAAGGCGCTCCTGTTTACGCCCGCGGCCCCGAAGTCGAACTGACGACTCCGACCGGGGCGGCGGTCGCCGTCACCCTGGCGAAGCGTTTCGGCGTGCTGCCCGCGATGAAGGTGACGCGCACCGGCTACGGCGCCGGCACTCGCGATTTCCCCACCCAGGCCAACGTCCTGCGCGTGATGTTGGGCGAGCTCACAGGCGCCGAAGAGGCGCTCACGGTTTGCGTGCTCGAAGCCAATATCGACGATCTCAATCCCCAGGTGTTGTCCTACGCGACAGACAGATTGTGGGACTTCGGCGCGCTGGACGTGTCGCTGGAGCCGATCGTCATGAAGAAGGGCCGCCCTGGCCATCTGCTGCGCGTCATCGCCAAGCCGGAGCACCGCGAGGCCATCGTACAGTTGATCTTTTCGGAGACCTCGACAATTGGCCTGCGTTTCTATTCCGCCGAGCGCCGCGTGCAGGCGCGCACCCTGCAGGAAGTGGAGACGCAGTACGGCAGAGTACGCGTGAAGGTCACCAACGAAGGCTATTTCACACCGGAGTATGAAGATTGCCGCAAGCTGGCGCTGGCCTCCGGCGTGGCGCTGAAACACATCATCGCGGAGGCGAATTCCGCGTATCTCAACCAGCAAAAATGAAATACTATCTCACCACTCCGATCTATTACGTCAACGCCGCGCCGCACATCGGGCACGCCTACACCACCATCGTGACCGACCTGCTGAAGCGTTTCAAAGGCATGCAGGGCTATCACGGCGTGCTGACCACCGGGTCCGATGAACACGGCGTCAACGTGGAACGCGCGGCCGAGCGCGCCGGTAAGACGCCGAAGGAATTCTGCGATGTGATCGCGGCCGAGTTCGAGCGGCAATGGAAGATGCTCGGCTTGCAGATCGACTATTTCCAGCGCACCACCGACCCGCGGCATGCCCGCGTGGTGCAGGACCTGTTCGACCGCTGCCGCAAGAACGGCTACATCTACAAAGGCTCCTACACCGGCCAATACTGCATCTTCGACAACCTTTATGTGAACGACGCCAAGCCCGGCGACCCGTGTCCGGATTGCGGCCGG
The DNA here is from genome assembly GCA_964654065.1 of uncultured Solibacteraceae bacterium. Taxonomy (GTDB): domain Bacteria; phylum Acidobacteriota; class Terriglobia; order Bryobacterales; family Bryobacteraceae; genus Bog-375. The sequence continues at coordinate 4,487 of CAZZHN010000075.1, forward strand.
CCCACGGAGTCGATCACGGAGGAGAATTTTTTCTTCAAGCTTTCCGCGTTTCAGGATAAGCTGCTGCAGCTGTACGACGAGCAGCCCGATTTCATGCAACCAGAGACGCGCCGCAACGAGGTGATCTCGTTCGTCAAAGGTGGCCTGACCGACCTTTCCATCACGCGGACCAATATCAAGTGGGGCATCCCGGTGGCCGGCGAAGCGCCACACGTGTTCTACGTGTGGTTCGACGCGCTGAATGCGTACCGGACCGCGGTCGACGGTAAGAGTGTCGATGGCGAACAGTTGTGGCCGGCCGATCTGCACCTGATCGGCAAGGAGATCGTGCGTTTCCACGCGGTGGTCTGGCCGGCGCTTCTGATGGCGGCCGAGCTTCCTTTACCGAAGCGGATCTTCGCGCACGGCTGGCTGCTATTCGAGAACGACAAAATGTCGAAATCGCGCGGCAACATCGTGCGTGCCGAGCCGATTCAGAAAGTGATGGGCGTGGATGCGCTGCGCTACTTCCTGCTGCGCGAGGTCGTGTTCGGGCAGGACGGCAGCTTCAGCTATGACGCGCTGATCGGCCGCTACAATTCGGATCTCGCCAACGGCCTGGGCAATCTGGCGAGCCGGACGCTGACCATGATTCACCAGTACCGGAAGGGAGTAGTGCCGGCGGAATCTGGCGAATTATGGGCTGCCCCGGTGGCGCCAGACGTTTACGGACCGCCAATCAAGCAGGTGGCGGCGGAAACCATCGAGACGGTCCAGCGCACTTTTGACGAATTCGACTTCTCGCGCGGCCTGGAATCGATCTGGAGCCTGATCTCGCGCGTAGACAAGTTTATCGTCGAGCAGAAGCCGTGGAACCTAGCGCGCGATCCGCACGCCGGGCAACAGCAGAAGCTCGATGACACGCTCTACGCGGCCGCCGAGGCGCTGCGCATTGCCACCGCGCTGGTCTACCCCGTGCTGCCGCAATCGGCGCCGAAGATCTGGGCGCAACTCGGGATGAAGGAACCCATCGAGAGCATTCGTTTCGCAACGCTCGCATGGGGTGGTCTTCCGCCTGGACAGCCGATTGGCGAAGTCTCGGCGGTGTTCCCGCGCATCGACGCCAAGCCGGCCATCGAGCAAATGCGTGCGCTGGAAGATAGAGTCGCGGCCGAACAAGCCGTGATGATGGGCAAACCAGCGCCGGCGCCCTCTGCGGCTACCGCGCCGGCCGGGGTCGCCAAGATCAACATCGACGATTTCGGCAAAGTCGATCTGCGCGTCGGCCTGGTGCTTTCCGCCGAGCGGGTGAAGGGCGCCGACAAGCTGATGCACATGAAGATCGACATCGGCGAAGTGGAGCCGCGCACCATCGTCGCTGGCATCGCCGAGGCTTACACACCCGAGGCGCTGGTGAACCGCAAGGTGGTGATCGTGGCCAACCTGCAGCCGCGGAAACTGCGCGGCATCGAATCCAACGGCATGATCGTGGCCGCGTCGGTGGACGGCGGCAAGCCGGTGCTGGCGGGCTTCCACGAGGACATCCCGGTGGGAGCGCGCCTCAAGTGAGGCTGATCGATTCCCACACCCACCTGGACGACACTCAATTCGACCAAGACCGCGCCGCCGTGATCGAGCGCGCCCGCGCCGCCGGCGTGGAATGCATGCTCGCCATCGGCACGGGCAGCGGTCCGCCTGACCTGGAAGCCGGCTTGCGGCTGGCTGCCGCATACCCGTTCGTTCTCGCGACGGTGGGCGTGCACCCGCACGACGCAGCAAAAGCCACCGAAGCAACTTTCGAGCGACTGCGCGAGCTGGCGGAGCATCCAAAGGTCGTGGCAGTCGGCGAAATCGGTCTCGATTATCATTACGACTTTTCGCCGCGCGACGTGCAGCGCACGGTGTTTGCGCGGCAGCTGGCATTGGCGGCCGACAAGGCGCTGCCGGTGATCATCCACACGCGCGAGGCATGGGACGACACCTTCGAGATTCTTCGCCACGACTGGCAGGGCGAGGGCATCCTGCACTGTTTCACCGGCGACACCGCGCAGGCGCAGCAGGCGCTGGACGCCGGCTTTAGCCTGGCATTCGGCGGCGTGCTGACGTTTCCGAAGGCCGAGCCGGTGCGCGAAGCGGCTCGCATCACCCCGGCCGGCCGGCTGCTGCTCGAAACCGATTGTCCGTACCTGGCGCCGGTGCCGCACAGGGGCAAACGCAATGAGCCCGCATTCGTGGCCGAGACCGCGCGCCGGCTGGCGGAGGTGCGCGGCCAGAGCATGGAGGAGATCGCCGCCCTCACCACCGCGAATTTCGAGCGGCTCTGTTTGCGGGGCGAGACTCCGAACGGTTAAACTGGGGAACCTACATGAACTTCGGCAAGCTCGGGCAAGCCCAGGCAGCGCGGGGAATTTTCGATCTCGTCCAGAACGACCTGGAGCAGGTGGAGAAGAAGATTTCCGCCGAGTCCGTGGCTTCCGTGGACGCCGTCACCGCCATCGGGCGCTATCTGCAGTCGGCCGGCGGAAAACGGCTGCGGCCGGCCTTGCTGTTGATGTCGGCCAAGCTGGTAGGGCACGGCAACGCAGGCCCGAGCGCGATCCAGATGGGCGCCGTGGTGGAGTTGATCCACGCCGCCACGCTGGTGCATGACGACGTCATTGACGCCGCCGAGACGCGCCGCGGCCGGCCCTCCAGCAACGTCAAGTGGGGCAATCACACCTGCGTGCTGGCGGGCGACTGGCTGTACATGCAGGCCTTTCAGATCGCGCTGCGGGAACGCAACTTCCTGATTCTCGATCTGCTGATCGGCCTCACGCAGATGATGGTGGAAGGCGAGTTGCTGCAGCTGGAGCGCATCGGGCGCATTGATATCACGGAAGCCGATTGCATGGAGCTGGTGGATCGCAAAACGGCGCGCCTGTTCTCGGTGTGCGCCCGGCTGGGTGCGGTGTCGGTGCATAGCGACGCGCAGGCCCAGGAGAAATTGGGCGAATTCGCCTGGAATCTCGGCATGGCGTTCCAGTTGATTGACGACGTGCTGGATTTCACCGCCCGCGAGAACGTGCTCGGCAAGCCCGTAGGCGGCGATCTGCGCGAGGGTAAAGTGACCTTGCCGCTGGTGTACGCGCTCGACCGCGCCACGCCCGCCGAGCGGCGCCTGGTGGAGACGGTGCTGGAGCAGCGGAGCTATCAGCGCGTGCCGTTTACCGAGATTCTCGCGCTAGTGGAGCGCTACGGCGGTATCGACCGCGTTCGTGAGCGCGCCCAGACGTTCACCGAACGGGCGCGACAGGTGATGGGCGAGTTTCCCGAATCGGCCTATCAGCGGGCTCTGATGGCCGTGACCGATCTGGTTACGGAGCGCGACCACTAGTGAATTCGCTTCGAGCCGCGGCCATCGGGGGCCGCGGTTGTTTTCTCCCATGTCCCTTTTCGCGATCCTCCTTCTGATCCTCGGCGCATCGCAGTTCTATTGGGGATGGAGGGGTGTACGGCTCGCCTGGCGGAAGATCGAGTCCCCTGCCCTGCGCTGGCTGGCGTGCGCCGCCATCCCGGTGATCCTGATCGGGATATTTGCGTACAATATTTTCGGGTTCGCGCGGCGACCGGAGCCGGTGCACCTGACCCCGCGCGATATTTTCCTGACGGCGCCGTTCGCCTGGTGGTTTGCCAGCTCGCTGGCAGGATTCGTGCTGGCGATTCCGTTCGAGATCCTGGCCGGCCTACGCGCCCTTGCGCTGCTGGCGCTCGGACGAAAGGAACTGGCGTCGCCGCCGCGGCGGGATTTTCTGCGGCAAACCGCCAATGTCGTCACCGCCGCGCCGTTCGTAGGCGGCGCTTACGGCCTGTTTTACGGCCGTCTGAATCTGGAGACGGTGGAGCGGCCCATCCACCTCGCCAACCTGCCCACGGCCTTTCAGGGCTTCCGCATCGCGCAGCTCTCCGACATTCACATCGGGCCGTTTATGACCGGGGAACAGATTCGCAAGTTTGCCGCCATCGCCAATGCGCTGAAGCCGGACCTGATCGTGCTCACGGGCGACTTCGTCACATTTGATGCGGGCACGGAGCGGCCGGTGGTGGAAGCCCTTTCCGGATTGCACGCGCCCTTCGGAGTCTATGGCTGCCTGGGCAACCACGACACGTGGGCGGGAGTAGAGGACTCGATCACCAGCCTGTTCGCCGCCGCCCGATTCCGCATCCTGCGCGGCGCCAGCGCCCCCATTTCGGTGGGTGGCGATTGGTTCAACCTGATCGGTGTCGACTTCCAGAGCCGCCACCGCTTTGGCTCATCTCCGGCGGTGCCGCGCCTGCTGGGCAACATCGAGAGCCTCATCGCGCGCGGCCAGGTCAACATTCTGCTCAGCCACAACCCGGACACATTCGACCGGGCGGCCGCCCTGGGAATCGACCTCAGCATGGCGGGGCATACCCACGGCGGGCAAGCCGCGCTCGAGTTTATCAGCCCCGAGATCGCTCCCACCCGCCTGGTGACGCCCTACGTGGCCGGCCTCTTCCAGAAGCCCGGCGGGCAACTGTACGTGAATCGCGGCATCGGGACGATCGGTATGCCGATCCGCATCGGCGCGCCGCCGGAGATCACCGTTTACCGGCTGGAACGCGCGTGAATGGGCACGCCGGCGGTTTGCGCCAGATGCGCATCAGGGCCAAAGAATTATATCCTGGTGCCTGCTGATGCCTGTCGTCATTTCCCTGCTCCGTAGCGTCAACGTTGGCGGCCATAACAAGATCCCGATGGACGCTCTGCGCGAGCTCTTCCAGTCACTCAAGCTGCGCAATCCACAGACCTACGTGCAGAGCGGCAATGTCGTCTTCCAATCCCAGGAGCGCGATCTCGCGCTGCAGTCGCGCCGCATCGCACAAGCGATCGAACGCAAGTTCGGCCATCGTATCGAAGTCGTCCTGCGCACGACGGCCGAATTGCGGGACGTGATCGCGCGAAATCCCTTCGACGGCCGCAGCGGCATCGAGCCCGGCAAACTGCTGGTGACCTTCCTGGCGGCCGAACCTTCCGCCGCGGCGCGGGCCAAGGTGCTCGCCATCAAGACGGATGCCGAGGAATTGCACCTGGATGGCCGCGAGCTCTTCACCTATTTCCCGAATGGCATGGGGCGGCCGAAGATCTCCTGGCCGCTGGTGGAGCGCTCGCTGGGGGTGCCCGGCACGGGGCGAAACTGGAACACAGTCACCAAACTGCTCGAAATGGCCGAGAGCCAGGAAGCCGCGTCATAACCTATCGGCCGCTGGCCCGGCACTTCCCGCCGCGGGGAACGCGGGAACATCCCGGCCCCTGCCGGCGTCTACCCGGGAATGTCGCACCCAATACTACTGATTTCGCTCACTGCGCTACTGGTGATACCCGCTATGGCCCAGGTGCCCGGCACGCCGGACGTCGCAGCCCAACGGTCGGCGATGAGAAAGCTCAGTTTCCTGATTGGAAAGTGGTCGGGAGAGGCTCACATGTTCCGCCGGCCGGGCGAGGCCTCGGAGCTCGTCCAAACTGAGGAGGCGCAATACAAGCTGGACGGGCTGGTCCTGATGATCGAGGGAGTCGGACGGGCCAGACCTGATGGCACCGTTGCTCTCCAGGCGCTCGGTCTGATTTCCTACGACGACCAAAAAGAAGGGTACACGATGCGCGCCTTCAACGACGGCCGGTGGCTGGAAACGGAGATCAAACTCGCCGAGGGCGGCAAAGGAATGACTTGGGGGGTTTCCCTCGGCGCCATCAGCACCAGCTCGGTGTTACGCATCAACGAAAAAGGCGAGTGGACGGAACTGCATGAAATCACCATCGGTTCTCAGCCGTCACGGAAATTCATGGAGGTGACGGTCAGACCGCAAAAGTGATGCTGCGCGGCGGAAGCCCGCCGTCCGCTTCTCTACAACTGGTCTTCCACCAGAAACTGCTCGTACTTGCCGTCGGGAAGCAGGTAGACGTTGAGCGACAGCCCTTTCCTGGCAAACTGGGCGCGATAGCTCTGATGTGTCATGCCGCCGCGCAGGCTTTCCGACACCGCCGTCACCGATTGGAGTTTTCCCAACGCACCGAGCGAGGTCTTGCAATCGCGCAGGGCCGCCTCGCTGAAATAGCCGTTGGCATCATCGGTAAACAGCGAGCGGTCGATCTTACCTTTTTGCAGCGCCGCCAGAATCGACTGCGCCTGGGCTGTGTCTTTGTCGGAAGGCTCTTTGTGCTCCGGAAGGAAAACGAGGGTAGCTATCTGCCGCGACAGCGATCCCACCATGTTCACCACGTCCTGATTGGAGAGCACCACCACGGCGCCCTGCCGCGTAGGAAACACCGCGTTGGAAGAGATGAAACCTGAAACCTCGCCGCCGTGATCGAATACAGGCATGTTACTGATCTCGCCCACGCCCAGCCCGAGCGCATAGTGGGTCGCATCGCCGTTGGCCAGTTTCACCTCTTGTGTCATCTCGTCCCATGAGTGGGCCGAAAGGATTTTTCTGGAAAGGAATGCCACGTCCCACTTCGCCATGTCCGTTGGGGTCATCGCCAGCTCGCCTGCACCGTAATACCAGCCGGCGGCTTCGCGCTGGGTCGGCCGCGGCGGGCCCACTGCGTAACGCGTGTAGGCGGTGGCGTCGGTGGGCTGGCCCGGCGGCCAGTCGGAGGCCGACTGCATGTCGAGCGGCGAAAAAATCTTCTCCCGCAGGAATTCCACCAGGCGCCGGCCGGAGACTTTTTCGAAAATCTGTCCTGCCAGCACGAAATTCGTGTTGCTGTACTGCCACTTCGTGCCTGGCTCGAAGTCGAGCGGTTTCCCGGCCCAATGCTCCACCACCGTTTCCGGCGTAGTGGGCCGCGTCCACTCCGGAATGACGTAGTCCTGCGGGGCGTAGTCCTCATATCCCGAGGTGTGCGACAGCAGTTGCCGGATGCTGATTTCCCCGGCCCGGGTGAGATTCGGGAAAAACTTCGAAACGCGATCGTCCATCGAGAGCTTGCCCTGCTCTTCCAACATCAACAGCGCCGCCGCCGTAAACTGCTTGGAGATCGACCCGACTGCGTAGCGCGTTTGCAGTGTGGCCGGCGTGCCTGCCGCCAGATCGGCGGTGCCGAACGCCTTGGCGTAAACCAGCTTGCCATCCCGAACCACGGCCACAGAAACGCTCGGAGCGCCGGCCTTGTGGAGCGTGGAAGAGACTTTCTCGTCGAGCTTCTTTTCGAGATCCGCGGGCAACTGCGCAAACAGCGTGTACGAGGAAAGCGTGGCAAGTGCAAGGCATCGGAGTCGTTTCATGGGTCTATCATAGTGCGGATCGCGCCTTTCCGCGATTCCAGTGCGGCTTGCGCTTTCCGGTCGCTCGACCCGCCCGGGACGGCGCGATTTCCCACTCGCGCCGCTCAACCCTCCTGTCGCATCACCGGGAGCGGCGCGTAAGTTTTTTGCGGTGCCCTGGGTACCTCCAGTGTGCGGTGGAAGTTGTTGGTGTGTCTGTATTTATCTATTTATCAATAGATGTACATCCAGATACTAGAACCATCATTCCATTGATTTTATTGACAATCAAACGTGCTTAATCTACCATAAATCCTATTGGAGAAGTATAGTCTTTAGGGGCTTCGTTCTGTTGTAAAGCGTGATCGGTTAGAAATGCAGGGCCACCCTTCCAGCGGGTGGTTTGAGCGCACATAAAGAGATCAGCCAAAGCTGACCAAGACCGGTTCGCCAGACCGCCATTGTAGATTCCAGGTTGTTCCCAGGAAGCCCTCTCAAATGGCATCAATGGAGTTCAATTTTTAAGGAGCGTTGATCAACATGATTCACCGTCAGTCCATTGAAGGTTCTCGCCCGGAACGCCGCGCGGCGAGAGCATCTTTCTTGTCCCGTGTCGCGCGACGGGCACTGTGGTCGGGTCTGCCCCTCGTGCTGGCAATCTCGCCAGTGCCGGGACGGGCGCAGTCTGCCGACCCGCCGAACGCCCCGCCAGCCGCGCAAACTGCGGCGCCCACGTCCGACGAAAAGCTGGATCAGTTGCAGAAGAAAGTCGATGAGCTCGATCAGGCGGTGAAAGTAGCGCAGCGGAAACAAGAACTGGCGGAAGAGGCCGCCGCCGAAAAGGCTAAGGCGGACGCCACGGTAACCGCCGGCACCAGCGGCTTCACCATCCGGTCTCCCCGCGGCAATTACGTGCTGAGAATTGGCGCGGACCTGCAGGTGGACAATCGTACGTACCTCGGAATTGGCGCTGGTTCGGACATCGATACGCTGGTCCTGCGCCGCGTCCGGCCGACGTTTTCGGGCACCATTTACCAGTACATCGACTTCATGTTCCGCCCCGACTTCGGCCAAGGAACGACGGCGATCTACGACGCTTATGTCCAACTCAACTATCTTTCGTGGGCCAATCTGCGGGCGGGTAAATTCAAGCCGCCGGTTGGACTGGAAAGACTGCAAAACGACGATGACACCAATTTCATCGAGCGCGGATTGCCGACCAACCTGGGCCCGCAACGCGACATCGGATACCAGCTCTCGGCCAACCTTTTCAGGCAGCGCGCGTACTATGCCGTGGGTGTCTTCAATGGGGTGCCGGACGCTTCGATCGGCACCGATACCGCGGTCAGCGACCACCGCGATTACTCCGCCCGCCTGTTTCTGACTCCTTTCCAGCCTGACGAAAACGCCCTGAGCGGGCTTGGCTTCGGCATGGGAGTGTCGGGCGGCAATATGGATGGGGAAGCATTGCCATCCTACAAGACATTCGGGCAGCAGTCCTTTTTCACATTCGCTTCGGGTGTTACGCCAGCGGGCCATCGGACCCGTCTCGATCCGCAAGCCTACTACTACCTTGGGGCGTTCGGCCTGTTGACGGAATACGCCCTCAACGAGGAAGGCTTTCAGAAGAGTAATGTCCGGCGCGAGATCGCATTCCGCGCCTACCAGGTGCAGGCTTCATACATTCTGACGGGCGAGAAAAAGAGCTACGCCAGTCCCACCCCCAAGAAATCGTTCGATCCGCTGCATGGCGGCTGGGGCGCTTGGGAAATCGCCGCCCGGTTGGGCGATTGGGAGGCGGAAAAGGGCATCTACAGTTATGGCCTGGCGAGCTCCGGCGTCACGCCGCGTCACTTGCATGAATGGGTGGGTGGTGTGAACTGGTATTTGAATCGCCTGTTCCGAATTAGCGCCGACTACGGAAACACCAACTTCGGCGGCGGCGCGCCGAATTCCAATAAGCTGCCGGAAAGGACCGTCCTCCTACGCTTCCAGATCAATTTCATCTGACGAACCCGGGAGAGCCTGTATGAAGTTCACCCCTAAGTGGACTGGTGCGGCTTTGGCACTGCTGGCCGGGTCGGTGATGTTCGCCGCCGGCCCGGTGAAGCTGCTCAACGTTTCCTATGATCCGACGCGAGAGCTCTACCAGGATATTAACGCCGCATTCGCCAAACAATGGAAGTCCAAGACCGGCGTGGATGTCGAGATCAGCCAGTCCCACGGCGGCTCCGGCAAACAGGCGCGCTCGGTGATCGACGGCCTCCCGGCCGATGTGGTCACCCTGGGGCTGGCCTACGATATAGACTCCATTGCGGAGCACGCGCACCTGCTGCCGGCCAACTGGCAGACGCGCCTCCCCAAAAACAGCACTCCCTACACTTCCACCATCGTTTTTCTGGTTCGCCATGGAAATCCCAAGCACATCAAAGACTGGGATGACCTGGTGCGCCCCGGGGTGTCGGTGATCGCTCCCAATCCGAAGAGCTCTGGTGGTGCCCGCTGGGCGTACCTGGCCGCCTGGGGATACTCGCTCAGAAAGAACAACGGAGATGACGGGAAGGCACGGGACTTCGTGACGCGCCTTTACAGAAATGTTCCGGTGCTGGACTCCGGCGCGCGCGGATCCACCACCACTTTTGCCCAGCGCGGCATCGGAGATGTGCTGCTCGACTGGGAGAACGAGGCATTTCTGGCCCTGAACGAGCTCGGCAAGGACAGAGTGGAAGTGGTCACGCCTTCGATCAGCATTCTGGCGGAGCCGCCGGTCGCGGTGGTCGACCGGGTCGCCGCCAAACACGGCACGACGCAGGTGGCCCAGGCGTATCTCGAATTCCTGTATACCCCGGAGGGCCAGGAGATCGGCGCGCGGCATTTCTACCGGCCGCGTTCGACCGAGGTTGCCGCCCGGTACGCCGGCCGCTTTGCGCAGGTGCAGCTCTTCACCGTCGATGCAGTCTTCGGCGGGTGGCAAAAGGCGCAGAAGCGCCACTTCGACGATGGCGGCGTGTTCGACCAGATCTACGCTCCGAAGTAAGGCACGCTTCGGCTTGCCAACGCCGGCTGGCGGCCGTGTTCGGATGAACGTTTCACGCCGCAAAAGGAATGATGGCTCGCAACGAAAATGTCAATGCCCTTTAAAAAGCCGAGCATCCTGCCGGGCTTCTGGCCCGCACTCAGCTACACAATTCTGTACCTGAGCCTGATCGTCCTGATTCCGCTGAGCGCGGTCTTCCTCAAGTCGCTCACTACCAGTTGGTCCCATCTTTGGAAAGTGGTCAGCTCGCCCGAAGTGGTGGCTTCGTACCGGTTGAGCTTCGGAGCGTCCCTCGTGGCCGGAATGATCAGCGTGGTGATCGGGTTCCTGGTGGCCTGGGTGCTCGTCCGCTATCAGTTTCCCGGCAAGGCGCTGGCCGATGCCCTGGTGGACCTTCCCTTCGCGCTGCCCACCGCGGTGGCCGGCATCGCGCTCACCAGCCTCTATACGGAAAACGGCTGGCTGGGCCGCTATCTGGCGCCGCTCGGCATCAAAGTCGCCTTTACTCCCTTGGGCGTAATTGTGGCGCTCACCTTCATCGGATTGCCGTTCGTGGTGCGCAGCGTGCAGCCGGTGCTGGCGGATGCCGACGCCGAGTTGGAAGAGGCCGCCTCCAGCCTGGGCGCTAACCGCTGGCAAGTGTTCCGGCTGGTGATCTTCCCGCTGGTGCGGCCGGCGCTGCTCACGGGTTTCGCGCTGGCCTTCGCCCGCGCGCTCGGCGAGTACGGATCCGTCATCTTTATCGCCGGCAACATGCCGATGAAAACGGAAATCACTCCGCTGCTGATTGTCACCAAGCTCGAACAATACGATTACGCAGGGGCGACGGCAATTGCGGCCGTGATGTTGACGGCTTCGTTCCTGATGCTGCTGGGGATCAACGCGCTGGAACGGCGCACTCGCAAATTCATGGTGACGGGGTAGGCGATGGCGACGGCGGCATTCGAGTTGGCGCAGAAACGAACTTCCGCCGTTCCGCGGAGCATCCGGAGAGATCCGCCGCTGGTGCGCTGGGGGCTCACGGCGCTCGCCCTGCTGGCGCTGGGAATGTTCATCGTGCTGCCGCTAGTGACTGTCTTCGTTCAGGCGCTCGCAAAAGGCGTGCCCGCCTACCTGGCCGCCATTCGTGAGCCGGATACCCTTTCCGCCATCCGCCTTTCCCTGCTGGCCGCCGGCATTTCGGTTCCATTGAACGTGGTTTTCGGCATCGCCGCGGCGTGGGCAGTCACCAAGTTTCAGTTCCGCGGCAAGAATGTCCTGGTAACGCTGATCGATATTCCTTTCGCGGTTTCGCCGGTCGTTTCCGGGTTGATCTACGTGCTGGTGTTCGGCGCTCAGGGATGGCTTGGCCAATGGCTGGGCGATCACGATATCCGCATCATTTTTGCCGTCCCGGGCATCATCCTCGCCACCACCTTTGTCACTTTTCCGTTTGTGGCGCGCGAACTGATTCCGCTCATGCAGGCGCAGGGAACCGACGAGGAAGAGGCGGCGCTGACCCTGGGCGCCAGCGGCTGGCAGATGTTCTTCCGCATCACGCTTCCCAATATCCGATGGGGCTTGCTCTACGGCGTCGTGTTGTGCACGGCGCGCGCATTGGGCGAGTTTGGCGCGGTGTCGGTCGTCTCCGGTCACATCCGCGGCCAGACTAATACGCTGCCGTTGCACGTCGAGATCCTGTACAACGAATACAACTACTCGGGTGCCTTCGCCGTCGCGTCTCTCCTGAGCGTGATTGCGGTCCTCACCCTGGCGCTCAAGAAGTTTCTCCACTGGAAGACCAAAGAGGGGGCAACATGAGCATCGAAGTCAGCCACATTCGTAAGTCGTACGGCGGGTTCGAAGCTCTGCAGGATGTCAGCCTGCGCATCGAAAAGGGCGAGCTGGTGGCTCTGCTTGGGCCGTCGGGTTCAGGAAAAACGACGCTCCTGCGCATCATCGCCGGCCTGGATGTACCCGACAGCGGCACGATCCACCTCAACGACGAAGATGCCACCAATTCCACCGCCCGCGACCGGCAGGTAGGATTTGTGTTCCAGCATTACGCCCTTTTCCGGCACCTGACGGTTTTTGAGAATGTGGCTTTCGGCCTGCGGCTGCGCCCGCGGGCGACCCGGCCGCGAGAAGCAGGCATATACGAGCGGGTGCGGAAGCTGCTCGAGCTGATTCAACTCGACTGGCTGGGCGACCGCTATCCGAACCAGCTGTCGGGCGGGCAGCGGCAGCGGGTCGCACTGGCCCGCGCTCTCGCGGTCGAGCCGCGCGTCCTGCTGCTCGACGAACCGTTTGGCGCGCTCGATGCCAAAGTTCGCAAGGAGCTTCGACGTTGGCTGCGCCGGTTGCATGACGACCTGCACATCGCCAGCGTTTTAGTGACCCATGACCAGGAAGAGGCGCTGGAAGTCGCCGATCGCGTCGCCATCATGGATCACGGCAGGATCGAGCAGGTGGGCACGCCGGCCGAAGTGTACGACAACCCCGCCAGCGCATTTGTTTATCAGTTCCTGGGCGACGTCAACCTGTTTCACGGGAGGACAGAAAGCGCTGAGGATTCCGTCTCTTATGTGCGGCCGTATGAGCTGGAGATTACGCCGCAGGCGGAGACCGTACACGGCGCCATCCTCGCCAAGGTGCTCCACATTGCGGCCGCTGGCCCGGCCGTCCGCCTGGAACTGCTGCGGGAAGACACCGGCCACGCCCTGGAGGCCGAGATCCCGCGCGACCGCTATCGCCAACTCCGCCTCAGCATCGGCGATACCGTCGGCGTGACCGCCCGCAATATCCGCGTCTTCGCCAAACAATAGAGCTTCTGTGGGGGCAGGCTGGTAACCGGCGCGCCGAATGGCATTCGGGGCAGATGGGCAAAGCCCGGCAGTTCTTTTCAGGAATGCGAAAATGACAGACCACGAAAACCGATGGTCCGTCCTACGCCCACGTTGCAACTCTCGCAGTCTATCTGCGAAACTTGTCACTTCATGCATGCGCGGCTCTGGCTGCCTCTGCTGGGTCTAGCTCCGTTTGCCTTGGCGCAAAACGCGGCTTTGCCCGCGCACGAGGTGCTGTCGTACAGCATCGAGTGGCGTCTGATCACCGCCGGCAAAGTGCGGCTCGAGTGGCAGCAGGGGCGCGCTTCCTCGCAGATCCACCTCAAGGTGGAATCGATCGGGCTGGTGTCCAAACTGTTCCGCGTAGAGGATGCCTACCAGGCCAATCTCAATCAGGAAGGCTGCTCCGAGTCCACTCTGTTCACTTCCGAGGAAGGTAGCCGGCAGCGCGAAACGCGCGTCACCTACGATGATCATAAGGCCATCTACCTGGAGCGGGATCGCGCCAGAAACGTGGTGCTGCTGGCCAAGGACACCGAAATCCCCGCCTGCGTGCACGACGTCGCCGGCGGACTCTACTATCTCAGGACCTTAAACCTAGAGCCGGGCCGCAGCGTGAACGTGGCGGTCAGCGATGGCAAGAAGAGCGTCGTGGCCAAGGTCGAAGCGCAGCAGCGCGAGGACATCAGGACTCCCGAGGGAGTCTTTCACACCATCCGTTATGAGGCCCACTTGTTCGACAACGTCCTTTATAAGCGTCCCGCTCACCTGAATTTCTGGCTGACCGACGACCGCCGCAGGCTCCCGGTCGAGATTCGCGTGCGCATGCAATTCGCCATCGGCACCATCACTCTGTTGCTGGATAAGCACGAATAGGGACGGCGCATCCCATTAGCGGACAGCGTGGCTCGTTTCGTCTACGAGTTTTCAGCAAGTTACAGTCGGCGATGCAGTTGCAGTACTAGCCCTAAGCTTATGCAGCTCTGGCAGGACATCCGCTACGGCGTGCGCACCCTGCGCAAGTCGCCTGGCTTCTCGATCACCGCGATTGCCACTCTGGCCCTGGGGATCGGCGCCACGACGGCTAATTTCAGCGTCTGCGATGCCATGCTGTGGAAGCCCCTGCCGCTACCGAACCTGGACCGGCTGGCAATGGTGATGCAGCGCAATCCCGACGAACCGAACGAGTGGAGGGAGATGGCGCCAGCCGACTTCACCGACATCCGGCAGCAGCAGACCGTGTTCGAGGGCGTCGCAGCCTGGGATGACGAGCTGTGCAATCTGTCCGGCAACGGCGCCGCGCCGGAACGCGCCAACCGTTACATGGTGACGCCCAATTTCTTCACTTTGCTGGGCGTCCGACCGGCGCTGGGCCGCAGCTTCGCCGCCGACGAGGATCAATTGGGGCACGAGCGCGTGGTGGTGCTGGGGGACGCTCTCTGGCGGCGCCGCTTCGCCGCCGATCCAGCCATCGTTGGCCGCGATATCCGCATCGACGACGAAGGCTATCGCGTGATCGGGGTGATGCCGCCCAAGTTCATTTTTCCCATGACCTCCGAGTTGTGGACGCCGCTGGCGTTGAAGCCGGTCGAAAGCAACTCGCGCGACAGCCAGTATCTCTCCGTAATTGGCCTCTTGAAGCCAGGCCTCACGGTGAGCCGCGCCGAAGCCGAGGCCGAGACCATCGCATCGCGGCTGGCGCGCGAATACCCCAACACCAACAAGCAGCGCCGCTTCTTTTCGATGGCCGCCCACGAGTATTTGATTGGCCCTTATACGCATCAATACTCGATCATGATGTTCGTCTCCGTATTGTTCGTGCTGCTGATCGCCTGTGGCAACGTGGCCAACCTGCAGTTTGCGCGCGCCCTGGGCCGCTCGCGCGAAGTTGCGG
>CAZZHN010000076.1:0-19364 GCA_964654065.1 uncultured Solibacteraceae bacterium
TAAAGCTCGTCGTGTGAGGACGAGCCGGTAAATCTGTACACGCGGTAGATACAGATGATGGATTTGCCGCTGGATGGCGCGGGCAGTACGGCGGGAGTTTTGGAATCCTGTGCGACGGCGATGGGCCCGGTGAAGAGGAACGCCACCGCACTGAATACGAGCAGAAAGCTTGCGAGTGACCTGCAAGCGCTGGAACAAAACGCTGCGACGAGACTGAAGACGGTTTTAGGCATGGGGATTGCTCCTTTCCCTAAGTTTCGGAATCTGTTGATGCAGTACAGCCCGGGATTTCCATAGATGGTCCCCCCGGGCCAATTCAGTATGCACCGGACGGTTTTTATCCGGAATTTCAATTTCGGACCTACAGATCTCTTTCAGTATAGGACGTGTCGAGAGCGGAAATCTGTTCGGTCGGGGCTTACGGCAGCAGGGATGCTGCACTAATAGATAGTCGGCACTCGTGGATATCCTGCTTGATCCGATTACGGTTGGGCACGTAATGGCGCGATATCGCACGCTCAATGGCGTCGTCGTACCCAATCATAGCCGCACAGTCTACTGCTTTCGAGTGGCTCTCGGCAACGGCAAGTGTTGGCTGTGTCGTCGTCTTCGTATGCGCGCAGCAGTGGCTGTCCTTCCATCGGGCTGAAGAAAAGTGACCCGAACCGCACGGTGTTCGCCCGATCACCGGCACGCGCCGATGATCATCGAGGCGGTGCGAGCCGGCAAGGACGTGTACTGCGAAAAGCACCAATGACTTCCTGCGGCTCGCCGTTCCGCCATTTCACCGAGAGTCCGCTGAGTACAGCGCGGCAACCTCGTAATCGGCCACTTCGGGAATCGCAAACTGCACGGTCCCGCCGGTCTGCCGGAAAGGCACCGTTTTCCCGGCGCGCAGCAGTTCCACGCGCGTCACGCGGCGGCCAGCCGGTAGACGCATGCTCACCCTTTGCTCGCCGATCTTGAAGAAACTGCGAATCCAGCCGCGGTGCATCGCCGGGTTCGTATAGTTCAGGACGTGAACGGCGAAGCCGGCTTCGGTTTCCCAGGCGAACGTTTCGATCACGCCCTCGCCCTCGACCACCACCGGCGGATTCGCCCCCGCCACCCAACGAATGGAGTTCTGCAGAAGCCGCGCCAGGTCGGTATGGCCGGACTGCCACATGGTCCGTTCGATGTCGCCCGGAAAGTAAATGAGCCGGCTCTTCCCCTTTTCCCGCACCACCACCGCCGGCTCGTCGGTCCGGGATTGCAACGGATACGACAGCTCCGGCGGGTAAGCCACGAAGCCGGGCACCACGCTGAGGACCGGCTCCTGGATCGGCGCCAGCGGCACCCGGTTTTCCGCGCCGGGGATCCAGTGGGTATTCTTGAAGCCGTTGAGAATGGCGTGCGGCTTCTCGATGCGCGCCAGGTATGCGTTGCCGTTGGTGCCTATGATCTCTCCCGCCTTGTGGATGCCGAAAACGTCCGCCAGCCCGAAGTCGGCGCGCGGTTCGTTGCGTTCGTTCAACAGGCTGGTCTCGAAGGTGGCCAGCAGCGAGCCTCCGCCATCCACGTAGGCACGCAACTGCCGGCACTGCCCGTCGCTGAGCAGCGCCGTGTTGGGAAGGATCAGGGCCGTGTATTCTTGCAGATCCTCCGCCGCCATTTTCTCTTCGTGCACGAAATCGAAACGAAAGCGGCCCTCTAGCAGAGCGTAGTACATGCCGTCCATATACTGCCGCATCGTGGTTCCGCGCGGCGGTTTGTAAAACAGGCTCGTCCGCTGGCCCATCACCACGCCCAGATTCGCAATGGAGCGCTTGTTCGTGAAGTGCGCGTCGTGCTGCGCCATCCAGTCGAAGTATTGGTGCGCCGGCTCCAGCCAGCGCCGGTCTTCGCCCATTCCGTTCTCGCCGCCGATCAGGTGGTGATACGGCGCCATTCCCGAGGCCAGCGTCTCGTCAAACCACATCTGTTCTTCCTGCTGCGATTTGTAAACGTTGCGCCACCGAGGCCGCCCGGTGGACCAGGCGCCGGTCACGTTGGTCGCCATTTTGCCCTTTTGCACGGCGTTGCACACCCGGCCTTGCAGCGCACACTCCCAGATCGGCGTGTCGTCGCCGCCGCGGCCCTGGTTGTCGCACTGGAACCACTCGCAGATTTCTCCGAGTTGCACCAGGTTCGCCGTGCAGCGGATGCCGCCGCCGAGATTGGCGAAATAGAAGTTCGACGGCCTCTTCTCCTTGGCGATGGAATCGTAGAGCTTCCACAGGTAGAGGGTGCGTTCGTTGAACTTGTCCCAGTACGCCAGCGTTCCAGGCGCCGGCAGGTTTCTGCACTGGTCGCAATAGCAGACCGGCAGGGCGCCCAGCGGCGGCCATGCGTTGGTGAACAAACCATCCACGTCGTACCGCTGGTTGATCTCCCGCATGATGGCTGGCATGTAGTCGGTCATGTAGGAAGTGAACATGCAGGTGCGGAATAGTCTGGCATCCTCGGTGTGGGGCACAGGATTCCCTTGCGCGTCGCGCTGGAACCACTCCGGGTGGGCCTTCACCGCGTCTTCCCAATTCAGGTCCGGGCTCATGCGCGCGATCACGTGGATCCCCCGCTTCCTGGCGGCGGCGCAGCAGTCGCCGAAGAAATCGCGATCCCCCAGAAACTTGCCCTTCCGGTCGAACGGCACCTTGGTTGGGTAAAACGCCAGGATCCCGGTGACGCTCACCAGCACGGCATCCACCTTCAGGCTGGCCCAGTAGTCCGCCCACGCCTCGACATCCAGGACGGCCGGGTCGTGTTCGGTCATGTTGGTCTGGCCGACGCGGCGGATCTTCCGCTGCCACGGGACGGCCGGCTCCGCTGCCAGCGACGATACCGCCAGAGCCACGCCCGGAAGCACGATGAAATCCCTGCGATTCAATTCCATGGTTCCGCCTCCGCGCCCATCGTAACCGATTTGCCCGGAGCGCAAGTCCTCCGCGTGGCGCTTCGCAACCACCGCCCGTTCCGTTATAATCCTCGCAGCCATGACTCGTCTGCGTTCTCTCCTTTTCCTGGTTTCAGCGTTTGCTACCGCCGTGCCCGCTCAGACAAAACTCGAATTTGCCTCCGGGCTGGGCACGAAATTTTATTCCCTCGCCGATGACAAGGCCGCTGTCGCAGCCGCGCAGGCGAATCTCGCGGCCGATCCCGGAAACCCCGACTTGCTCCTCAAGCTGGCGCAGGCCCAGGTTTCTGTCTGGGAAGACAGGGAAGCCGTGGAAACCCTGACGCGCGCCTTGGATGTCTCGCCGCAGAACGCGGACCTCTACACGGAGCGGGGCCATCGCGAGCTTCCATTGCGGGAGTTTGCGCGCGCGCGCGCCGATCTGGCCTCCGCGGCGGCTCTCAATCCCAAGAGTATGGCGGCCTATTATCACCTCGGTCTGGCTCACTATTTCCTGGGCGAGTTTGGTCAAGCCGCGGACGCCTTTCGTCACGCCGTGGAAACCGCGCCCAACACCGATGAGCGCATCAACTCCACCAACTGGCTGTTTGCTGCGTTGCGCCGCGCCCGCCGCAACGACGAGGCGCTGAAAGCCCTCGAGGCGATCCCGCCGGAAATGACGAACCAGGAGCCGCACACCCGGTTCTATCTCAACCTGGTGCGCTTCTTTCAGGGCCGGATGAGCGAATCCGAAGCCCTGCCCCCCGAGCCGCCGGCCGGCAACACCGACACCGAGGCGGAACTGCCGTTCGATACGGTGGCCTACGGGATCGGCAATTGGTACCTGTCCGGGGGCGATACCGCCAAAGCCCGCGAATACTTCGGCCGCATCCTGAAAGGCCACGTCTGGATTACCTGGGGCTTCGTCGGTGCCGAAACGGACCTCCAGCGCCTGCAGGCCGATCTGAAGCGGCCCTAAGCCAAACCGGGACTGCCACGCCGCCCGGCGAGCGCAAGGCCGGCGCAATTCACTTGGAGACACCATGCGTCAGATTCGTCTCGTAGCTTTATGCTTCCTGCTCGCGACATTGGCCCATTCCGCCGCGCGGGACACCTTCGCGCTGGGGAAAGACGATTTTCTGCTCGATGGCAAACCGTTCCAGTTGATCAGCGGCGAGATGCACCCGGCGCGGATCCCGGCCGAATACTGGCGGCACCGCATCCGCATGGCCAAGGCCATGGGCGTGAACACCATCGCCGCGTACATCTTCTGGAACTTCCACGAGACCGCCGAGGGCCGCTTCGATTTCACTTCCCCGGGCCGCGACATCGGCCGCTTTCTGACGATCGCGCAGGAGGAGGGCCTGTGGGTTCTGCTCAGGCCCGGTCCTTACGTTTGTGCGGAGTGGGATTTCGGCGGCCTGCCGGCCTACCTGCTGCGCGTGCCCGACATTAAGGTGCGCTGCCTGGATCCGCGATACATGGCGGCGGTGGAACGATACATCCGCGCCCTGGCAAGCGTGGTGAAGCCCCTCCAGGTCACCGAGGGCGGCCCCATCCTGATGGTGCAGATCGAGAACGAATACGGCAGCTACGGCAACGACCGCAATTACCTGCAACGGCTGAGGCGGATATGGCAGGAAGCCGGCATCCAGGTCCCTTTTTATACGGCCGACGGCGCAACGCCCTACATGCTGGAAGCCGGCTCGCTCCCAGGAGCGGCAGTGGGGCTCGACCCCGGGTCCAGCGACCCGGAGTTCGCGCTGGCGCGGCGCATCAACCCTGGTGTTCCCGTCTTTTGCAGCGAGATCTATCCCGGCTGGCTCACCCATTGGGGCGAACCGTGGCAGCATCCCGGAACGGATGAACTCGTCAAAGATCTGAGGTCACTGCTCGACAAGAGGCGCTCCTTCAACCTTTATGTGATTCACGGGGGCACGAATTTCGGGTTCTGGGCTGGCGCCAACTCAGGCGGCAAGGGCTACGAGCCGGACGTCACCAGTTACGATTACGACGCGCCGATCGATGAACAGGGTCGCGCCACCGCGAAGTACCACGTGCTGCGCAACCTGCTGGCAAGCTTCCGCGCCGGTGGCGGCGTTTTGCCCGAGGTGCCGGCAGACATTCCTGCCGCGGCCATTCCGCCGATCAAGCTCAAACCGTTCGCGTCGCTGTGGCAGAACCTGCCGCCTCCGGTGCCTTCGGTGCAGCCCCGCCCCATGGAATCTTACGGCCAGGATTTTGCCATCATCCTCTACCAGACCACGCTGATCGGACACAAGAGCAGGACGTTAACCGTCACTGACGTTCACGACTATGCGACGGTCTTTGTGGACGGGCGCTATATCGGCAAGCTGGACCGCCGTGACGGTGTCAACACGATCGTCCTGCCGCAGACCGATGGTCCGGCGCCCACGCTCGCGATTCTGGTCGAGGCAATGGGCCGGATCAACTTCGGGCAAACCATGATCGACCGCAAAGGCATCACCGATCGAGTGACGCTCAACGGCATGACGCTGATGAACTGGCGTGTGTACTCGCTGCCTCTGCGAGAGGAATTCGTAAAACGGCTGACAGAGGGAAAGGTGGACGACCGGCCCGGGATCTTCTTTCGTGGGACGTTCGACCTCGCGCAGCCGAGCGACACCTTTCTGGATCTTTCCGGTTACCAGAAGGGGCTGGTCTGGGTCAACGGCCACAACCTGGGGCGCTACTGGAACATCGGTCCGCAGCAGCGGCTCTATTGCCCGGCTGGCTGGCTAAACCGTGGCGCGAACGAAATCGTCGTGCTCGACTTGCATCAGCTGCTGGCGGCGCCGGTGGCTGGATTCGCTGCACTCAAGCCCGAGGGGTAATGCACGAACATTGGGCCGCGCCGCCGATTGGTCCTGCGCGGCTGGGCCGCTCAGGGACGAGCAGATGCTCCTCGCGTAGCGAAAGCAGCAGCCGAACTGATAAAGTTCAAAATGGGTGGAGAATGGGTCCGCCCTGTTAGCCGGTTCCATCTCAGAAACCTGCCCATGCCGGTGCCAAGCAGCGCCACGCCGAACTCCGAGCGGATGAGAGACCTGGTTCGGAACCTCCGTGCGTTGGAAGTCCGCATCCAGGCTGGCGGCGGCCCTGCTAAAGCTGAGAAACAGCACAAGGCCGGCAAGTTGACTGCCCGCGAGCGGATTGCCGGCCTGCTGGACCCGGACAGCCCCTTTTTCGAAATCGGCCAGCTGGTCGCCTGCGACCGGTACGAAGGACAGGGCCCGTGCGCGGGCGTGGTCACCGGACTCGGGCGCATCGAAGGACGAGCCGCGGTGGTGGTCGCCAACGACGCCACCGTCAAAGCCGGCGCCTGGTGGCCCGAAACCATCACCAAGATCCTGCGCGCGCAGGAGATCGCCATGCGCAACCGTGTCCCCATCGTCTACCTGGTGGATTCGGCGGGCGTCAACCTGCCGCTCCAGGAAGGCATCTTTCCAGGCCAGTACGGCGCGGGACGGATCTTCTATTACAACTCCCTCATGCGGCGCAAGCTGCGCGTGCCGCAAGTATCGGCGGTGATGGGCCCGTGTATCGCGGGCGGCGCCTACCTGCCCGCTCTCAGCGACGTCATCATCATGGTGGAGAGCGTCAGCTTCATGGGGCTGGGAGGCCCGAACCTGGTGAAGGGCGCCACCGGCAGCGTCACCGGCGCGGAAGCTCTCGGCGGCGCCTCCATGCACACCGTCGCGAGCGGTGTGGCGCATTACAAGGCGAAGGATGACCCCCATTGTCTGGCCATGATCCGCCAGGTGTTTCGCGCCTTCCCGCCTCCACCCCCGCTGGTCGCCGGAAGCGCGCCCGCGCTGCCTGCCGCTGCGCTCGATGAGGTGCTCCCGGCCGACCACCGCCTGCCCTACGATGTCGAGCGCATCGTCGGTGCCGTCTTCGATCGGGACGAGTACCTCGAGTTCCAGCCCGACCACGCCCCAGAAATGTTATGCGCGCAGGCCAGGCTGAACGGGCTGCCGGTAGCCCTGGTGGCGAACCGGCGCGGCTTTCTCAAAACGGCCGCCGGGCCGCGCGTGGGCGGCATCATCTACACCGAATCGGCGCGTAAAGTCGCGTATTTCGTCGACAACGCGGAGCGCCAGGGCTGGCCCCTGATCTACCTGCAGGATGTGTCCGGCTTTATGGTCGGCACAGAAGCGGAATCGGGCGGGATCATCCGCGCCGGCGCGGAGATGGTGGAAACCATGTCGTGCGCTACCGTTCCCAAGATCGTCTTGACGCTGAACCACGCCAGCGGCGCGGGTTATTACGCGATGGCCGGCCAGGGATTCGATCCTCATTTCACGTTGGGCTGGCCTACCGCGCGCATCGGAGTGATGGAGGGGGAATCGGCGGTGCAGGCCCTCTTCGGGCCGGAGATCGAGAAGCACAAGTCCAGCGGCCAGGCCCTCCCCGTCGAGATCGAGCGGCGCATCGAACAGACCCGCGCCGATTACGATCACTGGCTGGATGCGACCTTCGCGGCCGCGCGAGGCCACGTGGACGCGCTGATCGATCCTCTCGAAACCCGCGCTGTTTTGACTTTTCTCCTCGAAGTTGCCCTCGCAAACCCGAACCGCCGGCCCCTGGCGCTGGAGATGCTGTCATGATCCGCATCGCCAACGGGCAGGGCTTCTGGGGCGACTGGCTGGAGGCGCCGGTGCGCCTGGTCGAGCAGGGCCCGATCGATTACCTGACCCTCGACTACCTGGCTGAGGTCACCATGGCCGTGCTCGAAAAGCAGCGGCAAAAGAATCCGGACCTGGGCTTCGCGACCGACTTTCCGCCCCTGATCGGGCGCCTCGCGCCGGCACTCCGGCAAAAGCGCATTCGTGTCGTCTCCAACGCGGGCGGATTGAATCCCGGCGCCTGCGCCCGTGAGGTGCTCCGGCGCGCGCCCGGCCTCAAGGTGGCCATAGTGAAAGGGGACAATGTTACGGCCCGAATCGGCGAGTTCGTGGCGAAGGGCCACGCCCTCGAGAACATCGACACGGGCGAAACCATCGGGAAAATTGCTGACCGGATTCTCAGCGCGAACGCTTACCTGGGGGCGTTCCCTCTCGCCCAGGCGCTGGCGGCGGGCGCTGATGTCGTCATTTCCGGCCGCTGCGCCGACTCCGCTCTGTTGCTGGCGCCGTGCATTCACGAGTTCGGCTGGAAGACCGACGCCTGGGACCTGCTGGCAGCCGGTGTCACCGCGGGGCACATCGTCGAGTGCGGCACGCAGACCACCGGTGGCAATTCGCAAGTGGACTGGCGGAACATTCCCGATCTGGACGAGATTGGCTATCCGATCGCCGAGATGGAGCCGGATGGCACTTTCGCGATCACCAAGCACGCCGGCACCGGCGGGCGTGTGAATTCCGACATTGTGAAGGAACAATTGCTTTACGAAATCGGCGATCCGCGCAGTTACCTGGGACCCGATGCCGTCGCCGATTTCACCGGCCTTTGCCTCGCCGACGAGTCGCCCGGCCGCGTCCGCGTCACCGGCGCGAGAGGCCGCGAGCGCCCCCCAAGCCTGAAGCTGAACATCAATTACGCCGCCGGCTGGAAGGCCATCGGCTCGCTCGTCTACACCGCTCCCGATGCCATCGCCAAGGCTCAGGCCGCCGACCGCATCGTGCGGCGCCGCCTCGAAAAACTGGGTCTGCAATTCGACGAGATCTATACGGAGTACCTCGGCTGGAACGCGTGCCACGGCCAAGCCGCGCCCCCGGCTTCCGAGGTCCCGGAGGTGCAGGTGCGCATCGGGGTCCGCGGCCAGGACCGCAGCGCCGTCGATCGTTTTACCAGGGAAATGGCGCCGCTGGTGCTCAGCGGGCCGCCCGGCGCCACCGGCTACGGCGGCGAAGGCCGGCCCAAAGTACGCGAGGTGGTCGGCAACTGGGGCGCGCTGATCCCGCGCGGCGAGATTCAAACCAGCGTGGAGGTGTTCGAATGAAGGTGCCGCTCTCACGCCTGGCCCATACACGCTCCGGAGACAAGGGCGACATGGTCAACATCGGCGTCATCGCCTGGCGCGCCGAAGACTACCCGGCCCTGGCGCGCGAAGTCACCGCCGGCCGCGTGTTCGAGTTCTTCCGCGACCGCGTCGCCGGGCCCGTCGAGCGTTTCGAAGCGCCCAACCTCGGCGCGCTCAACTTTCTTTTGCACGGCGCGCTGGGCGGTGGGGGCACTCTGTCGCTGCGCATCGATTCGCAGGGCAAGACTTTCGGTGCGGCGCTGCTGCGCATGGAGATCGAAATCGATGGGTGAGCGGCTGATCGTGCGGCGCGAGGGGCGCGTGGCGCGTATTACGATGAACCGGCCGGAGGCGCGCAACGCGCTCGATTCAGACCTCTGCTCCGCGCTTTTGGGCGCGATCGCAGACGCCAACGCCGATCCAGCCGTCGGCGCCATCCTGCTCGATGCCGCCGGCTCTGCATTCTGCGCCGGCATGGATCTTAAGGAGCCCGGCGCGTTTGATTCCTCTTCGCTCGTCCCTCTGCACGTAGATTTGTTCTCGTTCGGCCGCGATCTGACCAGGCCGATGGTGGCCGCCGTGCAAGGTCCGGCCCTCGGCGGCGGCACAGGGCTGGCCTTGAACGCTCACATCGTGCTCGCAGGGGAAAGCGCGCGCTTCGGGCTGACCGAGACCCGCATCGGCCTTTGGCCTTACGCGATTTTTCCCGTAGTCGCCGCGGCCGTCGGCGGGCGTAAGGCCGCGCAACTGGCGATCACGGGCCGCGTTGTGGAGGCGGCTGAGGCGGCGGCGCTTGGCCTGGCGGACGACGTGGTTCCGGATGACCAACTGGCGGGGCGTGCTGCGGAACTGGCCGCCGGGCTTGCGCGTGGCAGCAGTGAAGCAGTGGCCGCCGGTCTTCGGTTTCTGCGCGACGCGGAAGGTCTGGCCTTGGATGAGATTCAGCGGCTGGCGGCAGAGCGCCGCCGGGTGGCGCAGCGGACGGCGGATTTTCGTGAGGGTGTGGATGCGTTTCTCGAGAAGCGCGAGCCTGTGTGGCCGTCGCATCATTCGCACGAGTAGCGGGATCGATTGCTTCTGAACGAAGCCGGGTGAAGGAGGAGGGATCCATGAGCGTCAGTCATGCCGCGCGGGCAAAGCGCGCGATATTTCCGTACTTCAATGAAGAGCACAGGATGTTCCGCGCCTCTGTCAAGGAATTCTGCCAGCGCGAAATCGCTCCCCACTCCCAGCAGTGGGAAGAGGAGCATCAGTACCCCAGGGAAATCTTTCGCCGTGCCGGAGCGCTGGGACTCTTCGGCATCCGCAGCGATCCCGAATGGGGCGGGGCCGGCATGGACTGGTGGGCCAGCGCGGCCGCCTACGATGCGCTCCGCTACACGGATTTCCCCAGCCTCAACATCGGCTTCATGGTGCAGGCGGATCTCACCATCCCCATGATCGAGCAGCTCGGCACCACCGAACAGAAACGCGAGTTTCTGGCGCCGGCGATCACCGCGGACCGCATCGCGGCGCTCGGCATCAGCGAGCCTGGCTGCGGCTCCGACGTGGCTGGAATCCAGTGCAGCGCGCGAGAGGACGGCGGCGACCTCATCATCACCGGGCAGAAGCTGTGGATCACCAACGGCGCCATCGCCGACTTTATCGTGCTGGCCGTGCGCACCGCCGAGAGCCGGCACAAAGGCATTTCCATCGTCCTCTTTCCGACTGACGTCAAGGGCTTCAGCGTCGGCCGCCGCGTCAGTAAAGTGGGCCACGTGGCGTCCGATACCGCCCACTTGTTCTTCGATGAGTGCCGGGTTCCGCAGCGATACATCCTGGGCGAGCGCAATCACGGCTTTTATTACGTGATCCGCAATTTCCAGGGTGAACGCGTCGCGCTTACCCTCCTGGTGCTGGCCTTCATGGACAGGGCGGTCGAGCTGGCGGTCGCTTACGCGCGCCAGCGCAAAGCCTTCGGCGTTCCGCTGATTGAAAAGCAAGTCTGGAAGCATCGCTTCGCCGAACACGTAGCGAACATCGAAGCCGCCCGTTGGCTCACCTATCGGGCGCTCGACCTTCTCAACCGCAACGAAAAGCCGGAGAATGCCGTCGCGATGGCGAAGCTGGTCGTCTGCGATCTGGCGCAGAAGGTGACTTACGACTGCATGCAGGTTTTCGGCGGGTTCGGCTATACCACCGAGTACCCCATCGGCCGCATCTGGCGCGACATGCGCCTGTATACCATTGGCGGCGGCACCAGTGAGATCATGAAGGAAATCATTGCCAAGCACCAGGGATACTGACTCAGCGTCCCACCCGGACACAGCACTGCGCCCGGCAATTACCCAGTACTCGTGCTGCGTGCATGGCCCAGCGCGTGAGCCAGGCGATGCTGCGTCCGCGCCGCCTGCGCCGCCTTCACGTCGGTCGGGAATCCGTGGCCGGTCATCTCCTGGCACACCTTTTCCACCTGTGCCGGCAGCGACCCCTTGCTCACGTAGCGGGCGATCCGCGCCTGCGCTACCAGCGCGCCGCGAATCCGGTCCATCGACTGGTAAATCTCCCGCGCGCTTTTCTTCGCCTTCACCAGCGCGCCCACTTGCTCGCGCAGTTGCGCGAAGAACGCCTGCTGGTCTTCCAGCAGCGCCGGCCCGGCCTTCGGTCCGTGCCCTGGGCACACCACCTTGGCGCCCAATTTCTTCGCCGCATCCAGCGTGCCAATCCATTTCTCGACGTTGCCGTCGCCGACGAAATTGTACGGGCCGTTGACGCAGGTGTCGCCCGTGTACAGCACCCGCTCCTTGGGCAGCCACGCCATCGCGTCGCCGTGCGTGTGCGCCACGCCCAGGTGCAGAAGCTCCACGCGATGCGCACCGTCGTCGAAGTATAGTTCGTGGGGAAACAGCACCGAGGGCGGCTTCAGGTGGCTCGCCGCCACGTCGGGCCGCTCTTTCGCCGTGCTCTCCCAGCGCCCCGGCTGGCCGCCGTAGTATCCGGTCTCGTAACGCTTCATCTCTTCGATGACGCCCGTGTGCGCCACCGGGGTCGCGCCGTTGTCCACCCACACCTGGTTGCCGTAAACGTGGTCGCCGTGATGATGCGTGTCGAACGCAAAACGAATCGGCTTCTCGGTGAGTGCCTTGATTTTCGGTAGAATCAGTTCCGCCCCCGACGGGAAGTTCGCGTCCACTACCAGCACGTAGTCTCGAAACACGATCCATCCGTTGTTGCAGTGCCCCTGGTGTTCGATGTCGCCCTGGTGGAAATATGCGCCATCGGACACGGTGGCGACCTGGTTCAACGCATCGGCCCCGGCCCCGCTCGCTGGCTGCTGCGCCCGGCCGGCGGCGATGCTGGCTGCCGCGGCGGTTCCCAAAAGAAGGTGGCGTCTCGTCACGTCGCACATAGTGCGAATGATCATATCGTACTGGGCGGCGGGGAACAACGATACTTCGCGCAGCGCGCGCCCAGTTTGCTGCCCTCCGCCGGCGTTGGCAACGGCAGTACAATCCGTTTGTGAACCGCCGCCGTTTTCTCCTGACCGCCACTGCGCTGGCCGGCGCCCCCGCATTGCCGCAATCCTCCGCGGAGCGTCCCGCGCTCGCCCTTCGCAGCGTGCAGCGTCTCTTCACCAGCGAGGTCGAAGACAAGCCATGGTTCTACGACCGCGAGACGTGGCCTCGTTATCTGGACATGCTTGCGGAGAACCGGTTCAACCGCTTTAATTTGAGCTTCGGGTTAGGCTACGACTTCCTGCGCTCTGTCACCGACGCCTATTTCCTCTTCGCTTACCCGTTCTTCCTGGCAGTGCCCGGTTACAGCGTTCGCGCCGCCAACCTGCCGGATGCCGAGCGCGACCGCAATCTGGAAACGCTGCGCTTCATCAGCGGGCAGACCGCCGCCCGCGGCCTCCAGTTCCAGTTGGGGATCTGGATGCATGGCTATCAGTGGGAGAACAGCCCGCACGCCAATTACACCATCGAGGGGCTGGACGCCGGTAACCACGGCCCGTACTGCCGCGACGCGCTTGCCGCGCTGCTGCGCGCGTGTCCCGCCATCACCGGCGTCACTTTTCGCACCCACGGTGAAAGCGGGGTCTCCGAAGGCAGCTACCCGTTCTGGGGCACGGTTTTTGATGGCGTAAAGCTCTCCGGGCGCAAGGTGGAAATCGACCTGCACGCCAAGGGCATTGATCAGAGCATGATCGACCTCGCGCTCGCCACGGGCATGCCGGTCAGGGTGTCACCCAAGTTCTGGGCGGAACACATGGGGATGCCCTACCACCAGGCAGACATCCGCCCTCAGGAGGTGCCTGAGCCTGACCATCACGACAGCGGCTTGATGGCGCTCAGCACCGGCTCCCGCAGCTTTACCCGCTACGGCTACGCCGACCTGATGCGCGAAGACCGCCGCTTCGAGATCCTCTGGCGCGTCTGGCCCGGCAGCCAGCGCCTGCTCCTTTGGGCCGACCCGGTCTTCGCCGCTGCCTGCGCGCGAGCTTTTCAATTCTGCGGATCGAGCGGCGCCGAGATCATGGAGCCGCTTTCCTTCAAGGGGCGGCGCGGATCCGGCGTGGCGACACCCGGGCCGGGCGGACGCTGCGCCTACGCCGACGCTTCGCTGCGCCCGCGCTGGGATTGGGAAAAATACCTGCTGACCTACCGCGTCTGGGGCCGCAATCTCTACAATCCGGACGCCGTGGTCGAAGTCGATCCTGCCCTGGCCGCCGCCAGCCGCATTCTACCGATCGTCACTACCGCGCACCTGCCCTCGGCCGCGAACAATAACTACTGGCCTGAGATTTACACCAACCAGTCGCTCGTGGAGCCGGCGAAAGCCGAGTACAGCGACACCCCGTCGCCGCGAGTTTTCGGCAACACCAGCCCGCTCGACCCGCAGCTCTTCTCCCGTATCAACGACTTTGCCGGCGAACTGCTCGAAGGCGAGCGTACCGGCAAGTATTCGCCCATTGAGGTGGCGCAGTGGCTGGAGGATCTGGCCGCCGCCGTAAAGCCGGTCAAAGCCCGCCGCGTCGACATCGATGTCGCCATTCAGGCAGGGTTGGGCAGGTTCTTCGCCGCCAAATTCCGCGCCGGCGTCCTGTACGCGATTTACGAACGCACCGGCGACCGCTCCGCTCTCCAGGAGGCCCTCAATCGATACCGCGCCGCGCGCGCAGCCTGGGCAGGATTGGCGGAAAAGGCCAAAGGAGTCTATGTTCCGGACATCACCGTCGGCGAGCTGCCGTGGCTTCGGGGCCACTGGCTCGACCGCCTTCCAGCCATCGACGCCGATATTGCCCTGCTGGAATCGCGTCTCCCCTCCGCCCAGCCCACCGGCGATCCAAGAGTGATGGCAGCCATCGCGCAAGCCACCGGCAGGCCGCAGCGCCCTTCGGCTCCCGTGCACCATCGTGTTCCCGCCCGCTTCCAACCTGGGCTGGCGCTGGTCCTGGAGCTGACCTGCCCGCCGCCGCCATCCTCCACTTCCGTCACGTCAACCAGGCCGAGCGATGGCGGTCCGCTGCCATGGAGCGCAGCGGCCCAGCCTATGCCGCCGCCATTCCGCCCGTATACACCGGCTCTCCGTACCCGCTCCAGTACTACTTCGAGCTGAAATCGACGCCGGATCGTGCCTGGCTCTACCCCGGCTTCCCGCCCGATCTCGCTGGCCCGCCCTATTACATCGTTCGCTCGCGTTAGGCGCGCATCACTTCCCACTCCAAACCGGCCGTTGGCCGCTGACTCGCGAGCCCCGGAGCGGCAGCCTCCCGCCGTGTCATAATACTCAAAATATCGGAGGGTCTGGATTTGGCACGCTCACCTCTCGCCTACGCACTATTTCGCGCCATGAGGGCCGCTGATGCGCGCGCAGGAGTGGCGCCGGAGCCCCGGCCTCGAGTCGCCGCCCCCGCCCTGGGATTCAGCCGGCGCGCCTTCATCAAAGCGGGCGGCGCGCTCATCTCGGCGTCCCTCTTGCGTTCCTTGCGCTCCGCCCCCCAGTCAAGTGCCCGGGTTGCGATCATAGGCGCCGGAATCTCCGGCTTGACGGCAGCCCTCACCCTGGGTGACCAGGGGATCCCTTCCGTAATCTTCGAATCGTCGGACCGCATCGGCGGCCGCATGCATTCCAACACCACCACCTGGACCAATAGCATGACCAGCGAATGGTGTGGCGAGTTTATCAATTCCAATCACGTGACCATTCGCTCGCTGGCTAACCGGTTTGGTCTCCCCTTGCAGAACGTAAACGCCGCCGACCCGGCCGGCTCTGTCAATACCGACTTTTTTCAGGGCTCGTATTACCTCGATGCGCAGGCGGCTAAGGACCTGAGTCCCGTTTTCGCCATCATCCGCCAGCAGTCGGCTGCCGCCGGCACGACCACTTACGACCAGTACAATGCCGTTGGCTACGCCCTGGACCACATCAGCGTCTACGACTGGATTGAGCAGTACGTGCCGGGCGGGCACCAGTCGCGCGCCGGCGAGTTGCTGGACGTCCTGGTCAACACCGAGTACGGTCTGGATACCACTGCGCAGAGCGCGCTCAACCTCGTGTATTATGCGGCCGGGAACGAACGCTACCATATCGCCGGCGGGAACCAGCAGTTGCCGGAAGCAATCGCCCAGACGCTCCCGCCCGTGCAGTTCGGGTGGCAGCTTGTCGCGATCGGCCTGAACTCGGACCAGTCGATCGGGTTGACCTTCTCGACACCCGGCGGTACCCAACAGGCCAGCTTCGACCAGGTGATCCTGGCGCTGCCCTTCAGCGTGCTGCGGAGCGTCGATTATCAAAAGGCCGGTTTCGACCTGCTCAAGCAGACCGCGATCCAAACGCTCGGCTACGGCACCAATTCCAAACTGGAGCTGGAGTTTGACGACCGGTATTGGAATGAGCGCGGAGCCTGGCCGGGGGTTTCCGATGGCTTCATCGAGACCGACCTGGCGTTTCAGAGCACATGGGATTCCAGCCGCGCCCAGCCCGGCTCCAGCGGCCTGATCGTGGATTACACCGGCGGCGCCCAGGGCGCCGCCTACCACGCCTCCACGCCCTACTCCACCACGGCCGACAATCCGCAGGTAGCGCAGTTCGCGGCAACCTTTTTGAACCAGCTCGAAATCGTGTGGCCTGGCATCAGTTCTCATTACCTCGGGATCGCTTCGCTCTCCTACCCGACCGGCGATGCGAACCTGCTCGGCAGTTATTCCTGCTGGCTGGTCGGCCAGTACACCGGGTTCGCCGGATACGAGGGTGTCGCGCAGGGAAATATCCATTTCGCGGGAGAACAGACGTCGTACAACTTCCAAGGCTACATGGAGGGCGGCGCGCGTACCGGAATCCGCGCCGCAGGCGAGGTGGCCGCCGCGCTGGGCGCCGGCGCGCGCGTAGGGTGAGGGCTCCTGTGGCGCAGCCACTGCAGCACGCGATGCGCGCCATCCTGGCAACGCTCGATTAGCTCCGCTTGCGCCACACGCCGACAATCGATTTTCCCAACGCATGGCGGAGCAGCGGATCGCACACGCGCGAGAGCGGAATCAGGCGCCGGTCCCAGAATTGAAGCTGGCCCGCAGTGGGCATCGATTGGCGCAGCAGCAGCCGGTTTGCCGCCGAGGCAAGCATGCCCACCGAATCGAGATACAGGATTCTCTCGACGTCCAGTTCCGGCGGCGTGATCGCGCGCAGCATCGACCGGTTGTAGCGGCGGAAATGGCCGATCGCCGCGTCAAACGGAGTGAAAAGCCACTGGTGGGCGGGTGACAGAACGATCACGCGGCCGCTCGGCCGAAGATGCGCGGCCGCCAGTTTGAGTTCCCCTCGATCATCCTCGATGTGCTCCAGCACGTCGATATAAATGATCGTGTCGAATTGCCAGCTGCTATCGATCGTGCGCACCGTGCCGCAGACCGTTTCGCAGCTGCGCAGCACCGGCGCCGCCAGCTCTTGTTGGAGTTGGGCCAGAAGGCGCGGGTCCGGCTCCAGGCACACCCACCGGCCCGCGTTCCCCGAATGCAGATACGCGAGGTTCGACCCGGTGCCGGCGCCGGCTTCCAGCACGTCGCCGGAAATATACCCACGGATCGCCGCGGACCAATAGCGCTTCCAGTTGCGGACCGCGGCAAACAGTTCGAGCTCTTCGCCGCAATATTCCTGCTCGCTCATTGCCGGTAGATCTCGGAGGTGCTCGCGATGAACAGCGCGTGGTCGCGCAGCGGGAGGAAGCCCATGTTGGTCCGGCTGGCCAGCATGAAAAACGTAAAACTCGCCGCGATGGTCAGGCACTGGATCAGAATGATGGCCAGCGTGCCGGCAGCGTACGTTGCCCAGCCCGGTATCGCCAGGTCGGTGAAGAGACGGATGGCGGCAACCACGGCGATTCCTATGCCGGCCAGCAGGAAGCCGGTCAGCGAGGCAATCAGCAGACGCACGCCCACCACGTCCGCATACACGGAGATCGCGCTCAGCCCGTGCGAAACCAGCGGCACGAAGCTCATCTTCGACTCTCCGGCGATGCGATGGCCGCGCGGTATGGGCGTGGTGGTGAAAGGCAGCCTCGAACGAAAGACGGCGGCCGCGTAATGATTCCACGTCTCGGCCAGCACCACCAGCGTGTCCAGATAAGGCCACGGCAGGATGCTGAAGTTGCCCACCTTCACGCCCAGCCCGGTCAGCGCGCGGTGCAGCACTTTGTAGAGCCGGTAGAACAGCCGGAACAGGAGGGACTCCACGCGCCGGCTTCTCTCCGCAAAAACCGCCTCCGCGCCGCCGCGCTGCTGGTATGCATCGATCAGCTGCAGCATTCCTTCCGCGGTGTCTTCTCCATCGGCGTCCATTACGATCACAGCATCGCCGCTGCCGGTTTGTTGGACGTGCGCCAGGCCGATCGCGATCGCCCGCTGGTGGCCCAGGTTGCGCCGCAGCCGCACCACTTGAATCTGCTCCACGGCGCGAAACGGGAATTGAAATTCGGCGGCGGGGCACGCTTCCAGCGAGCAATCGTCCACCAGCACGATATGCAGCCGTGCCTGGGAGTCGCTTGCTTGCGCGACCTGGTCGATCTGCCGGATCAACGCGGCGGCAGCCACCCAATCGTCTCGCACGGGCATCACCACCGAGATCCGCAGGCGCTTGGACCCATCGGGCGAAAGACCATGCGGCGCAGAGGAGGCGTCAACCACCAGCCCATTGTAGCCCGCCGAACTGTATGGATCTGCACGCCGATGAGCGACAATATCAGGCAGGCAAATCGATGACGAAGCAGCCAATGCGCAGGGAAGAGCAGATCATGATCTGGGTTTTGACGGCTGTCTTCTCCATCCTCTGGATCTATATCGGTGCGCTCTCGCTGCCACAGGGCCGCATCCACGATTTCCAGTACAGCGATGGCGCGGCGCGGCTGATCCTGGAAGGAAAAACCGGCAGCCTCTACGGGTCCTCGCTGAACGCCGGCCCCCACCACGGGCTTCCCTATGACCGTCCGGCGGTCGCCGCCCTGCTGTATGTTCCCTTCGCCCTGCTCCCGCCCGATCCCGCCTTTGCCTGCTATACCGCGCTCTGGATCGTGTTGTTGCTCCTCTGCTGGGTCTGGGGATACCGCAAGTTCGGCCCGTTCGCCGTGCTGCTCGCCTCCATGTTCATGCC
This sequence comes from uncultured Solibacteraceae bacterium, assembly GCA_964654065.1. GTDB lineage: Bacteria > Acidobacteriota > Terriglobia > Bryobacterales > Bryobacteraceae > Bog-375. The sequence goes on from CAZZHN010000076.1 coordinate 18,519, forward strand.
GGCCACGCTCGGCCTCGCCCATGCGCAGGATTGCGTCCTCTACCTCGCCCTGTTGATCTGGTCGTACTCGCTGGCCGGCCGGGAGCGCCCTTTCGCTGCCGGCTGCGCGATCGGCTTCATGGTGCTGAAGTTCCACCTGGTCTTGCTTTGGCCGGTCGCTTTGCTTCTGCAGCGCCGCTGGAAAATGCTGGCCGGCTTCGCGGTTACCTCGTCCCTGCTGGCGGTTGCTTCCTTCGCCATGGTGGGAGTGTCCGGCACCCGCGCCTATATCGCCGTGCTGCTCAAGCCCAGCCCGGTTTCTCCCAGCCCGGGTTTCATGCTCAGTTTTCCCGGATTGCTGACGAACCTGGGCATCGAATCCGTTGCGGTTGAAGTTATCTTTGCGATCGCGATCTTCGCCCTGTTCGTAATCGGGCTTCGGCAGCCCGGGCTGCATCGCCTCTACATCGTCACCACGGCGGCCAGTCTTGCCCTGGTACCGCATGCCTACGGCTATGACGCTGCTCGATTGCTGCTCCCGATCTGGCTGGTGTACTTTTACTCCGCTTGGCGTGTGACCCGGGTGGCGGCCATCCTGATGGCAGCGCCGCTGGTCTATTCCTTTACGCTCCTGGGCCCACCCTGGGCTGCAGTCGGATCCATTGCGACGCTCACCTTCCTGGTGCTGCTGGTGATCGAATCGTTTCAGGTTCGCCAACCGGCCGAAAATGGCGTGACGGCATAGCCGCCGCCGGCGGGCCGCACGCAACTGGACATTCTTCTCGCGGGTGTTGCAGGGAATGGAGAGGAGGGCTATTCCTGCATCGGCATCTGGTGCTCGATGTCGCGCCAGGCGCTGATCTTGAG
>CAZZHN010000077.1:0-19187 GCA_964654065.1 uncultured Solibacteraceae bacterium
TGATGCAGAGCGGTTTTGACGCGATGAAGCTCAAGAGCGTGTCGCTGGCCGTCGAGGCGTTCGAGCAGAAGAAACAATGGAGCATCGATTCGCTGTCGGCGTCGCGCCGCGAGGTGCGGCCGGGCGATCCGGTGCGGCTGCGCGTGCTGCTCACCGGCGAGAACGGCGCCGAGGTGACGCGCACCGTCGATTACCAGGTGCCGGCCGGAGCGCAATCCGGCCCGCTGTACTTCACGGTGTCGGACGCGGCCATCGCCAATCTGAACGACTTCCGGCAGGCCATCACCGCCAGCCCGCACAGCCCGGGCCAGGTGATCGCCACCGCCAATAACCTGCACGCCAACAACAAGGCTTACGTGCGGGTCTGGCGCGCCGACGCTGCATTTCAACTGGAGGGCGCGGATTTGCCCGCTCCGCCCGCTTCGATCGCCCTGGTTTTGGAGGGCGCCCAGAATAACGTCGCCGGCATCACCCAGGTACGCAACTCCAAAATCGCGTCGATGGAGATCGACGGTGGCGATATGGTGATCTCAGGCGTCAAAACCATTCAGGTGGAAGTGAAACCATGATCGCCGGAAGCCGACCCCGAGTGGGGCAGGCGCTTTCGCCTGCCAGGCAGTTGTGTAGCATCTCCTCGCGGACCATGCTCCTCTTCGGCATCGCTCTGCTGCTCCCTTGGATCGCCGCAGCCAGCAGCACCACGGCCTGGGAACTGGGCTCCTGGAGCGATTTCATTCGCGGCCGGTTCCAGGGCATCTCCCTGAGCCGCGAAGGCCGCCTGTCGCTGGCGCCCAAGGTGGAAACGGTCTTCAGCTCCGACCAGCCGGTCATCTGGGCGGTAGCGGAAGCGCATGATGGCACCCTCTACGCCGCCACCGGCAACCGCGGCCGCGTTTACCGCATCGGCCGCGACGGCACATCGAGCCTGCTGTGGACCGCCGATCAGCCTGAGGTGTTTGCGATTGCCGTCGGCCATGACGGCGCCGTCTACGCCGGCTCCTCGCCGGACGGGAAAGTCTACCGCATCCGCAACGGACAGGCGGAGGAATACTTCGCGCCGCACGCGCGCTACATCTGGTCGCTGACCATGGCGCCGGACGATACGCTCTATGTCGGCACCGGCGACCAGGGCAAGGTTTTCCGTGTAGACGCGGCGGGCAAAGGCGAGTTGTACTACGATACCGGTCAATCGCACGTGACTGGAATGGCGATGGACGGACAGGGCCGCCTGCTGGCCGGCACGGAGCCTAACGGAATCCTGTACCGCATTTCCGCCAAAGACAAAGCCTTCGTGCTGTATAACGCCAGCCTCCCGGAGATTCGCGCCATCGTTCCCATGCCGGATGGCTCCATCTACGTCGCAGCGCTGGGAGGGTCAGTGGCAAAACTGTCGCAAGCCGCTGCGCAGGCCGTCCAGAGCACTGGCGCCGGCCAGCCGGGAACCGCCGTGACCACCAGCATCACCGTGGAGGCGCAGGCCGCCGGGCCGGGCGGAGAGATCAAGCCGCCCACCGCAAGCGCGCCCGCGCAGCCGCAAGCGCCGGCAGCCGCACCCCAGGTGAGCACGCAATTCACACCGGCGGTGGACCTGAGCAACGTGGAAAAATCCGCGGTTTATCGCATCAACCCGGACAATACCGTCGAAACACTCTGGTCGTCGAAGGAAGAGAACGTCTATGACGTGCTCGCGCTCGAAAAGCAGATTCTGTTTTCCACCGACGTGGAGGGCCGCATTTACGGCCTGGCGCCCGACCGCCGCGTCACCCTGGTGACCCAGACTAACGAGAGCCAGACCACCCGCCTCCTACCTTCGGACCATTCAGTCCTCGCGGCCACCGCGAACATGGGCCGCATTCTCCGCCTGGGCGACACGCCCGGCGCATCGGGCGAGTACGAAGCGCCCGTGCATGACGCCGGCACCGCCTCCCGCTGGGGAAGCTTGAGCTGGCGCGCCGATCAACCGGCCGGCTGCGCTCTCGTGTTCCGTACCCGCTCCGGCAATGCCACCAAACCCGACCGGACCTGGAGCGACTGGTCTGAACCGTTGCGCGACCCGGCCGGCTCACGCATCACCAGCCCCAACGCCCGCTACGTGCAATGGAAAGCCGAAATGTCCGGCGTCGGCGGCCTGACCCCGGTGGTCAACAGCGTAACCCTCGCGTACCTGCCGCAGAATTCGCCGCCCGTGATCCGCAGCATCAACGTGCTGACGCAGCAGGCCGCCATCGCCCAAGGCGCCCGGCCGGCGGCCGTCTCCAGCAACTCAGCGTACAGCGTCACGGTGACGGACTCGGCCGATACGAACGCCGCCGGAACCACCACCCAGACTCTGCCGCGCGCGGCGCAGCAGCAAATCACCGTGGTCTGGCAGGCCGACGATCCGGATGGCGACCGGCTGGTATTTAGCGTCTATTTCAGGGGCGCGGACGAAACGCAGTGGAAGCTGCTGAAGGCCGACTTGCATGACAGTTCACTGACCTTCGACGCCGACGTGCTGGCTGACGGCCAGTATTACTTCCGCGTGGTGGCCTCAGACCGGGAGGTCAACCCGCCCGCCAGCGCGCGCGAGGCGCAACTGGTCAGCACGCCGGTGATGATCGACAACACGCCTCCCGCCGTCACCGTCCTCAGCGCTGCGCGCAACGGCCTCTCCGCTCACATCGAATGGGAAGCGGTGGACGCCGCATCGGCCTTGCGCCGCGCCGAGTACTCGGTCGACGCCGCCGCCTGGGTGCCGATGGATGCCGCCGACGGCGTGATCGATTCGCTGCGCGAGCGGTTCGTCCTGGATCTCGCCAACCTCGCTCCCGGTGAGCACCTTGTGGTCCTGCGGGCCGCCGACAGCGCCAACAACACGGGCGTTGCCAAAGTCATTCTGAAATAGGTGGATAGACCATCGCCTTTCGTGGTCTGTCATTTTTCACGGCACGTTGACAGATTCCCAGGCGATATCTTTCTCCAGGGCCAGATAACCGCAAGCGGTGACGACCAGGAACATGGTGAGTACCTCGCTGTCGCCGAGGTTGTACTCGACGAATCCCTCGGCGAGAATCGCCAGCACGGCAGCGATGCCCCCGTGCAAGAGGAATCGCCGGTCATCCCGCCCGGGCGGCAGGCCCCGCAAGCCGCGCCGGAAATTCACCACGATCTGGATCAGCAGCCAAAGCATCACCAGCATGGTCGGAATGCCGCGCTCCGCCGCGTATTGCAGGTAGACATTGTGCAGATGTCCGTAGTAGCCGGGAGGCAGCGGCGGCCGGATGTCGCCGGGCAGCCATTGCTGAAACTGTACGTGGGGTTCTTCCGGGCCCAGGCCCAGCCAGGGGTGAGCCGCAATCATGCGCAGGCCGGTGCGCCAGACCACGATGCGGAACTGGTTGGAGTCCACCCTGGTTGGCTGCACGATGGAGCGGAAGCGCTCGCGGATGGCGGATGGGGAAGCCACCACCGCCAGCACGATCAACACCGGCGCCAGAAGCAGCAGCTTCCGCTTCCAAGCCCACAACAGATAAAAGCCCGCGGCAGCGGTGGCGAACCAGACGCCGCGGGTTTCGGCCAGCAGCACCGCCAGCGCGATCAGAAAGGCGCACACGGCCTTGAGCCAGATCCAGCTTCGCGGCGCGCGCCCGAACATGAGCAGGGCGGCCAGCATGATGAGGGCGAACATCTCCTCGGCGGAAAACGTATTCCAGTGGCTGGTGAAACCTTTGATCCGTTCCGCGACATAGAAATCGTAGAAGCCGTGCGAAAGGCCGAGACCCAGGGCATGAGCCTCCCTGATTTTGCCGGCAAACTGGACGCATCCCCAGGCTGCCGTCAGAGCCGCGAAGCCCGCCCACACCAGAAAGAGGCGGCGAATCCAGCCCGCATCACGCAGGCACGAGAAGACCACCAGCAATTCGGCAAACACGTAAATCTTCTTGATCTGCGGCATGCCGGCCGCGAGATTGCCTGAGAGCACCCACGCCAGCAGTGTTCCCAACAGGAACAGCGCCAGCGCCCATTTGATGGCCGGCAGCCGCAGGGGCGCGCGCGAGATCAGTAAAGCCGCCAGTGCCGCGCCGAGCAGAATTTGCGAAGCCGCAATCGAGAAAACGATGGCCGCCGCCGATCCGAATGCCAGCCAGCCGGCAGCGCGGAAAGTGGAGGATGGCGGCGGGCTCATGGAAACCGACCTTCAGTATGCCAGAGCCTCGCGCAGGCGCGGCAACGGCTAGTGATTCACCCCCGGCGGAACCATGTCGATGCGGCCGTCACTTCCTACCCGGACACCCGTGCTCCAAACCGGTGCCGGGCCGGTGACAAGAAGCATTCCCTTCTGACCGGCAAAAACCGAGACCGTCCTGGACATGGTAACGGTGCCCTGCTGCTGCGGCGGAATCACGAGTTGGCCTGTGCCGAGCATATTTCCCGAGCTGCCATAGATGGTGAGGCCCAGCGTCACCGATCCGGTCGCCGCAGGATTGTAGAGATACAGCGTGGTTGTCGCCGAGGAAGTGGCGTCGAACGGCACCACGAACGGTGGCGTCAGCGCGATGGACGGCGAGACCAGGTCCTGCCCAACCTGGGCCTCGGCTGCTACGCGCTTGGCCGCATCCCCCGTCTGTATGATCACGAAGCCTTGTTCTTGCATGCTCGAGCTTCCGGTGGTGGTGATGGTCGCGGCGCCATAAGCCGGGATCGTCACATTCTGCCACGCTGTAGCCGCCGCGCCGGTGGCAACCGGTACCGGCGCTCCCGCCGCTGAGAAGAACGCCAGCGAGGCAGCCGTCGCCGAAGGGTATGGGTTGAGCAGCGTGAAGCTGGTAGCCACCCCGGCGCCATCTTCAAACAGCGGGATGAGAGCCGCCTGGCCGCCCGTCACAATCGAGGCCGAAGCCGTCACATTCACCACCACCGGAATGGAGACGGAGACGCCCGTGCCGGTCAAGGCAATGCTACCGGAGTACGTCCCGGCGGCGGTGAACAATGCCGTGTTCCAGCTCACCGAAAAGGTGGCCGGCCTGGCCTGGCTGACGCTCAGGCTGGCCGCCGAAAGCACGATCCACGACTGGTTCGCCTTGGCGGTCAGGGAAAGTGCCGAAGCCGACACGGTGCTCACTTGAATTGGTTGCGCCGCCGGAGCAGGCGTCGCGAGGGTCCAGTTCGCGCTGCAGGAAACCGGCGCCGCCGTCACTGACACGGCCACGACATTCACTTGTACAGGGATGGAGACGGATACGCCCGTTCCAGTCAAGGCGATGCTGCCGGTGTATGTTCCGGCAGCGGTGAAGGAGGCCGTGTTCAGGGCCGCCAGCAAGACGGCCGGCTTCGCCTGGCTCACGCTCAAGCTGGCCGCCGAAAGCACGATCCACGACTGGCTCGCCTTGGCGGTCAGGGAAAGGGCTGCTGCCGACGTGGTGCTCAATTGAAGACTTTGCGCCGCTGGAGCCGGACTGCCGATGGTCCAACTGGCGCTGAGCGCAGCCGGCGCCGGCGTCAGGGTCACGGCGGGGGCGGGAGAAAGGTACTGGCTCAAACTCGGGTACGCGGCGGAAAACCGGGCGTAGCCCGCCGTAAACGGGCTGATCGAGCACGCGTTGCCCGCCGGCCCATAGGTCAGGGTCCCGACGATCAGCTCGTCCGGCGTGAACAGGGGAGAACCGGACGACCCCGGCTCGATGCGGCCTGAGGTTGCCTGGATCTGGTAAAACATCGCCGCTGGCGCGGTGTCCGTGCCCACCTGCACGGTCGCATCCGAGTTGCGCGACCCGAACATGATGCGCGTGTAGTCGGCCTGGGGGTGGTGTATGCCTACCACGGAGCCGCCCATCGGCAGCGCCGTCGCGCTGGCTGTTCCAGCCATAAAACGTCAGTCCGGCGTTGGGCAGCTGCGCCAGCAGAATCAGGCTGAAGTCGCCGCTAGGGATGGGCGCGCTGGCCAGGTAGGTCGCGCCCAGCGTGGTCGGCAGGTTCGAGAGATTGGGCGGCGCTCCGTTGCAAGCGCCCGTCTGGAACTTCCAGAAGACCTCAACCGTCTGTGCCATGGCGGCGCTGGAAATGCAGTGATTGGCGGTGAGAAAGTACGGCTTGAAATCCTTGTTGGTGTTGTTCATCAGGGCCCCGGAGCAGGCATAGGCGGCGCCCCCCGTCTCGAAAATGTACATCCCTACTCCGCTCGCGATCGAACCCCAGGGCGAGTAACAGGTGACGTCCAGTTCGCACGCCCCCGCCGACATCGTCTGCTCCGAAGCCATCAGGTGCGCGATCCGTGTGATGGAAAACGGGACCGTTTCTACCCTCTGCTCCGCCAGATATTCGACCACTACCGTATCGGCAAAGACAGTGTGGCTCCAGAAGTCTCCGGTTGGGTCGATTCCGGATCCCGCGTAAGGTCCAAAAACCTGCCTGCGATCCTCGCTATAAACCCAGACGGCGCCGCTGGCGACGTTGAAATCGTGAAAATGAACCCGTACGCCAGAGGCACCCTCGGATTGAATCGCCATCCTCCACACCGACCTGCCGTTGTTCAGCGCCAGCCACCCGCCGCGGGCCTGGGGTGCGGCCTCCAATGACCGTTCGATTCCCATCAGCGGCAACTGAGGCTGGAGCACTACCGCATCCAGCTCTGCCTGGAGGACGGCGCCAAGGCGATACGGGGCCGGCGAGGGGACTCCCAGCTGGAAGCTCGCCGGCAACGCTGGCAGCGTCCGAGCTTCGGCCCGCGCCTGGCGTTCCAGCCGCCCCAAACGAGTCAACGGCTGCGCCGCGGCCGCTGCGGCGAGCAAGGCCGGCAACAGGGCAGACTGGAAAAGAATGTGCTTGGATCTCATTTCGCTCTCTTTCCCTTCTCATCGCGCCGGCGCGGCACAAGATGAGAGCGAAGGGACCTGAGAGACCGTGGGAAAACCCACCGGTCCGGCGGGCCAAGTACCCTAGCCCACGGAGCGTGTAACGTTGCGGGCCCGTGGCGAACCACTCCCTGACGGTCGCGGCTCCGAAAGGGCCGCATCGAGCGGCGGGAAGGGCTCGTTACCAGCCGCAGAAAAACGCAAATGAGGCTCCGCCTTTCCGGGCGTGTTCATCTGTGGCTATAGTTCGCCAGGCAGCTCTTGGCGGGTGATGCGCCACCTATTGCTTCGGATCGCGGGCAATGGTGCCGAGACCGGCGTACTCTTCCTTAACCTTCACCACTTTGTCGCCATTGAAGGTGACAAACGTGATCCTCCCGGGCGGGAGGCCATATACCCAGTCCTCCAGTTCCACGCCGTCGGTGGTCTCGCGGGACTTGTGCGCCGGGCGGCCCATCGCCATCAGCACCTGGTCGCGCGTCATCCCTTCCAGCACGCGCTTCTCCTTGATAGCCGCCTGCACCACCGGCGTCAGGGTCTCCGAATAAATCTCCGCGGCGCTGTGTTTCTCGAAATCCAGTACCGGTGTGAGCATCTTCTTCACCTCGGATGCCTTCATCGGCTCCAGCGGCTTGTGAAACAGCACCACCAGGTACGTGCCGCTCTTGGCATTGGAATCGCCCCGGGCGATGGGAGTCATATTGGGGTTGTTGGTGGCCCCGCCGCCGATCTGCGCGTTGCTGTACCAGTGGCGGCCGCCCTCGAAGCCGCCGTTGATGTCGAGCACCAGGCGGTCTGCCTCAATCGTCACCTTGGTAATCTGCACCTGGTCGCCCTCGCGCGCGGCCGGGCCGGTGCGAGTGGCGACGGCCGCCCACGCCGCTTTGTCCCAGGTGCCGTCGGCGTTGAATTCCAGCGGCTTGCGGGAGTGCGGCAGGAGCACTTTGACGGTGGCGTATTCGAAGACAAGCCCACGATCGATTTCGACGCGGTCCTGCCAGGTGAGCTTGTCGGCAGCGCCGAGCGCCGGCGCCAGCGTCAGGATGCCAAGGGCCGCGATGGTTCGCATAGCGTACTTTCATCCGGCGCACTCACCAGCGGCGAGTTTTGCCGGCGCACAGGCGCTTTCCAGAGATAAACCGACAGCGCGACCAGGACAGCGGAGGTAAGCACGCTGGCTTCCGGGCCGTACTCCCCGCCGCTCCACAGCCTGCCGGCGGTCCACACCATGGCGTGGCCGGTCACCTTCATTGTAAGCCCACTGAGATTGGCGCCGAACAGCGGCAGCGTGAGATTCCATCCGAAGTGCAGGCCGATGGGCAGCCACAGGTCGCGGCTGCGCCAATACGCATAGCCGAACAGGATGCCAAACCCGGCGGTGTTGGCGATGCCGAACCAGGTGGCGTGCGGATTGCCGCCATGGAGCAGGGCGAACACAACGCCCACGGGCAGAACGGTGGCAAAAGGTCCGGCCGCATCCAGCAGCACCTGAAACCCGTAGCCACGAAAGAACAGCTCTTCGCCGGTTGCGCCCATGGCGAGCACGATGGCGAGCAGCGCGATGCTGTCCCAGGAAGCCGAATCCGCCGGCGTCGCCTGCAGCCGCGCGGCCCCCACCAGGAGCGGGGGAACCAGCACCAGGCAGGCGGCCGCAACGCCGCCGGCCAGCCCAAGTGCCAGATTGTCCGCGGAGGCGCGGCGCCACCATAGCCCGGCATCCTGGAGCGGGTGACCTTGGTGGATGCGGAGAGAAATCCAGTTGGCCAGCATCGCCGCCAGCAACATGGCAGCCGTCACACCCACCAGGTACAGGCCCAGCCACTGGAACATGGTCGCCAGCGAGAGCACCGCCAGGTAGTACAGCGCAACATAGAGCAGGACCTGCAGAGCGATGCGGAGGGGGTCTGAACGCGCAGGCATCGGGGCACTTCAAAGTCTACCGCGATGCGGCGGGGGAAGGGCGCAGACGCCGCGGGCCGCGCTGCGCATACGCAGCGCGGGCCGGGCATGCCCGGCCCCTATGAGGCGGCAGGAGAGCAGCGGCCGCCTAGGCCTGCTGCTGGGCGATGGGGCCGATCACCGGCAGGACGATGGTTTTGCCCTGATACGTCTGGAAGAGCATATACAGCCAGACAACGAAGCAGAGCAGTCCGAACAGCGGCCAGAACATTGCATAGATGAACCAAAAGCCGGAGCCTTGGAACAAGATGCCGAAGAGAATGCTGAGCACAATCCTCACCACGATGAAGCCCACGCTCAGAAAGATCGACTGGAAAGCGTGGAACCGAATCGCTTTGTTCTGGTTGTACGGCGCCAGCACCAGGAAGAGGATTCCCGTGATGAAACCGAGCACATAGCAGAGAGTGCTGGCCACGTTATCCGCCATGGGCGTGGCGCCGACCACCGGCGGAGCACCTGCTCCCGGTGGCGGAGCTGCCGCTCCCGGCGGGGGAGCTGCGGCGCCAATCGGCGCGCCACACTTGGGACAAAACTTCCCGTCGACTTGCGAACCACAGCTTGCGCAAAACGGCATCGAAACTCCTCCTTACGAACTCGCCTTTCCAGACTCGCGTACCGGCCCAATCAAGAAAGCTTACCTTCCCAACCCGCCATGCCAGGCGTCGAGAAAATGCACGGCCCACCCGCCCAGCCAAATTACCACAGCGGCAGCGCCATAAGCGACAGTGGCTCGCGTGATCCAGTGCCGCGCCTTCTGCCGCGACGCCGGCCTCACGGCCAGCGCGGCACCGGCATAGATCAGCAAAGCCACCGCTACCGCCAGCGCGCCCAGAACCAGAACCGGTCCGGCCGGCATCACTTGCCAAGCGGCGCCCAAATTTCCGTGCAGCGCCAGCACCGTGCTGCGGCTCAGCCCGCAGGTGGGGCACGGCAGTCCGGTGGCGCGCCGGAAAGCGCAGACGGCGAGGATAGGCCGGCCCAAAAAGTAAACCCGGTCCATGTCCGCGGTGAGCAGGACGCGCGCCAGCGCGGCATCGGCCAGAATGGCCGCACCCGCTGCCACTGCCGCCCAGGGAGACCGCGCACCAGACGGACCCATCACATGCCCTGCGGATTGTTGACCACGTAACAGTTGACGGCCTTATCGTGGAGCGTCTGGCCGCGGTCGTCCCAGAGCGGCCATAGCAGATCGAGCGCCGGCAGCATGGGCACAATCCCCATCCCCGCGCGCACCACTAGGCGTAGGAATGCCGTTCCCTGGGTCAGCAGATTGCCGGAGGCGTCCACCACCTTGACATGCACCACGCCCTGCCCGATCGAGTAGCCGCGCAGGGCGATCAGATAAACCCCGTTATACAGTCCGACCAGCAGCGTGGCAATTGGAAACAGCAGCAGAAACATGCAGCACATGCCGCGAAAAGCGCCATGGCCGGCCAGCCCCGCAACGCTGGCCAGCACGGCCGCGGCGACAAAGTACAGGATTGCCATGCCGGCTCCCACCAGGATGCTGTCGATCAGGAAACCGACCACACGATTACCCCAGGTGGCGTAACCGGCGGCGAACGCGGCCGGATACGAAGCCGGAGCGGCGGCCGGCCAACTCTGCGCAGGAGGCGTACCGGCGCGCGGCTGCGCCGCCCCGCAAGTGGGGCAGTAGGCCGTTCCGTCCGCCATGGACGTGCCACAATTTGAGCAGAACATTTTTTTGGTAACCGAGGATTTACATTACATCTTTTGCGGCCGTGAGGGAAGGAAAATCAGCGCCCGGGAGCGCCCAGCACGACCAGCGGAAGGACAGCGCCGACGATCGCGCCGGCGATGAGCGCCCCGTTTCCCGCGCCCAGGAAGGAAACCAGCAGGCCGGCCAGTGATCCCAGCCCGGCGCCCACCACGGCGATCATGATTCGTTTGCCCATCGGCCGTCAGAATTTGTCGCGCGCCCGCGCCGCCTGGCGGTTCCCGCTCACTTCTTGTCCGGCTGCCCGGTGATGAAGACGGTATCGTTGGGGTGGACGAGCTTGTAGCGGTCGCGGATCTCGAGTTCCTGCTCCGACGGGTCGTTCTGGAGGCGGCGGATGTGCTCGCGCTTGCGCTCGATCTCGCGCGCCAGCTGGGCGTTGCGTTCTTCCAGACGCTGGATCTGCTGCTGCCGCGCCAGCACGGACGGGATCCCTCTGGGCCCGCTCAGGGTCGCCACGACGTAAGCGGCGGCCAGCACGAAGACCACAATGTAAGCAAATCGGGCGAACGGCGCTTTCATCGCACAGGTGCCTGGAAGATAATGGTAACATCGCGCCGAAGCTCTTCATCGTACTTTTTTCATGACCGACAAGATCGTGGTATTCAGCACCTGCGCTTCGCAAGAGGAAGCAGAGCGCCTCGCGCGGCTGATCGTGGAACAGGGCCTGGCGGCGTGCGCCAGCATCATCCCCAACGTGCGCAGCTACTATCGCTGGCAGGGGGCGGTGGAGTCGGCGGCCGAATATCTGCTGGTGATCAAATCGGCGCGGCGGCAATTCGCGGCTCTCACTGCGGCGCTGGAACGGGCGCACTCCTACGAAGTGCCTGAGGTGCTTGCCCTGCCGGTGGTGGCCGGCTCGGCCCCATACCTGGCCTGGCTCGAGGCCAGCATTACGGTCGAGCCGGAGGACGCTGCCCGGTGACCGCTGCAAGTCCGCGTACCCGCCTCGACCCGTGCCTGGCGCTGATCTTCGACATGGATGGCGTGGTGATCGATTCCAATCCCGCCCACCGCGCAAGCTGGACGGCTTTCAATCGCAGCTACGGGCTGGAAACCACCGAGGCGATGCAGCAGCGAATGTACGGGAAGCGCAACGACGAAATCGTGCGCGACTTCTTCGGCGCCAGCCTGGCGAGCGACGAAGTGACCCGGCGCGGCGCGGCCAAGGAGCGGCTGTATCGCGCCATGATTGCGGGCCGCGTGGAGCAGATGCTGGTTCCCGGCCTCAAGACTTTCCTGCAGGAATACAGCCGCGCACCCATGGCCGTGGCCACCAACGCGGAACCCGAAAACGTCTCCATGGTGCTCGATCAGGGCGGCATATGCTCCTATTTTCAGGAGGTTGTGGATGGCCATCAGGTACAGAAGCCCAAGCCCGATCCTGAGATCTACCTCTTGGCCGCCCGCCGGCTGGGGGCATTGGCGGCAAATTGCATCGTGTTTGAGGACTCGAAATCGGGGGTCCAGGCAGCCCTCGCGGCAGGGATGAGGGTAGTAGGACTGTTAACTACAGAAGATAACTTGTTGGGTGTTAGTGTTTGTGCGGATAATTTTCTGAGCGGAAGCTTGCGCTCCTGGCTCGCTAGCCAAAAATGCGTGTCATGAATGGTTTAGTAGTGTCCCTGGTCGCTCTGGCGGTGTGCCGGAACGGCTTAGCCCAGACTCCGCTTACCCTCAGAGAGGTGAACGCCCGCAGCCCGAAGGACTACGGAGCGGTGCACGCCGGGCAGGCGGTAACAATCCGCGGTACGGTCAACGCGCCGCCTTTCCATTTTCCCGAGTACACGGTTCTGACCATTCAGCAGGGCGCTTCAGGTGCGGCTCTGCACGTACCAGTGCCCTCGACCCTGCTGAATGACTACCTGCCCGGGGACGTTGTGGAAGCCAGCGGGAACGTCATCACGATGTCAGGGATGGTGATGGTGGCGGCCGAGCACGTCGCGAAGGTGGACCGGGCGCCGATATACCGGGCGTCGCCGATGCCGCTGGACGATCTCCGCCAGTTCCCGGCGCTAGGCAAACTCGCGCGCGTGAAGGGGCGCCTGATCGAAAGCGGCTCCACGGCCGGCGGCCCGTATCTGCTGATCGGGCCGGACCAGAACCCTTACCGCGTCTTCTTCCCTATCTCCGACGAGCGGCTCAGCCCCTCGATGCCGGCGATGTCGCCGGGGGATGAAATCGAAGCCGTTGGCGTAGCATTTCAATACAGTCCCGGCAGGCCTCCCTACGACCGCGGTTACGAATTGCTGGCTACTGCGCCGCCGGTCGTCACGGCGGCCGCGTTCAAGTGGTGGTTATCGCCGCTGGTGGTGTTGGGAACCATGCTTCTGATCGCCGGTGCGGCACTGCTGATGGGCGCGCGCGAGCGGCGGCTGCGACGCCAGCGGGAACTGCTGCGCAAGACGTATCAACTGGGCGAGGAGATTTTCGGAGCGTTATCGACCGAGCAGATTCTGGAGCGCCTCGACGAGGCACTGCCGGTGGTTTTGGGCGTGACCCGGGTGCGGCTGTACCTGTACAACCGGAGCGCCAAGCAACTGGACGCGGTGGGTGCGGGACCCGGCGAGCCCGCATCCATTTCGCTCTCGGCTCCGCCGGACGGCCCGCATGCGGGAGCCGTTGCCTGCTTCCACTATCGCAGCCTGCTGGTGATACCGGACGTCAGCCGCAGTCCTTTCCCGGTGGCCGGCAGCGAAGCAAGCTCGAATCCCAAGTCCCTGCTGTTCGTGCCCATGATCGCGCAGGGCGAGGTGGTCGGTGTGCTGGAGATGGACCAGGACGATCGCGCGCGCGATTTCTCCGCCGCCGAGAAATCGCTGGGGCAGCACCTCGGCAACCAGATTGGAGTGGCGCTGCGGCTGCTCGATCAGCGCTCCGTGCAGGAACAGCTTTCCCGCTCCGAAAAACTGGCCGCGGTCGGGAGACTGATCTCGAGCATCGTGAACGAGCTGGAAGCCCCGCTGGCATCCATCCAGGAACTGGCGGAGCAGGCCCAGGAGCGCGTCCGGCAGGCGCCGGGAGAGCGCGAAGTGGCGGCCATCTCGAGCGAAGCTCAAAAGGCCGCTTCGGTGGTGGCGCGGCTGGTCACATTCGCCTCCGCCGAGCAGGTGGAAGCCCGCCCGGTTTCGGTCGGCGACCTGCTGCTGCACCTCATCGATTTTCGCGGCGGCGATTGGAAAGCTTCCGGCATCCGGGTCAACGACCTGGTTTCCCGCGAGCCGATGAAGGTGCTGGGGTCGCACGGACAGCTGGAGCAGGTTTTTCTGAACCTTCTGGTGCACGCTGAACAGGCGCTGGCCGATGCGCAGCAAAAAACCCTGACCATCCGCACCAGCGTTCTCGCCAAGCGCCTGCTGGTGGAGATTTCGTTTTCGGCACCGCGCGAGTGGTCCAACGCGGAAGAAACTGCCACCGTGCTCGGAGTCACGCGCAGCGTGGTGGCCGGCCACGGCGGAGAGATTCGCTTGATTGAAAAAAATAACGCCGAACCGCACTTCGAGGTGGACCTGCCGCTCGCGGTGCGGGAACGATCCACGGCCGCTGCCGAGGCTGCCGGCCCCGTGGAGTCCCCGCAGCGCCTGACCGCGCTGGTGATCGAGCCCGACGAGGCCGTCCAACGGCAGTTGGTCGCCATGCTGGAGCGGAGCGGCTCGCGCGGCATTCCGGTGGGCAATGCCGATACGGCGCTCGAGCTGGCCTTCCGCGCCCGCTTCGACGCCGCCTTCTGCTCTGTCCACGCCCCCGGCCTGAACTGGGTGGAACTGTCCGAGCGCATGCGGTCCCGCGTGGGCGCCTTCGTTCTGCTGTCGGACCGTTTCGATGCCGAGTTGGCGGCCGACTTCGAGGGCGAGAACTGTTTCGTGCTCCCCAAGCCGATCCAGGAAACGGAACTGGCCGGCATTCTCCAGTACGCCGAGCGCGCCCCGCTTGCCAAGGTAATCCCCATCAAAGACGGCGTGGCATAGGGTTGGGCATGCTTTAGCTTGGCCGTAGCCCGCTACGCCGCGCCGAGATTCTTCGCCAGGAAGGGCAAGCCGAGTTTGCCGGAGAAACCGTGCGGGCCATCGAAGACTTCCAGGCCGGTGTGGTCCGCCGCGTCGAAGACTTCGTAAACCTTTTTCACGCGTTCGAAGCTGGCGCGCGTGGCGGCGATGGGGAAGATGGTGTCGCGCAGCCCGCCCTCGGCAAACAGGGCCCGCGGCGCCACCAGCCCGGCCACGTCATACATTTCCGCCCAATTGAGAATGCCCGGCACGTAGTTGTCGATGCAGTGCTCCACGCTCATAATGCTGTCGCGGAATGTGTTGAGGTATGAGCTGACCAGCGCGGCGCGAATCCTGGTGTCGAGGGCGGCGCTGAAGAGCGTGCAGGTGCCGCCGCCGGAGCATCCCATGCAGCCGACGCGGGAAACGTCCAGCTCGCTCCGGGTGGCAATCCAGTCGATGGCGCGCATGACGTCGTAGACACGCCAGCCGAGCATGGTCTGGCCGAGCAGCAGCGCCGAGCCGGCGGCGGGCTGGCAGGCGGTGACGGTCAGGCCCTTCGCCCGGGTGATGGCGTCGCGGCGGCAGCCGAATGCCATCGGCTCGAGGGCCACCGCAGCCATCCCGTGCTCCACCACCTGGATGGCGTAATCGTACTGGTAGGGGCCTTTCACGGTGCGATCGCGGCCGTGGTCGTCGATGCCGACAAGGTCATCGACACCGCGGCCATGGCCGGGAATCGCGATCACCGCGGCGAACGGTCCGCCGGTTTTGGGAGTCAGCAGGTAGCCGAGCACCCATTCGCCGGGGCGGCCCTCAAAAACGAACTTCTCGCGCCGGTAGCCGGAATACTCCCTGACCTCGAGGGTCTCGGCGTGGAGGGGCGTGCGCTCGCTGGGGAAACCACCCACCAGTTCGGCGATTTTGGGGCGCAGGCCGCGCTGCCAGGCCTCGGCATCGACCCGGGTGGTAGCGCGGAAGGTCATCTGGAGCGGAGCAGCGTCATGCAGCACCTTGGTGTAGGCCACGGGATCGAAACCGGCCAGGTCCACCTTCTTTTCGAAGCCGTCCAGAGCGCCGGTGTAGTGGGAAGGATTGTCCTCCGCGGAACCCTGTTCCACGGTCACCGCGCCCACCAGGGCGAGTTTGCCGAGATCGCGTCGCGTCATGCCCCAATCATATCCCGCAGCGGGTGCGGGGAGCGTTGCGGGGCGCGTGGCAATGAAGCCAAGATACTGCAACGAAACCCCTCCAGGTGGTTAAGATAGGTGGGGAGACAAGATTGAAGAAGCTCGTCGTCCTGCTGCTGGCGGTGGCCGCTGCCGCCATCGTGTGGGGAGTGATGCGCAGGAGCCGGCCGCCGGTCGTCGGCTTCGCACGCGTACAGCGAAAGACCCTCATCAGTACGCTGCCCACCAACGGCAAAGTGGAGCCGTACGAATGGCGTCCGGTGCGCGCCGGGGCCGCCGGCCTGCTCAGCACGTTGACCGTGCACGAGGGAGAAGCGGTGGCGCAAGGCGCCGTCCTGGCGGAGCTCAGCGACCCCACCCGCGTCGCGGATCTGGAGGCGGCCCAGGCTCGTGTGGATGAAGCGCGCGCCCAGTTGGCGTCGCTCGAGCAGGGCGGCAAGCCGGCCGAACTCGTCGAAATCGACAATAGCCTGGCGCGCACGCGCTTCGAACTGGAGAAGGAACAGAAGGATTACGAAGCGCTGCAGCGCTTGCAGAAGCAGGAAGCTGCTACCGCCCATGAGGTGCAGGAGGCAGCGGACAAAATTCGCCAGTCGCAAATCCAGATTGAGGGCTTGGAAAAGCGGCACAAGGCGCTGGTGGGCGCCACCGATGTCGATGCCGCCCGCGCGCGTCTGGCGGATGCGCAGGCCGAAGCCAACGCCGTTCGAGCGCGCGCGGCCGCGGCCATTCTGCGCGCGCCGCTGGCGGGCGAGGTTTACGGGCTGGTGCTGCGACCCGGCGCCTATCTGGCGGCAGGCGATTTGCTGGCCAACGTCGGACGCCTGGATCGGGTGCGGATCCGGGTCTACGTAGACGAGCCTCTGCTGGGACGTGTGGCGCCGGGTGAGCCGGTCACCATCACCTGGGAGGCCTTGCCCGGAAAGCAGTGGCATGGCACGGTGGAGAAAATGCCGGCTTCCATTCAACCACTCAACTCACGCCAGGTGGGCGAGGTGGTCTCGGTGATCGACAACCCCGGACGCGAATTGATTCCCGGCACGAACGTGGATGCCGAGATTCGTACCGCTGTCGCCGACGGCGCGCTGGTCATTCCCAAGGAGACGCTGCATCACGATGCCGGTGGCGATTGGGTTTTCCTGCTCGACGGCGACCACGTCGCGCGCCGCGCGGTAAAGACCGGCAACTCCACGGTGACCCAGGTGCAGGTGACCGCGGGACTTGCTGAGGGCGATGCCGTTTCCATGCCCACCGAAGTGCCCCTGACTGACGGCTCCCGCGTGACTCCCTCCATGTAGCCCGGCGGGGAGGACGCCCTCCACGGCCGGCTTCTACTAGGTCTTCAGTAGCGCCGACGGTCTTGCCGCCGGTCTTTTGCTTTTGCTTTGACTCCCGCCCTGCAACAAAAGAGCGGGACGAGGGCGTCCCGCGCAGACCGGGGGTCTGCCCCACGCGGTGAATCGAGGAACCCGGGTGAGGCATCATGTGAGTGTCGAGGTATTCGGAAGGACCCCACAAAATGTCGCAACGATCATGGCTCCCCGTTACGGCTTTGTGCGCCGCAGCTCTGGGCGCCGGCCTGATATATGCCGCCTTACCCACTGGCGCTACAGTCGATAAGGGCCAGGCGGCGTTCACCGATTATCGCCACCAGCATCCGGGGGCGGTGCGGAAGATCACGGTTGCCGATTTGCCCCGGCCATACGCCACCGAGGCGGTGGACAACGGAGCACATCTCGTCTCGCGCCCAGCTGATGCCTGGCCGCAGGCGCTGCCGGGCTTCACCGTGACCGAATACGCCTCCGGCCTGATGAATCCCCGGCTGGTGCGGACCGCGCCCAACGGCGACCTTTTCGTGGTGGAGAGCGATCCCGGCCGCATCCGCGTCCTGCGCGGCGTGGACGGCCACGGCCACGCGGAAAAAATGGAGGTCTACGCCACTGGATTGACGCAGCCGTTCGGAGTCGCCTTTTACCCGCTAGGACCGAATCCCGCCTATCTGTACGTGGCCAACACCAACTCCGTGGTGCGCTTTCCGTATCACAACGGCGACATGAAGGCGGCCGGAAAGCCGGAAACGGTGGTGGCCAAGATCCCGGGCGGCGGCCGCCTGCGCGGTGGCGGACACTGGACGCGCGATCTGGCCTTCTCCAATGATGGCGCCAGGCTTTTCATCTCGGTCGGCTCCCACTCCAACGTGGACGATTCGGACAACAACCCGGAGGAGTACCATCGCGCCGATATTCTGGTGGCCAAGCCCGACGGCTCCGGCCTCGCGGTCTACGCCTGGGGTATTCGCAACGCGGTCGGGCTGGCGGTCCATCCCCAGACCGGTGAATTGTGGGCCTCGGTCAATGAACGCGACAATCTTGGCGACAATCTGGTGCCGGATTACATCACTCACATCGAGGCCGGCGGTTTTTACGGTTGGCCGTGGTTTTACATGGGCGGCAACTGGGACCCGCGTCACCAGGGGAAGCATCCCGAGCTGAATTCGAAGGTGCTCACCCCCGATGTGCTGCTGCAACCGCATAACGCGTCGCTCGAAATGACGTTTTACCAGGGGACGGCCTTCCCGAGCGAGTTCCGCGGCGACATTTTCGCGGCCGAACACGGCTCCTGGAACAAAGCGGTGCGGACCGGGTATGAAGTGATCCGGGTGCCGCTCGAAAAAGGCCACGCGACCGGCGAGTATGAGGATTTTCTGACCGGCTTTGTGCTGCCCTCCGGCGACGTTTGGGGACGCCCGGTGGGCGTCGCGGTGGCCCAGGACGGATCGTTGATCGTCACCGACGATGGCTCGAACACCGTTTGGCGGGTCGCCTACGCAGGCCGGTAGGTTGTGAAAAAGCCGTGGCGCAGGCCGCCAGGCCTGCCGAGTCGAGAGTCGTCTCGACTCTTCTTTGGGTTTGCTATTCAGCGGCCGCCGCTCACGGAAACAGGAAAAGCCGGGATGACTCCCGGCTCAGCAGGCTCGACAGCCTGTGCCGCGGTTACGCAACCAGCGCCGGCCGGGGCTCGAGGTAGTTCGATCGCACCGCAAAATCGTAAAGACCGTCGCGGAAGCGCGGATCGGCGATGCCGATCAGGGCTTCGGCGCGCTGCCGCAGCGTCTTGCCGTGCAGGTTGACGGCGCCAAATTCGGTGACTACGTAATGCACATCGGCGCGCGAGGTCACCACGCCGGCGCCGGGATCGAGCACCGGCACGATGCGTGAGACGGCACCCTTACAGGCTGTTGCCGGCAGTGCGATCACCGGCCTGCCGCCTTTGGATCGAGCCGCCCCGCGAACGAAATCGAGCTGCCCCCCGAATCCGCTATAGGGCCGCGTGCCGATGGAATCGGCACAGACCTGGCCGGTCAGATCCACCTGAATGGCGGAGTTGACGGTTACCATGTTGTCATTCTGCGCGATCACGAACGGATCGTTGACGTAGCTGGTGGGATGGAATTCGAACATGGGGTTGTTGTTAACGAAGTCGA
>CAZZHN010000078.1:0-19147 GCA_964654065.1 uncultured Solibacteraceae bacterium
GAAACTTCTTA
The DNA here is from genome assembly GCA_964654065.1 of uncultured Solibacteraceae bacterium. Classification (GTDB taxonomy): domain Bacteria; phylum Acidobacteriota; class Terriglobia; order Bryobacterales; family Bryobacteraceae; genus Bog-375. The sequence continues at coordinate 12 of CAZZHN010000078.1, forward strand.
GACAAAGACAGCGGCCTTCCGAGCAATTTTCTAAATCAGGTGAAGACAGTGGACGGAACGCGAACCTGGTTCTCTACCGATAAGGGGTTGGCGTACTTCGATGGTGTGCAATGGGCCACTTACCGGCCAGCCCTGGATACGCACGCGCCGGAGATGCTGGTGCGTGACGCCGGTGGTGCGGTTTCGCACGTCGCCGTCACAACGGCGCCCTCCTTTCATTACACATTTGGCATCGACTTTCAGAATGACGACGTTTGGGTGGCCACGGCCAAAGGCCTGAGCCACGGAATCCGTTTGAAACCGGGAGACAAGTAAACCATGACAATACTCGAAACGTTGGACCGGATAGGCAGGACTACTCAAGTGAACAAGAAAGCCATTACGGAGCTGTCCGTTCTCAACGAGGCTTACAGCTATGAAAAGCCCAGCTCATTTTCGCGCGGGTTGCGCATTGACCTCGATAACCTGGTGATCCTGCTGATTTCCGGCACCGCCAGCATCGACGAGCAGGGAGTGAGTGTCCACATAGGCGATTTCGACGCGCAACTGCGCCGCACGTATCACAACATCACAGGACTGCTGGCTGCCGAGGGCGCCACATGGAAGGACGTGGTCCGCACCACCTGCTACCTGCGCGACATCGAGCGCGATTACGCTGCCTTCAACGAAGGGCGAACGACGTTTTTCCGCGAACAGGGACTCGATCCGCTGCCGGCCTCGACCGGCATCCAGGCCATCCTGTGCCGGCCGGAGCTGCTGGTGGAAATAGAAGCCATCGCGATGTTCGTTCCCAAGCCGAAGGAGTAGAAAATGGTTCCGGTAGGAACGTGGTTGAGGCTGCCGGCCGTCGCTGCCGGCAGTCCTGGCGGTCGCCGCTTTCCGGCCGTGATGCTGACCATCCTGACAGCGTGCCCGCTGGCGTGGGCGCAGTCGAATACCTGCTCCTGCGGCGCGAATCCGCCAGGTCCACCGCCGAGCCGCAGCGTCGCCTCCTACGCCAACACTCCCGAGGATCTCAAGCCGTTTTCCAAGTTCACCCAACCGTACTACCAGCACTACACCAAGACACCGGAATACAACGGCGCCGCCGCCGATGGCGCGACACTGAAGCCATCCGACGTCTCTGAGGTCGCAATCGGTTTTCTCGGCCCCATCGAGGCGCACAAGGATATCGCCCTCGGCACGGCCATGCTGCACGGGGCGCAGATGGCGATCGACGAAGCCAACGCGCGCGGCGGCTACGGCGGCAAGCCGTTCCACCTCAAGATTCACAATGACGCCGCCACCTGGGGCGCGTCGAGCAATGAGATCGTCAAGATGGTCTACGACGAGAAGGTGTGGGGCATGCTGGGATCGATCAGCGCTGATTCCACCCACATTGCGCTGCGCGTTTCCCTGCGCGCCGAATTGCCGATCGTCAACAGCGCCGCCACGGACCCCACCATCCCCGAGACGATTATTCCGTGGGTCCTGACCAGCATCCAGGACGACCGCGAGCAGGGATACACGCTGGCGCGGAGAATCTACACCGATCTCGGCTATAAGCGCGTCGGCCTGCTGCGCGTGAACGAACGCTACGGCCGTTTCGGAGTGATCAAGTTCCGTGATGCTTCGCGGCGCCTGGGCCATCCGGTGGTGATCGAACAGAAGTTCGCCCCCGGCGACCAGAGCTTCACGCGCGAGCTGCAGGTGATCAACGATTCCCGCGTGGATGCGATCGTACTCTGGGCCGACGCTCCTGCCGCTGGCATGATCCTCAAGCAAATGCAGCAGATGGGGATGAAGCAGCCGGTTTTCGGCGCGGCGCGGGTGTTGGGCGAGGGCCTCTTCGCCAGCGCCGGCAAAGCAGCGGACGGCATGGAAATCGTATACCCTTTCAATCCCGATCGCGACGACCCGCTCTGGCTCGATTTCCAGAAGCGGTTCACGGCGCGCTATCAGGCCAAAGTGGACGCGTTTTCCGCCCTCGGCTTCGACACAATGAACATCCTGCTCGACTCGATCTGCCGGGCTGGTTTGAACCGGGGCCTCATTCGTGACGCGCTCTACGGCCTGGAGAGTTACAAGGGCGTGACAGGCGAAATGGTGTTCGATCCTAACGCCAAGAACGTAGCGCCGCTGTGGCTCGGCAAAGTAAAGGACGGACAGCTGAGCTGGCGCCGCTACACGATGGATGCGCCGTACGCCAAGGTCGGCGAACGCGGAGTGGAGTACCTGGGACCTCCACTGGCCGATGCGCCTGCCGGCGTGCATAAGATCGGCGTCTTTGGGCCGGGGGCCGAAGCCATGGCCGCGCGGCTCGGCGCCGCAAATTATAAGGTTGTCGGCGTGTCCTCCGAACAGGCGTGGGGGAAGGCGTCGGACGAACTGATCCAGCTGGTGTACGATCCCAGCGTGCTGGGCCTGGTTGCCACCGACCGCGCCTCCGCGCACCTGGCGGAGCAGATCGCCGTCAAGGCGTTCCTCCCCGTGATCGGCATTTCCGCCGACCGCACCCTGACATCCACGAATGTCCCGTGGATCTTCCGGCTGGAAGCCGGGACCACCGCCGCCGACGCCATACGCTGCTTGACCGACGCTGCCAATCGGGCCGGGGCAAACAGGGGCGCCATCCGAGACTACCTCGCGAAGGGCAACTTGGTGGCCGGCCGCTTCGCGTTCCGGTCAACGGGCGAACTTCAATAGGCCGCGGCCGCGAAGCGCGTCCGGCTGCGAATGCCAGGCGGCATTAATCCAGTGGCGCAGCACGCTAAAGCCATGCCAGACTAAAGCTTGCCCTAGCCGTTGGCCACGTACTCTGGCCTACGGTCATCCGTTCTAGGACTTCTATACCGTACGTTCCAATCAGGCGCCGAGCCTGCTGACGCGAAAACCATCATTTCTTCCGCCAAACGACTGGAATCTCTAGGTTCCGCCCCGCGCCCGATTATTTTTCAACAGTTCGTCGATTTTTGAAACTGTTTATTGACGCTTCCCGACGCCCGGTATATAATCCACCAATATCATTTTTAGCGGACTCGGCCCCACTCGGGACTGGTGTTGCGCGACGGTTAGTTGGGACCTACGTAAAAGGAGAGGGTATGCAAAGCTTCAACGGGAGGGGTTTTCTCTTTCTGCAGGTGCTGGCTTCGGTGCTGTTGCTGGCATTGGTGGCCACGCCCGCATTTTCACAGGCGAGTTCTACAGGAACAATCTCCGGCCTTGTGACGGACCAACAGAATGCGGCGGTCGCGGGCGCCGAGGTCACGATCGTGGATACCACCACGAATATCGCGACGAAGAAGACGACCAACGAATCCGGGCGTTACACTTTTGTTGAGGTTCCGCCAAGCACGTACAACATCACGTTCGCTAAGGCAGGCTTTTCGACGCGCCGCGCCGCAGGGCAGCAAATCGATGTAGGCCAGGTTCTCACCATGAACGCGGTCCTCGAGGTGGGCGCCACCAGCAGCACGGTGGAAGTCACCGCTGCGGTGGGCGCTGAGCTGCAGACGATGAGCGCCACGGTCGGACAAACCATTTCGGGCGATGACCTGATGTACCTGCCCAACATGGGCCGCGAAGCTTCGACGCTCGCCATCTACCAGCCCGGCGTTTCGCCGGAAGGCAGCGTGGCGGGCGCGATGTATGACCAGAATACCTTCCAGCTCGATGGCGGCAACAACTCCAACGACATGGACGGCAGCATGAACGTGTACACGCCGAGCTATGCGTCCAACGGCGCGCCCACCGGCGTGATGCCCACTCCCATCGAAAGCATCGAGGAATTCAAAGTTGCTACCGCCGGGCAAACGGCCGATTTTAACGGCTCCTCCGGCAGCCAGGTGCAGATGGTGACCAAGCGTGGCAGCAACTCCTTCCACGGCTCGGTGTATGAGTATTACTACGCCAGCGACGTGGGCGCGGCCAATACCTGGGACAACAACTGGCAGGGAATCCCCCTTCCCATCACGCACAACAACCGGTACGGCGCAGCGATCGGCGGCCCGCTGGTTCCCAAGAAGATCCTGGGCGGCAAGTGGTATTTCTTCGTGAATTACGAAGGCTTCCGCTTCGGGCAGTCGGCGCTGATTACCAAGCTGGTACCGAGCGATCTGTTAAGGGCCGGCGTGGTGCAGATTTCAACCGGTTCTGGCGAGCAGGCCTACAACCTGAATCCGACCCCGGTGACGGTCAACGGCGTGACCTACCAGCCGGCAACCTGCCCGGCCGGGAGCTGCGATCCGCGCGGAATCGGCCTGAACTCGCTGGTGTCGCAGATTTGGAATAAGTATGAGCCGCAGCCGAACCTGACGTCCGCGGGCGACCACTATAACACCCTGGGATTCCAGGGCGTGGTGCAGACGCCCACCAAGAGCGACAACGAAGTTGCCCGCATCGATCACGATTTCAGCGACAAGTGGCGCTTCTTCACCACCTATCGCTATTACCGCTTCCTGGAGACCACCACCAACCAGGTGGACATCGGTGGCGCGCTTCCTGGCGATACGCTCGGTACGCCGGCGGCCCGTGCGCCGCGGCCGCAGGTGGGCGGTTACTGGGTGGCTGGTCTGACGACGAACATCAACCCGACCACGACCAACACTTTCAACTTCAGCTACCTGCGCAACTTCTGGCAGTGGGCCTCGTCCGGCGCCCAGCCGCAACTTGGCAGCGTTCCGGCCGCGCTCGAAATCGGCGGCGAAACGGCGAACTCGCTGATCCCGTATAACGTCAATACGCAGAACACCCGCCAGCGTTTCTGGGACGGCCAGGACAAGAGTATCCGCGACGACATCACCAAGATCAAGAGCAATCACCTGCTCACCTTTGGCGGCATGTACGAGCGCAATTACGACTACCACCTGCGCACGGACAACGGCGGCGGCATCATGTTCCAGCCAGTGGACCAGATTGGACCCGCTTCCGGCACCGCGCCGGGGCTTTCGGGCTTCGCATCGTACATTCCATCGAGCGTGCCCTCGGCCCAGTACACGACTTACGAGAGGCTGTACGAAGAGGTTCTGGGCATCGTAACCCAGCCGCAGGATCTATACACCCGCAGCGGCGCGCAGCTGTCGTTGAACCCGCCGGGAACGCCGATGTTCGACCAAAGCGTGATCCCGTCGTACCAGTTCTACGTCACAGACACCTGGCACATGAAGCCCAGCTTTACCCTGAATTACGGGTTGGGCTATTCGCTGGAAATGCCGCCTTACGAGTTGAACGGCAAGCAGGTGGAACTCACCGATGCGACCGGGCATCCGATCGAGCTCACCAACTATCTGGCATCGCGGCAGAGCGCCGCTTTGGGCGGCGGGGTTTACAATCCGGAACTCGCCTACACGAACATCAAGAACGTGCAGGGCGCCAGCAACAAGTATCCCTACAATCCATTCTATGGCGGCCTGGCTCCGCACGCCTCAGCGGCGTGGAACCCCCATTTCAAAGATGGGATTCTGGGCACGCTGTTCGGTGATGGAAAAACCGTGATCCGCGGCGGCTATGGCCGCATCTACGGCCGCTTGAACGGTGTGGACCTGGTGCTGATTCCGCTGTTGGGCGTCGGCTTGGGCCAGCCGGTCTCCTGCATTGGCGCCAGCATGAACGGCCAATGTCTGGGCAACGGCGGCGTGACGCCGGCGACCGCGTTCCGCATCGGAACGGATGGCAACGTCGCTCCATTACCGGCAATTTCCCAGACTCTGACGGAGCCCTTCATTCCAGGCTTTAACGGCAACGCCGCCGCCGGTTCGGGGTCCGTCCTCGATCCCGGCTTCCGGCCCAGCCGCACCGACAACTTCACTTTCAGTATGCAGCGTGAACTGTCGCCGAAGAACATTCTCGAGATCGGCTATATTGGCCGCATCATCCGCCACGAGTGGCAGGAAGTGGATTATGACGCTGTCCCGTACATGACCACCCTGGGCGGCCAGAGCTTCGCGCAGGCGTTCTCCAACACCTATTGGGCCGTCAACAACACAGGGAATGCGCCGACACCTCAGCCGTTCTTCGAGAGCGCGTTGGGCGGGGCCAATTCCGCATTCTGCGCCGGGTACGGCAGTTGCACCAATGCCGTAGTTCAAAACTTTGGAGGCCAGATCGCCGGTACGCAGGTTTACGACTTGTGGGCGGCGATGAACCGCCTGCCTTCCTGGACGCTGGGACGCACCATGCCCAGCTCGCCGATCAACGGAGGCAGCGGCCAGGTATCGGCCATCTACACGGACGCCAGCATCGGCTACGGCAACTACAACGCGCTGTATGCGTCGCTGACCACGCGCGACTGGCATGGCGTGACGCTGCACTCCAACTTCACCTGGGGCCGTGCGCTCGGCACGGGCAACCAGGTACAAGCCTCCAGTTCCTACACCGTTATGGATCCCTGGAACATGCATGCGATGTACGGGCCCCAGTTCTTCGACTACAAGTTCATCTACAGCTTGACCATGGTGTACTCGCCGCCGGTCTTCCGTTCGCAGAAGGGTGTAGTGGGCCACGTGTTGGGAGGCTGGATCATAGCACCGCTGTTCACCGCGCATAGCGGCGCTCCGTGGAACGTTTATAGTTACGCGGGTGGTTGCCAGTCATTCGGTGAAACCAATTGCGCAACTGGCGGCACGCTGGACGGCGCGGTGCTGAACGGGCCGTTTACGTTCGGCAACTCCGTGCACTATGGCTTGACCGTGCCGGAAGACGCGGCGTCCAACCCGCTGGGTGTAGGCGTCAACTCCAATCCCGATAATGGCGGGCAGGGCGTCAACCTGTACTCGAATCCGGTTGCGGCGTACAACGACTACCGCAACTGCGTTCTCGGCTTCGACACCAATTGCGGCTCCAACGGCAACATCCGCGGCGTACCGTTCTGGAACCTGGACGCGACCATCAGCAAGGACATCGGCGTGTGGAAAGAAGGACGCGTCGGCGCCACGTTCATTTTCCAGATCACGAACATACTGAACCACGTGAACTTCAACAATCCGTACCTGGATATCAGCGATCCGGCGGACTTCGGCGTAATGGGTACTTCGAATGCCAACGGTGCGGGCGAGCAGGAAGGCCCGCGCAATATGGAGTTCGGCGTCCGCATTCACTTCTAGAACGAGCCGTAGGTTCGGTTCGATTGTTTAGCAAAAGGGGGCCGCTTCGGCGGTCCCCTTTTTTTGTTGGTGGGGCATGCTTCAGCTTGCCCTCAGAATGCTTGATCTTGGCCACTTCAGGCTTGGCGAAAAACGCGTCCGCAATAGCCAGTTCACCGGGCGTCGAAGGCCCGGGATTTTCGATGATTTATGGCAAGCTAAAGCGTGCCCTGCCTAGTGCATCACCCAGCCGCCGTCTACGTTGAGGCACTGGCCGGTCATACCATCGCTGAGTTCCGAAGAAAGAAACAGGCACACCCGGGCAACGTCGAGCGGCGTGATGCGGCGGTCCAGGCACTGTTCGCTCACCATCCGGACCGTCTCCTCCTGGTTCACGAAGCGGACCTCGGATTCGGTTTGGATGAAGCCCGGCGTGATGCAGTTGACGTGCACGTTGTACGGCCCGGCCGCGCGCGCCATGGAGCGGGTGAGGCCGATGACGCCTCCCTTGGAAGCGGTGTAATGCGCCATGTTGCCGACTCCCAGGAAGAAGGTGACGGAGGAAATGTTGACGACCTTGCCGGCGCGCGCCTGCGACATGAGCTTTAGCGCCAGCTGGCCGGCGCGGAAGATGCTTTTTAAGTTGACGTCGTGCATCTCGTCCCACTGTTCGTCGGTGATCTCCAGGAATGGCTGGCGGGGGAAGATACCGGCGTTGTTGACCAATATGTCGACGCGGCCGAAGCGGGCGTGCGCGGCCTCCACCAGAGTGGCCAGGTCGCCTGCCCGGCGCACGTCGCCGGTGATGGCTTCCGCCCAGCCGCCGGAGGCGACGATCGACTCCGCCACGCGGCGGTTGGTCTCCGGATCGCGGTCGAACATGTAGACGCGGGCGCCTTCGGCGGCGAACCGGCGCGCAATGGCTTCCCCTATCCCGGTGCCGGCGCCGGTCACCAGCGCGACTTTCTCGTGCAACAGCATGTATCGGTCTCCTTGCCGGAGGGAATCGGGCGGCCGAGCATTCGAAGGCCCGCGCCACGTCCGACAACCGGCAGTTCGCGGCTGCGCCGCTCAGCAGACGTGAGCGCCGCGAGTGCCCACGTAGACGGCATAGACTGACTGGCTGGCTGCCATGAAGAGGCGGTTGCGCTTGGCACCGCCGAAACACAGGTTAGCGCAGATCTCGGGCAGCAGGATCATGCCAATGCGCTCCCCAGCCGGTGTGAAGATGTGCACGCCATCGTAGCCCGGACCGGCCCAGCCGGCGCCCACCCACAGGTTGCCGTCCACATCGGCGCGCATGCCGTCGGCGATGCCGGAGCCTTTGTCGGTCACCATCTTGGTGAACACGCGGCGGTTGCGCAGTTGGCGGCCGTCCGCCACATCGAAGACGTGGATGTCTTTGGCGTCGCCGCTGTCGATGATGTACAGCTTCTGGTAATCGGGAGAGAAGCAGAGGCCGTTAGGCTGGCCGAACTCGGCGGCGACCAGGTCGAGCTTGCCGGTCTTGGGATCGGCGCGATACACGGCGGTCGGAAGCTCGGAGCTTGCCTGGAAGCCTTCGTAGTTGCCCAGGATGCCATAGGTGGGGTCGGTGAACCAGATGCCTCCATCCGGGTGCACGACGACGTCGTTGGGTGAATTGAGCGATTTGTCGTTGTACCGGTAGGCGATTGCGGTTACCGAGCCATCATGCTCATAGCGCACCACGCGCCGCAGGCCATGCTGGCAGGAGACCAGGCGGCCCTGAAAATCGAAGGTATTGCCGTTGGAGTATCCGGAAGGGTCGTGAAAGGCGCTCACGTGCCCGTCCTCTTCCAGCCAGCGCATCTGCCGGTTGGCGGGGATGTCGCTAAATACCAGGTAGCGGCCGGCGGCATGCCATGCGGCTCCTTCGGCCCAGCGCGCGCCGGTGTAAATGCGCTCGATGGCGGCGTTGCCAACCTTGTACTTGTCGAAGCGGTGGTCGAGCGAGACGAGATCGGGATCGGGATAGCGGACGGCTTCGTGGCCGGCCCAATCGCGCTGTGTCTGAGCGGCGGCCGGAAGCAGCGCGGCAGTCGCACCAAGGAACGAACGACGGTGGAGCATCTCCAGGATATTCTATGCCAATTTCGTGAGGGCAACACAAAGCAAAAACACCGGCGGCAAAGACCGCCGGCGCTACCGAGGGCACCTGACAGACGACACAAACCGATCGTCTGTCCTACTGGGGTTCGCGGACGGGGACGACGCGGTCGGCGGCGACGTTGTGAAGCTCCTGGACCTGTCCACTGGGCCAGTAGATCTGGATCAGGCTCGCGGCCGGCTGATCGCCCAGGCCAAAGCGCACCAGCGGCTCGCTGGAGGATGCGTAGCCTACGCTGGTGGTGCAGTGGTTGTAGAGTTTCCGGCCGCCGGCAAGGGTGACGGCGACCTTGGCTCCGATGCCGTCGCGATTGCTGCGCGAGCCTGTCAGCTTGAGCGCGAGCCAGTGGCCGGGATGCGGGGTCACGTTGCGGAACAGCCGGGCCGGCCCGTTCATGCTGGACACGACCGCGTCCAGGCGGCCATCGTTGTCGAAATCGGCGAAGGCGACACCACGATACTGGCCGGCCAGTTGAAAGTCGGCGCCGACGGTCCTGGACACGTCTTCGAAGCGGCCGTCGCCGCGATTGCGAAACACGGAGTTCGGCAGGGCCGGCGACCTGCCCAGGTACTGATCGAGCGCGGGAAAGTGCGAGTTCGCCGTGAACACGTCCTTGAAACCGTCGTTGTCGAAATCGTAGAGGCCGATGCCCCAGCCGGTGAGGGCGCGAGTGGCGACGGCGAGCCCGGAGCGCGCCGTGTCGTCGTCGAAGGCGGGCGCTTTGCCGGTGTTGCGAAACAACGTGAAGGTGTCGTTGATCAAGGCGGTGAAGACCAGGTCGGGGCGGCCGTCATTGTCGAAATCGCGAAAATCCACCCCCATCCCGGCGACCGGCCGCCCGTCGTCATTGAGCGCCACTCCGGCCAACATGCCGACCTCTTCGAACTTCCCATGGCCGAGATTATGGAACAGGAAATTCGGCACCGTGTCATTGGCCACGAAGATGTCCGGCAGGCCGTCACCGTCATAGTCGGCGATCGCCACGCCCATGCCCTTGCCGAGTTGCGCGCCCAGGCCGGAAGACGCGGTGATATCCGTGAAGGTCCCGTCGTGATTGTTGCGGAAGAGCTGGTTTGGCGTGTCGTGATACGCCCTAGGGTCGCAGTAGAGGGGTTTTTGTGGGGCGCCGCAGGAGGGTTCGAGCTTGGGGTCCCATTGCACGTAATTGGTGACCACCAGGTCGAGCCAGCCGTCGTTATCCACGTCCACCCAGGCTGCCGCCACCGACCACAGCTTGCCGTAGCGCGCGTCGACGCCGCCCAGATGCGCCTTATCGGTGACGTCCTCGAAGGTGCCGTCGCCGCGGTTGTGATACAGGATGTTGTGGTTCACGCCGGCGACGAAGATGTCCGGGAAGCCGTCGTTGTCGTAGTCGGCGACGGCGACGCCGATCGAGTAGCCCTCGCCGGCCACTCCGGCTTTCTCCGTTACGTCGGTGAAGGTGCCGTCGCAGTTATTGTGAAACAGGCGGTTGAAATACTCGGGGCCCGTCTTCTTCAACGAAGGCATGGCCGCGCCGTTGGTGAAAAAGATGTCCATGCAGCCGTCGTTGTCATAGTCAAGGACTGCCACGCCGCCGACCATCAGCTCCGGCTGGTGAAATTCGCCGGCGGCGCCATTGCGCAGCTCGAACTTGAGCCCGGCTTTGGCGGCGACGTCTTCGAAGCGGATCTGCGCCCGCGCATCGCCGGCAGACGCAGCGAGCAGCAGGATTAGTGCGATTCCATGCGTCGGTGATAGTTGCGCAGCCATTCCGCCTGTTGCGCCGCCTCCCTGGTGCGGCCTTGGATCTGGTAAATCCGGATCAGTAAATTGTGGGCGTCGGGCAGCTGGGGCAGCAGGCGAATGGATTCCTCCGCCGCGGCGGCAGCCTGGTCTATCCGGCGGAGGTGCAGGAGCACCTTGGCGCGCCAGAAATACGCCATCGCGTCCTTCGGAGCGGTCGCGATCACATTGTCAATCCGCTTCTGCGCCTCCTCCGCGCGCCCCGTTTCGTAAAGCAGCTCAACGTACGCAAGTTGCAAGCCGACATCCTGGCGGGCGACGGGGTCGGCTGCGAGCGACTGAAAGGCGGCTTCGGCTTCAGCCGTGCGCGCCAGCTTCTCCAGGCAAATGGCGCGATCGATGCGCGCCTTCACGGCCCAGGACGCCTCCGGCGCGACTAGCAGCGCCTGGTCGAACTCTTGCAGCGCAGCGCCATAATACTCGCTCTGAAACTGGTTCTGTCCCTCCAGGAAGCGTGCGCCGGCGTCAGCGGCGCCCTGGACGGCGCTGCCCTCCGGCGGCGTTTCACCGCGGCCGCTAGACCGCATTTCGATCCCGGAAAGCAACTGCTGCGCCGCGGCAAACTGCGGATCTTCGCGAGGAATCGCCTGCAGCACCTGGCGAGCCGAAGGATCGTCGCCCTTCTTCACCAGGGACTGGGCGAGTAGATACCGCGCGGGGAGGGTTGGATCGAGCTTCAGGCAGGCGCGAAAGGCGGCCGCGGCGCCATCTGCGTCACCGGCGAGGACGAAGAACTTACCAGCCGCGAACTGCTGTTGCGGATCGTCGGCATTGAGCGCGGCGCGGGCCCGGTAAAGGTCCTTGGCGTGCTCAAAGCGCACCCCATCCTCGCCGGGAAAGGGCTGCACGCCCATGGAAACCAGAGCAATCGCCGCGCTCATCTGCACGGTGCGCAACGGATCGGCGAGCATCGACACCAGGGCGGGAGCCGCTGCTTCGCGCTGCGCCGCCCGCGGCCTGATGGCCGCCGCCGCTGTCGCTCGCACCAGCGGGTCTGGGTCGGAAAACGAGCCAAGCACGGCCGCATACGCCGCCGGATCGTTGGGGAAGCCGCCCAGGTAACCGGCCGCGTTGGCGCGTAACCAAGGCCCGCCCGACGGATCGGTCAAGATCTCCAGCAGCGCCGGCATGGCTGCGGGATCGCCCTTCCGCGCCGCGGTGAAGGCGTCGGCGCGGCGGACAAGATCCTGGCGCGACTTCCCGCCGGACCAGGCGCGCATCCTGCCGAGCGCCCACTCGGCATCCTTGTCCTTATGGCAGAGGTTGCACGCGTTCGGAATGCCGTGCCGGATCGTATTTTCCGGCACCGGCACGCTCATCGAGTGATCGCGCATGCGCGCCTGCAGGCTGACGACGGCGGCGGGCATGTGGCACTCCACGCAGGAGCTGCCTGCGCTGCGCGCCGCGTGGTGGCTATGCGCGGAAACGCCGGCGGCGATGGCCGCGTGGCACCGCGCGCAAATGGCGTTGTTGTCCGGCCCGAGTTGCGGGTTGCGCTCGATATCGGTGCTGTGCGGGCGGGAATGACAGGTGACGCAGGTGGCGCCGCCCTTCAGAAAACACTGGCTCTGCCACACGCCCAGAGCTTCATTCGAGAGCCAGCGCGGCCGGCCATCGGGCCAATAGGCCGGGTCGTCAGAATCCGGCAAGCGGTGCTCCAGAACGGGCAGGAAGTAATCATAATAGTCGGCGCCTGCCGCAAAACCGGCAGCGTAAGTATCGCGCAGCGAATGGCACTGGGCGCAAACCATGGTGCTGCGCGCCGCGTCCAGGCGGGCGGGGTTGACGATTGCGCTGTTGGCGGCGGTGCGCGCAGCCCCGCCTGCCATAAGGGCGATGTGCCCGGTGCCCGGGCCATGGCAGCGCTCGCAAGTGATGCCTAAGTTCTGCCAGGTGGTCCGATACTGGAGGCCCCGCGCATCGAAAGCCTTCTGCCCTCCACTTACATGGCAGGAGTAACATGTCTTATTCCAGACCTGGAAAGGATCGCCGGGGGCTTCCTCCGGATTGCGGCTGTCGAGATCGTAGATCCATTTCTTGCGGATAACGTCCCAGGTTGGGGGCAGCAAAACGATGCGGCCGTCCGGGAGCGTGGTCAGGTAGTGCTGAATTCGCCGGCCACCGAGGGTGTACTCCACGCGGTGTTCCCATTCCTTGCCGGTGATATCGGATTCGGTGACGGAATAGCTGCCGTTGCTCTGCCGAAGCAGGTACGTGGAGCCCCCGAGCACGAGTTTGCCCTGCGCGAAGTCGCCCTCGACGGCCTGCTTTGTGGCAGGCTGCATCATCCGGTTGTGGCGTGATGCCGCCCATTCCTGATGAATGGCGGAGTGGCACCTGGCGCAGGCCTGCGCCCCGGCATATCCCGGGCCGGGCTGACCCCGCGTCGGGAGCGCGATGGTAGCCAGCAATACAGCTCCCACACTGCGCGCCAGAGAAGATCGGCCCAAGACTGCCCTCTGCGCCAATTTAGCATAACCACGCCAGCGCGATTCCCAGCGGCGGCGAGGTGTCAAGCGGCGGGTTGACAGGCGGAAGCGAACGGTTGACAGGCGGAACCGCCTGTCCCACTGGCACGCCGGCTGTCTACGGTTCGACTGACAGGTGAAACGATCCGCCCGGCTCAACTAGAATCACGATAGGTGCGCTGGCGGTCGATCAACAGGTTCAGTCTGGTGGCTGCGCTGCTGGTGTGGACCGGATGCCGCGCCGGTCCGGCAGGGCAGGGGCATGCGCCCGCTATCGGCCAGGCCTTCGTGGGGCCGGCCACGCTCAAGCTGCACGCGGATATTTCCGTGCAATCCCCGGTGGTCGCCACGGTGAAGCACGGCGAGCGGCTGGAGATTCTGGCGCGGCGCCGGAGCCTGGTCCATGTGCGCACGCGGGGCGGCAGGGAAGGATGGACCGAGACGCGCCAGTTGCTGGCGGCTTCGGACATGGCCAGCCTGCAGGAGCTGGCCCAGCGCGCGTCGAAGATGCCGTCGCAGGGACAAGCCTCCAGCTACAGCGACCTGAACGCTCACACGCAGCCTTCGCGCGCGGCTCCCAGCTTTCTGCAGATTCGCACGGGCGAGAAGTTCGAAGTGCTGGCCACGATTCCTTTGGCGCGCTCCGACCTGCCCAGGGCGCCGCTGGTTTTCCCCGCGCCAAAGAAGGCGTCGAAGAAAGAGGAATCGAAGAACAGGATTCCGCCGCCGCCGATGCCCAAACCGCCTCCGCCGCCGGCCGACTGGCTGGAGCTGTCCGGCAGGGATCCGGATGAACCGCCGCCGGAGCCCGAGGAGCCAGCCGAACGGCCTCCGGCCGCGCTGGATTACTGGAGCCTGGTGCGCGTCGCGACGGGGCAGGCCGGATGGGTGATGACCCGTCACGTCTCCATGGCCATCCCGGACGAGGTGGCGCAATATGCCGAAGGACATCGCATCGTCAGTTACTTCTCGCTCGGCCAGCTGGCCGACCACGATGAGCGCAAGAACATCTGGCTGTGGACAACGGTGGCGAGCGGCGTTCACGACTACGACTTCGACAGCTTTCGCGTCTTCGTCTGGAGCTTTCGCCACCACCGGTATGAGACCAGCCACGTGGAGCGGAATCTGGAAGGTTACCTGCCGGTGCGGGCGAAGCCGGCGGGCGGCGGGCAAAGCGATCCGAGCTTTTCGCTCTGCGTGATGAACCGCGAGAATCACCGGGTGCGGCGCGAATATGTGCTGTCGTCCGGGAGGATCCGCCTGGTGTCGGAAAGCGACTGCCCGGTGGAAGCGCCGGTTTATGGGCCGCCGGCGCCAGGAGCGGTTGCGACGGTTGAGACAGCGCCGGCTCCGCCGCCTCCACAAGGCTTCTTCCAACGGTTGAAGAACCGCCTTAAGGCGATTACCAAATAGGTACGGGCCGGCGCCGGGCGAGGCATGCCTCGCCCCTACGGCTTGCACCAGCCCGTCGAAACCTGCGGCCATGCCATGCTGGAAGGGCATGGCAATTCTATTGAGCGCCTCCGCCCTCGGCAAATCTTTCGGCGCACGGCCCCTGTTCGAGAATCTTTCGGTGAGCATTGCCGAGGGGGAGCGGACGGGGCTGATCGGGCCCAACGGCAGTGGCAAGACCACTCTGCTGGAGATTCTTGCCGGGCGGGAGACGCCGGATGCCGGAGTGCGGGCGCTGCGCAAGCAAACCAGGCTGGCGTATGTCCCGCAGGATTCGCTGTTCGGGCCGGAGGATACCGTCGGTTCTGTTCTCACGGCGGCGCTGGCAGGCCTGGCCATGGAAGAACGCGAGAAAGCGGCCCGCCAGGAGACGATGCTGGGCCGCGCCGGCTTCGACGCGCCGGCCACCCCCGCCGCGGCGCTCTCCGGAGGATGGCGGAAGCGCCTGGCGCTGGCGGCCGCGCTGGTCACCGCACCGGACGTGCTGCTGCTGGACGAGCCAACCAATCACCTGGACGTGGAAGGAATCCTTTGGCTGGAGAATGCGATCCTGGCTGCGAACGCTTGCCTGGTGGTCACCCACGACCGGTATTTTCTGGAAAACGTCGCTACGCAGATGATGGAGATCAACCGGATCTATCCTCAGAATGCGTTTCAGGTGAGCGGCAATTACAGCGAGTTTCTGGAACGGCTGGAGGAATTCCTGGAGGCGCAAGCCAGGCAGCAGGATTCGCTGGCGACGAAAGTCCGGCGCGAAGTGGAGTGGCTGCGGCGAGGCCCGAAGGCCAGGACGGGCAAGTCACGCGCGCGCATCGACGCCGCCGGGCGGCTGATCGAGGAACTCTCCGAGGTCGCGGCGCGCAAACAGACAGCGACGGCGCAGATCGACTTCACCGCGTCCGATCGAAAGACGAAGCGGCTGGTGGAAGCCAAAGCTATTGGGAAAACGCTGGGAGGGCGCAGGCTGTTCGAGAACTTGAGCCTGACTCTCGCGCCGGGCGTCCGGGTGGGGCTGGTGGGAGCCAACGGGAGCGGCAAGACCACGCTGCTCCGAATCCTGCAAGGAGAGATGGATCCCGACGAAGGGACGATTCGCCGGGCGGACCGGCTGCAGATTGTGACCTTCGCGCAAGACCGTCATGCGTACCTGGATCCGGAGGTCAGCCTGCGCCGGACGTTGTGCCCGGAGGGCGACTCCGTGATGTACCGCGGGCGGCCCATCCACGTGGCAGGATGGGCGAAGCGCTTCCTCTTCCGCGACGAGCAACTGGAGATGCCGATGTCGCGATTCTCGGGCGGCGAGCGGGCGCGCGCCATGATCGCGCGGCTGATGCTGACGGCGGCGGACGTGCTGCTGCTCGACGAGCCGACCAACGACCTGGATATTCCAACTCTGGAGGTGCTCGAGGAGAGCCTGCTCGAGTTTTCCGGCGCTGTTGTTTTAGTCAGCCACGACCGGTATCTGCTGGATCGCGTGTCGACCATGGTGGTCGGTCTGGACGGAGGCAGCGGCGAGAGTTTCGCCGATTATTCGCAGTGGGAGGCGTGGCGCGGCGAGCAGGCCGCGCAGAAGCCGGCGGCAAAGGAGCCGCGCCGCGCGGCCGCGGAAGAGGGGCCCCGGAAGAAGCTGGCCTATCTGGAGCAGCGCGAGTGGGATGGCATGGAAGCCAGGATTCTGGATGCGGAGCGCGAGTTGGCGGGTTGGCGGAATGAACTGCAGGCAGCCGGGCCGGATGCGATGCGGCTGGCGGAGGCCTACGAGCGGCTGCAAGAGGCCCAGCGGACGGTGGACGAGTTGTACGCGCGCTGGGCGGAGCTGGAAGCGAAGGTCGCCAGGTGAAAAGCCTGGCGCGGGGGCGGGTGGGGTAACAGGTCCATTGTCAGCGGCCACGCTCCGTGATAACTTCAGATTCGGACGAAAACGTCTCGAAAGTGAGGGCACGACGGATGAACCCCAACGCACGCATTTTCAGTTTTCTCCTACTGGTGCTGACCGCATTGGCCGGTTGCTCGAGCGGGCCAAGCAAGGAATCCAAGCAGGCCGCCAGGCCGCTGGACAAAGTTCAGGGGAAGGCCCAGGTTCTGGTGGAGTCCACCGGGGCCAGCGATGCCGCGCTGAACGCGGGTGGACCTTCTGTCTACCTGAAGGACGGCATGCATCGCTACCGCCTGTTCTCAAGGACGGCCCTTGAGGTCATCGAAGGGCGCGAGTACGTCGCCGAGGGTGTTTACGCGCAGAAGGCGATCGACGAGATTGGGGATCCGGACCAGGGCAAGAACGGCTATCCGCTGCAATCCAGCTGTGAGCGCGCAGTCAGGATGGCCTGGAACAACCTGGCCTTCGATGAACTCGATGCGGTCACCTCGCTGCTGAGCGCCAGGATCAAAAGGTATCCCGCCAGGCCCGTGTTCCTGGTAACGCGGATACGACCGGCTACCGATGATGAGATCAAGGCTGTTGCGGCGGAAAGGAAGAAAGAGGCCACCGCCGAGGAGCATGACGTCCCCGAAGTCGCGGTTGAGCCGGGGAAGCAGCGCGCTCTTCTGGCAGAGGGTCCGACCGTTCAACCCGCACCCCTTTGGGAGCCCGCGGGGGAAACGGTGAGTTGCAAGGTGGTCATCAATCCGGAGGGCAAGATCTCTGAACTCGAGACCGGCGTACAACTCTGCGAGGCCGTGCCGTGGGATCAGTTTCGTTACCAGCCTACCGTGAAGGGCGGCCACCCGGTTTCAGTGAAGACCCAGGTGGAAGTGCGCTTCGAGGCGCGAAAGTAAAGGCCGCGGCATAGTGGTCCGAAGGCCCGCGCCCCCGAAGATCGCTGGGCGAGGCTCGGGCGTGTCGATTTCGCGCTTGCAAGCGGGTGTTGGCAAGCTCAAGCAGGCCCACCTCCACGGCCTCCAGCGGTGGATTGTTATCATAGGCGCAGGCCCTATGACCGCAATCGCGGAACCGACTCGAAAGACGCGTGTGCCTTGGGTGGCGATCGCCTGGATAGCGGTTCCGCTGCTGGTCTGCTACGCGCCCATTCTGCGGAGGCTCATCCTTCAGTGGTGGAACGATCCCGATATGGGCCACGGGTTTTTTGTGCCGCTGGTGGCGGGATACATTGTCTGGCAGCGGCGTGACGAACTGCTGGCCACCGAGCCGCAACCTACCTGGTGGGGGCTGCTGCTGGTGGTGTGGGGCGGCCTGCAGCTCCTCATCGGCACGCTGGGCGTGGAGCTGTTTACGGCTCGGACGGCGCTGGTGGTCACCTTGATCGGCGCGGTGTGGACGGTGGGCGGGCCGCCGGTACTGCGCAAGCTGGCCTTTCCGCTATTCCTGCTGTTTTTCATGGTGCCCATTCCAACCGTGGTGTATAACAGCCTGACCTTTCCGCTGCAGATCCTCGCCACCCGCATCGCGGCAGCGGGGCTGCTCGGGATCGGCATTCCGGTGATGCGCGAAGGCAACATTCTCGATTTGCCCAGCCAGCAGCTTTCCGTGGTGGAAGCCTGCAGCGGCATCCGTTCCCTGCTGTCGCTCACGTTTCTGTCGCTGGTTTACGGATATTTTTTCGAGAAGCGCGTCTGGCTGCGGGTGGTACTGTTTCTGGCCACGATTCCAGTCGCGCTGGCGGCCAACGCGGGGCGGGTGATGGTGACCGGCATTCTTTCGGAAGTCCGCGCCGACCTCGCCGAAGGCTTTTTTCACGAGTCGACCGGAATGGTGATCTTTCTGGCTGCCGGCTTGATCCTGTTTTTCCTGCACCGGGCGATACTGCTGGGCGTCAGGCTGGCCGGGAGGAAAAGGCGGCCGGCATGATGAAGAATCCTTACTTGCGCGTGGTGACGGTTGTCCTGCTGCTGCAGGCGCTCGCGTTCTACGCATTTGCGTCGCGCCGGGAGACAGTCCCACCGGTTGAGCCGCTACTCCTGTTTCCCTCGGTCATCGGCGAGTGGCTCATCTATCGGGACCTGCCGCTCGAGAAAGAGGTGCTGGAAGTACTCAAGGCGGACGACACCCTCAACCGGTTCTACGTCAACCAGACCACGCATGAGATGGCGGATCTCTACATCGCGTACTTCCGCACGCAGCGCTACGGCCAGTCGCCGCACTCGCCGAAGAATTGCCTGCCGGGGTCCGGTTGGGAGCCGGTGAAGGAAGACTTCCTTTCCGTAAGCGTGCCTGACTGGGACATGCCGATCACGGTGAACCGCTACGTGGTGCAGCACGGGGATCAGAAGAGCGTGACCCTGTACTGG
>CAZZHN010000079.1:0-18964 GCA_964654065.1 uncultured Solibacteraceae bacterium
CCGACTTCACTCACAGTAGCAAGAACCAGCCGCGACCCGCGAGAAGAATTGCAGGGATTGGGCGGCTGCGGCGGGCCACGAGAATTTCCGCGCTTGAATCCGGCCCAGGTCGCTCAATCGAGCGCGCAGCGTCGCCGACGTGAGCAGGCTCTGCATGGCGTCTCGCAGCTCCACTCGGCTGCGCGGGTCAATCAACAAGGCCGCGCCGGCCGTGATCTCCGGAAGCGACGAGACGCCCGATGTAATCACCGGCACGCCGGCTGCCATGGCTTGTGCGACGGGAAACCCGAACCCCTCATAAAGCGACGGATAAACAAAGGCTGTCGCGCCCGCGAAGAGCGCCGGCAGGCTGCTTTCCGGCACGTAGCCCAAGTAACGAACTCGCGGCGGTGGACTCTTCAGGCGGCGCATCGTCGCCTGGCTTGCCCATCCCTGCGACCCCACAATCACCAGATCGAACTCGCTGGCGATCGAGCCCGCCAGCTCGCCATAGGCGTCCAGCAGCAGATCGACATTTTTCCGCGGCTCGACGGTCCCGACATAGAGCAAGTATGGGCGCTCCCGCCCCAGCTCAGCGCGCACCTGCGCGACGTCCGATGGGCCTATCGAGAAGTACGATTCCGGTATCCCGGGATAGATGACCTGTATCTTTTCCGCCGGAATCCCCAATAAGCGCACCGCGTCGTTGCGGGAACTCTCCGAGACCGCGATCAGCCCGTCGGCCCGTTTCCAAATCAGCTGCGCAAAGCGC
The DNA here is from genome assembly GCA_964654065.1 of uncultured Solibacteraceae bacterium. Classification (GTDB taxonomy): domain Bacteria; phylum Acidobacteriota; class Terriglobia; order Bryobacterales; family Bryobacteraceae; genus Bog-375. Next base: position 752 of record CAZZHN010000079.1, read on the forward strand.
TGTTCGAAAGCGACGTTGGCTGGTAAATGAGTGTCCGGCAGGATCCAACAGGTCAAGTCGTGGATCGTGGATGTCAGCTTGGCCCGCCTGGGCGGATGGAGGATCCGCGTCGAGTGGAAAATGTCCGTGGCAGGGAACCATGGCTGCGAAAAGCCAGCCGGCAGGCGATTCATCCAGAAAAAGAGCCCCAAGCGGAAGAAAGTAGGGACTCGGCCGGCCAGCGTCCGCCGATGATCCAGCGTGGCATCTGCCACCGGCAGCGGAAACAGGCGCACATCCGCTCCCGGTTCTTGCTGCAGATGCTGGATCCAGTAGTAGAGATAGTTCTTCACTCCGGCGCTACGGAAAAGCAGCGGCAGCGCATCGATGGTGATCCGTATCGATAAGGGCGCGTTGCCGCCGCTGGGGAGAGGATTTCCCAAGCACTCAGTATAGTTGCTGGAACGCGTAAGCTAGCGGACGCGCTGCGGCTTGCGATGTGGATCGCGCAGCGTCAACCGGTCGTCGCCGGCGGCCAGTTCGTCCCTGACAGAAGCTGGCGTATCGAAGAAGGCTCCGCGGCGCGCTCCGGGAACTCCGCCGGCCTCGTGCAGAGCATCTCGCCGCCCCGGTTCAGCCGGGTCGCCAAAGTTGATTCTTTCCCGTTCGATCACCAGGGGCCGCTTCAGAACCTGCGTATAGATCGACCCGATGTACTCGCCGAGGATGCCGATGAAGAACAGCTGCACCGCCCCGAGGAAGAAGATACCGATCACGATCGGCGCCATCCCTACCTGAAAGTTGTTCCAGAAAAGCAGTTTGTAAACCAGGTAGCCGAACGCCATGAGGAAGCTCGCCAAACCAATCCCACAACCGGCGAACACCGCCAACCGCAGCGGCACCTTGGAGTGATTGGTGATTCCCAGCATCGCAATGTCGTAGAGCGTGTAGAAATTGTTCTTGGTGATGCCGCGCTTTCGCACAGGTTGATCGTAGGGGATGGTTTTGTGCGGCAACCCAATCTCGGCGATCATGCCGCGAAAATAGGGGTAGGGGTCGTCGAACGATTTCACCACGTCCACCACGCGCCGGTCATACAGTCCGAAGCCGGTGAAGTTCTCGAAGGTCTCGATGGAAGAAAGCCGGCTCACCAGGCGATAGTACTTGCGCCGGACCCAGAACATGAGCGGGTTCTCTTCGCTGGTGCGCTTGATTCCGAGCACCATCGAGTAGCCGTTCTCCCACTCGCGCACCATGTCCACGATCATTTCCGGCGGGTCCTGTAAATCCGCCACCAGGCTGATGACGCAGTCTCCGGTGGCTTGCCGGAACGCATGCATGGGCGAGCGGATGTGTCCCACGTTGCGCGCGTTGACGATGATGCGGACATTCTCGTCCTCAGCGGCGATTCGCTTGAGGACGTCGACGGTGCCATCGGTAGAGGCGTTGTCGATGAAGATATGCTCGTAGGAGTATTTGCCCAGCGAGACGACGGCGTCGCGGACCCGCCGGTAAAGTTCTTCTACGTTGTCCGCCTCGTTAAAGCACGCCGTAATGACGCTAATCGTTTTCATGCGCGTTCCGCTTTCACAGGAGAGCCATCAGGCCGGCATTCTTGATCGGAGAGGCAAACCACAAGCCGTACCGCAGCACAGCGAGCCTGCGTTCCACCAATCCCAGGGACGGCAGTTTGCCCAAGGCCTCCAGAGCGGCGACATCCGGCCGTTTCAGGCCGTCGCCATAGCGGGTGACAAAAGACCTGGCCTGTTTCGCTGCCTGCAGCACCAGCTTTTCCAGCCTGCGTCTCGGGGCCCCCGGAGAATGCAGGGTGCGGCGCAGCGCGCCCACCAACGTGCTGCCGTAAGGGTCGGCGGTGGCGTTGACTTCATGGCGCCGGTAAAGAATCGTAGTCTCGGGCAGCGTCACCAGCCGGCCAAATGCCACCGCGACCAGCGCCAGCCACCAGTCCTGGTAAGCGGCTCCGGTCTCTATGGGCAGCGCCCGTGTCAGGAGGGCGCGGTTCATCATCATCGTGGATCCCAGCGCGACGCTTTCCATCGCCACCCGGGCCAAAGCCTGCATCAGACTCGGATCCATCCGCGACCAGCCCCAGAAAGATGGCGCGACGGGCTGCCGGTTGCTGTCCACCACCGCTGCGTCGGTGCAAATCGCCAGCGGCACGCCGTCCCCCAGCGCCGCTTCCGCTTCGCGAATCGCTTGCGCGCTGCGGGTCATCTTGCCGGCGAGCCAAACGTCGTCCGGATCGGCGGACATTACCCACCGCGCGTTGGTGGCCGTCAATACAGCGTTGTAGTTTCCAATCAGGCCGAGATTCCGGACGCCGGAGTCCGGCAGGATGATCATCCGCGATCCCAACCGGTCTTGCCACTGCGCCAATTGGCGGCCGGTATCGTCCGTGGACTTGTCGTCACGGGCGATCAGCCGCCAGTCGGTGAAATCCTGGGCAAGCAGAGAGGCCATCACGCCATCGAGCCACGGCGCGCAATTGTAGGTTGGCATCGCGATGTCTACCTGCGCCACCTTACTTCGCCTCCCGAACATGGAACGTTCGACCACGCATATTCACTAGCTGCTCGCCACGCCGACTTTATCCATCGGCCCCTTGGGCCCGATCGCCTCGGGCGGCGGCAACTGGCCCAACCGCTTGCCGATTCTCTTGTGAGCCCAATAGAAGCGCTTGACCAGCCGGCGGTAGAACATCTGGGCCGGATTCAAGCTGTAGCGTGAAGCGTCGTCGCTCACCAGCCGCACGCGTTTGCGTGGCGGGTACGCGGCCGCGATGTCGAAAAGGTCGCCCCCCTCGCGCAACGAGTGAGCCCGCGCGTTGAAGAACTGAAAGCCGGGCGCGTCCGCCGGGTTCCCGGACTTCGCAGATGTACGCCAGTACACGCACCCGGGATTGAAAACGCATTTGCCGAGCAGTTCCAGCGTTGCGTCCGAAAGCGTGCTGTCCCGCATCAGCAGGACCCAGTCGCGCCGTCCGCCCTTCTCTTTGATTTCCGCCATGACCTCGCGCCCTGGGCGGCCAGCCGCATTCAGGAATGTGGCTCCAGCCGCTTCGGCAAGTGCCTGATGGCGCTCCTCCGCGGACACGACATAATTCAGTCGACCGGCTTTTTTCGCGCGATCCAGGATGCCCGCCGCTTCGTCGTCGCCGATTCCGGAAGTCAGCCAGGCAACCGACGTGATTCGCTGCGGCAGGATGTTTCTCTTGGCGGTGCCGATGCGCTGTTCCTCGTCGTCTATGTAGGGAGTGATCTCGCTGACCACTTTGTGCTCGTTCGGGTCATAAGCCTTGGGGTCGAATTCATTGGCCAGCCCTTTTTTCAATTTGGGACTGTCAATCTGGACCAGTTTTTCCCGCCAGACCGGCGAAACGTCGTCGACCTCGCCCCGTGAATCCCGCGCCGGCATCGGCAGAGCGGCGCTGCACATCTCGCACCAGTGGAGCTGATCGGCGAAGTCGGCGGGCTTCCGGTTCCACCACTCGGGTTCGATTTTCCATCCGCCGGGCCCGCCCAGCGTCGCATCCATGGCGGCGGCCACCTCGCAGAAGAAAGCTCCTTTCGGTGTGATAGAGGCGCTCCAGAGATTCTGGATCCAGCAGTTGTCCCGCAGCTTGATCCACTTGTCGTCCGGGATGCCGAGTTCCTTGCGGGTCGCCATCAAGGTGGTGTGCATGCTTTCATTGCTGTGATCGTTCACCAGTTGGTATCCGAAGGTGTCCTGGATCAGCTCGAAATGTTCGTAGTATTTGGGGCCGACGGACGTCCACAGGCCGCGCTGGTTACTGAAGCCGGTGTGATAGGCGTTGGCCAGGATGTGATTGATGAAGTTCGAACTGGGTTCGTAACAGGCCGTCGAGAAATCGTCGTATCCGATGTTGTCGCGATAATATCTGACGAACTTTTCGAATTCCGGATGAATGGTCGGCTCCCCGCCCATGATGCCGATGATTCCTTTGAATCCCTTCATGGAGTCGACTGCCTGCTTGAAGGTCTCGAAGTCCATGAAGAATGGTTCCTGGTGGTGCCCGCAAAAGCGTGTGCAGTTGGAGCACCGCTTGGGGCAGGCGTTGGTGATCTCGATCTGGATGACCTTCATGTCTGCCGGAGACTTCATATCGTTTCCTCTCTGATTTGCTTTCCGTGTGCCATATTCCAATACCCAGTGGCTTATGCGCCGGCGGCGGGGCGAAGATCGCGGCGGGTTGGTTCGTCGGCTTCGACCAGCTTCATGGTTCCTACGACAGCCGGCCCGGTGGCTGTCCGTTCCGGCAGTCCGCGCCGGTAGATCATTTCCCGCAAGGACGGAATACTGGCGTACGGGCTGTCAATGTCATCAATCCGGATTGGCTGGTCCTTGTTGAGCCCGTGGAGCAAGACCTCGCCCCGCATCAGCTCGCGACAGGAGATTTGCCCCTGCAGCAGCGGGATGGCGAGGTAGACGTCCTCGTCCTGTAGAATGTGTCCTTCCGGTAAATCGCGCTGCGCATAGACTCCGCGCACCAGTGAATCCAAGTATTGAACTTCCTTCAACGGCGGCATGCGTTTTTGTGTGCCAGGTGCGCCGCACATTTCCTTGGCTTTGTGAAATGCCTTAAACCAGGCGTCAGCCTGTTCGGGCCGGGAGCAGTAGGGAGATACCGGGATTCCATCTTCGTCGATATCGATGTGCCGCTCAAACGTGCGCGCCCCTTTGGCGTACGCGATCAGCATCGAGGAACTCCAGTCGGAGGCCTCGTGAGTGGAGAAGCCGATGGTGTGGGACGGATAACGTGCCCGCAAGTAGTCGATCTGATTCAGCTCCAGTTCCCGGTCCTCGGAAGGATAGATGGAAACGCAATGGTTGATTGCCATCGGGATGGCGCGATTGTGAAAGAAGGTCACCAGGTCGTCCAAATCCTTCAGGGAACTGCCGCCGGTCGACACGATCACCGGCTTCTTGGTCTTGGCGATCTTTTCCAGCAGAAGCCAGTCGTTCAGGTCCGAGCTGGCGATCTTGAGAATCGGAATCCCCAGTTCGCAGCACAGATCTACCGATTTCTCGTCGAAGGGCGTCGCGACCGGCATGCAGGATGCCTTGCGGATTGCCCTCACCAGCGCTGCGAATTCGTCCTTCGACATGCGCGTTTCCAGCGTTTTCTTGATATAGCGAATGTCGGTGCGGCCTACATAGTCCTTGTGCACGAAGGTGTCTACATCCCGGAACTGCATCTTGATGGCAGCGCGCACATTGTTGAAGCGGACCACCTGGGCGAACGTGTTGACAATCTTGAGGCCGCGGTCGAGGCGCCCCCAATGGTTGTTCGCCATCTCCAGCACGAAGAGCTCTTCGAAAATGTCGCGGTCAATCATGTTTCTCTACCTCGCGGTCCCGCCGGCAATCAACGGCGCGGAAGCCGGCGCCCTCTCAAACAGCCCGGTAATGCCGTCCCAGCCAGTTACGCGGAAACAGCTGAAGGGAATGCTGGGCGGCAGGCTCGGCCCATAGCCGTGCGGCACAATCGCGCACGCCACTTCCGTCGCAACGGCGGCCTGGCAATCCTCCGCGGTATCGCCGATCAGCAGACATTCGGTGAACGAAAGGCTGTGACGGTCCAGCAGGTCGCGCAGCGCCTCGGCCTTGGAAACGTAGGCGGGAGTGCGCGAATCGAGGCAAGTAATTTCCTGGAAAAAGCCGTCGATCTTGAGATGGCGCAGGATCCGCCGTGAGACTTTGGATGGTTTATTCGTAACCACCCATAAACCGATGTCGCGCGTGAGCAGCCCCCAGAGCATATCCGGCACGCCTTCGTAACAGATGGTCTTGTTCCAGCCGTCGGCGTCGTAACTGGTCCGAAAGGCCTGTTCGAGGCCGTCCAGCGCCGGCGCGTCTTGGAGACCGGACACGGTGGCCAGGATGGAGCGAATGGGCGGACCGATGAGCGGGCGCAGATCTCGCGAGAGCTCCGGCAGGCCGCAAGCAGCCAGCGCCTGTTCTACCGACCAGGCGATGCCGGGCAGAGAATCGATGAGCGTCCCATCCAGGTCGAAAATGGCGTGGCGCAGGGTTTCCATGGCTAAGCCTCCTGGCCCATGAGGAGGTTGGATTCCACCTCCTCGTGCTCCAGAAACGGGTACATGTCTTCCAGACTGGGCGAGACGATCGAGCCGTCCGGCAGTTGCCGCGATTTCAGGCGGGGTTCAAACTCCTGCGCCGGGTCCAGGCATACGCGGCACAGCGCCGGCCCCGGTGCATCGAGCACCCCGGCCAAGCGCGGGAAATCACGGTCGCTTTCGATGCAGGTGGCGGGCAGCCCGTACGCCTGCGCCAGCTTCACCATGTCCGGGAAAGAGATCCCGCTGGACGGACTTTCGCCCACCAGGCGTCCGAAGAAGTTGGCCTGTGTTTGACGGATGGAAAGGTAACCGCCGTTGTCCAGGACAAAGATCTTCACCGGCAAGCGATGGTGAACGATGGTCTGCAGCTCCTGAATGTTGAATTGAAGGCTTCCGTCGCCCGCCAGGCAGATCACGCGGCGGCCCTCGAGCGCGACCGCAGCGCCCATGGCGGCTGGAAGGTCGTATCCCATGGATGCCGCGCCGGAATTCGAAATCAACCGCTGGCCCAACTTTAAATGCCCGGCCTGGTAGGGGACGATGCAAGCGGCGGCATTCCCGCACACCACGACCTCATCGTCGGCGAGCGCTGCAAACAACTCCTCGACGAAGTAATAGGGACTCAGCGGCGAGCCACCCTGGCGGAACTTGTCCAGCACCACGGGATACCTCTGCACGCGCTCCCGGCTCTGCGCCAGCCATGCGGCATGGCGGCTCGCCCGGTAGGGAACGCCGGACAGCTGCCTGAGCATTTCCTGCAGAAAGACCTTGAGATCGCAATGGATGGGCAGGTCGGGGCGCACCGTGGGTTTGGCCAGTTCGGCGGCGTCTACGTCCACTTGCATTTTGAACGCCTGCCGCGCAAAGGACGGCCAGTTGTAACTCACCTGCCGGATATTCAAGCGGGAACCCAGCACCAGCAGCGCGTCGGAGCCCTGCACGGTGAAGTTTCCCGCGCGGTCGCCGATCGTCCCGGGCCGTCCGCAGAACAACGGGTCGTCACTGGCGATCAGGTCGTGAGTCCAGGCGGTCGTGACCGGAATCCCCAACCGCCGGATCACCTCGCGGAACTCTTCGAGTGCGCCGGCGGCCCGCACGCCGGTACCGGCCATGACGACCGGGCGGGAAGCGCTGGACAGCCGCTCGATGACCGCGCGGCATTGCTCACTCACCTGCAGACGGTCCCATTGCGCCGTGTCTGCGACGGGATCGTAGCTGCTCAGGCTGGCAGCGTCGATGAGCGCCGATTGCACGTCCACCGGGATGTCGATCCAACACGGGCCGGGCCGGCCCGAAGAAGCCAGGAACCAGGCCTTCTCCAGGTGGTAGCGAATGCTGGCGGGATCATCGACCAGAACCGCGTATTTCGTGACGCCGCCCGCCATGCGCACAATGTCGACTTCCTGATCGCCCAGCTGCCGCAGATGGGTGGCTCCGGTCACGGCCATGCAGGTCTCGCGCTTCACCTGACCGGAGAGGACGAGCATCGGAACCGAATCCGTCCACGCGCCAAACACGCCGTTGAGTGCGTTGATGCTGCCCGGTCCGCTGGTCACGTTCACCACGCCGGTGCCGCCGGTCACGCGCGCGTAGCACTCGGCGGCCATCGCGGCAGCCTGTTCATGATGGGTGCAGATATAGCGGAGGCCGGGCGCGCGGCCAATCGAATCGTTCAAGTGCATCGCGCCGCCGCCGGGGACCAGAAACACGTGGCGAACACCCCAGCCTGCCAGTCTGCCGGCCACATAGTCCGATAGCTTGACCGCGCCGTTCATCCGACTGTCACCGCCTCGACTGGTTCAATCTCTGCGGTTTGCGTGCCGGCCGGCAGCGCCGGCTGCGGGCCGTGGTTCCACTGCCACATACGGCGCAAGCCGCGCTCCAGAGGCACCCATACCCGCAAGCCAAGTTCGCTTTCGGCGCGCTGGACGGCAGGCACATAGCGCGCCCGGAGCGAAGCCGGTTGAGCGGACGGATCCACGTGGATCCCGATTTCGCCGCCCGCGATCTTGACGACGCGCCGCGCCAGTTCCGCGATGCTCACCGAATGCGGCGAGCCGACATTGTAGGCAGCCCCGGATTGCCCGCGAAACAGGATGGTCCACAGCCAGATCGCCAGATCGGCTGCGTATAGGTAGGAGCGGTATGCGCCGCCGTCTCCCGTGAGGCGTACCGGGCCGCCGGCCAACGCGTCCCGCACAAAGTTGCCGGCGGCGTAGTTCGCGTCGAGCGGCAGGTAGGGACCGGTGAACGCAAACAGGCGCGCGATGGTGGCGCTGAATCCGCAAGCCCGCGCATAACTGGTGCACAGGAACTCGCTGGCGCGCTTGCTTTGCCCGTAGGCCGAGTTGGTGTCGGTCGGGAGCGGAGCGCCTGCATAGTCCTCCGGGATGTTGAGCAGGTGAGCGGGCTGTTCGCCATAGACTGCACCCGAGCTGGTAAACAGAAACCGTACGGTTCCCCGCGCCCGCGCCAGCTCCAAGACTCGCTTCGTGGCTGCCAGATCGCGCGTAAACGCGGCGGCCGGCTGATGCAGCGTGGGAGGCGCATGCCGCTCGGTAGCCGCATGAATCACCAGCGGAAACGAACCCTCCGGATACTGGAACGACGAAGCGTCGCCGGCGTGCAGCGTCACGCACGGGTCCTCGGCCAGGTGCGGCAGGCGTGTCTGGTAAGCGGCTGGATTGCGCGTCAGCAGCACCGCCGAGACTCCCAGCCCGAGACGCCGGTTCGCCCAGAGGAGGCTCTCCATCAGCCATGTGCCGACAAAGCCTGTTCCGCCCGTGATGAAGAATCGCTCGCCTCGCGCATCCGTCCATAGGTGTTCGGTGCGCTGCAACACGTGATCCAGATCGTTATGCAGAATGCTTTCCATGTGCCTCAGCCCGCCATTGCCGCGACGCTCTCCGGAATCGAGCGCAGTGTGTCCACCATATATTCAAGAATTTGCCCCTGGATCCCCGGAAAGACACCGATCCAGAACACCTGGTTCATGACAAAATCCGTTTGGGCCAGCGTGCCGGCGACCCGGTAGTGCGCCTCGCGGTAGGCCGGCTGGCGGACCAGGTTGCCACCAAACAGGAGGCGCGTGGCGATCTTTCGATCCTCCAGAAAGCGCGTCGCCTGGTTGCGGGTGAACGGCGCGTCCTGGCGAACGGCAAGCGGGAAACCGAACCAGCTCGGCTCCGCGCCCGTGGTGGCTTCGGGGAAAATGAAGAACTCTTCCATACCTGCCAGCCCTTCTCGCAGGGCCCGGAAATTCCGCCGCCGGGCCTCGACAAACCCGTCCAGCTTCTCCAGTTGCGCCACGCCGATCGCTGCCTGCATGTCGGTGAGCTTCAGGTTGTAGCCGATGTGCGAGTAGGTGTACTTGTGGTCGTATCCGGCGGGCAGGTCTCCCAGTTGCCAGTCGAATCGCTTGCCGCAGGTGTTGTCGCAGCCTGGTTCGCACCAGCAGTCACGGCCCCAGTCGCGAAAGGATTCGGCGATGGTGTGCAGCAGAGGCGTATTGGTCAGCACGGCGCCGCCCTCGCCCATCGTGATGTGATGAGCCGGATAGAAGCTCACCGTTGCCAGATCGCCGAAGGTTCCGGTCTTGCGTCCGAAATAGGTGGACCCGACGGCATCGCAGCAATCTTCCACCAGCCACAGATCGTGCTTGCGGGCGAAGGCGGCCACCGCGCCGAGGTCAAACGGGTTTCCCAGCGTGTGGGCGAAAACCAGCGCGCGGGTGCGCGGCGAAAGAGCTGTTTCCAGCTGCGAGGTGTCGACGTTGTAAGTGGGCAGGGTGACGTCGACGAAGACCGGAACCAACCCATTTTGCAGAATGGGGTTGACCGTAGTGGGGAAGCCGGCCGCGAGCGTGATGACCTCGTCCCCGGGCCTCAGCCGCCGGGCGCCCAACCGCGGCGAGGTGAGCGCCGAAAGCGCCACCAGGTTGGCGGAGGAGCCGGAATTGACCAGCAGGCACCGGCGCACTCCCACCCAGCGCGCGAATTCCCGCTCGAACTGCTGCGCATAACGGCCCGCGGTGAGCCAGAAATCGAGCGCGGAATCCACCAGCAGGCGCATCTCGGCGGCGTCGAACACTCTGCCGGAAACCGGCACGGGGTCTTCGCCGGGGGAAAACCGGCGCGCCGGGAAAGCCTCTTGGGTGTATTCGCCGACCAGATCCAGAATTCGCTGGCGAAGCTGCCCGGATCTCTGCGTCATGCGGCAAACTCCCTGTACCAGGCGATGGTGCGCTCCAGGCCCTCGTCCAACGTGAACAGAGGCGACCAGCGCAGCATCTTGCGGGCGCGCGATGCGCTCAGGTGCTGGCAGCGGATTTCGTTCGAGGCTTCGTTGAGCACCACCGGCTCCAGATCCGAGTGCATGGCGGCGAGTATCCGCCGCACCAACCCGATCACCGTCACTTCGCTCTCATTGGAGAAATTGAAAGCCAGCCCTCTCAGTTCGGGGCGGCAGCGCAGTTGTTCGGCCAGCAGCATGTAAGCAGCGGCCCCGTCTTCCACGTAGAAGTAGTCGCGCACGAACTGCCCGTCGGATCGGATCAGCGGGTGCTCGCCGCGCAGCACGCTGCGCACGGTGCCGGGAACGATGCGATTCCAGTTCAGGTCGCCGCCGCCGTAAAAATTTCCGCAACGCGTCACGGCCACGGGCAGGTCGTAGGTTTGGGCGTAGGCTTGCGCGATCAGATCCGCGCAGGACTTGCTGACGTCGTACGGATGACGGCCGGCGAGCGGCGCATCTTCCGTGTAAGGCAGTTCTTCCTGATCGCCGTAGGCCTTGTCCGAGGAAGCGATGACGATCGATTCGACCCCCGGCGTGCGGCGGCACGCTTCCAGCAGGCTCCAGGTGCCGCGAATATTGGTCTCGAAGGTGGACACCGGGTTGCGGTTGGCGACTCCAACGATCGCCTGCGCGGCCAGGTGGAGCACAATGCCGGTTTCATATTCGCCGATCGTCCGTTCCATGAGGTCGCGGTCACAGACGTCGCCGCGCACCACCGTGACGTGTTCCAAGGTGCGCGAGCGCACCAGCTCGCTGCGCGGCACCCAGTCGCGAACCAGGCAGACCACGTCGGCTCCGGTTTCGACCAGGCGCGGCGTGAGCCACGATCCGAGCAGCCCGCTTGCGCCGGTGACCAGCACGCGCCGGTCTTGCCAGAAATTCCTGCTCATAACCAGACCTTCCAGGGCGGGTTGCCGCTGCGCCAGAGCTCATTCAGGCGCTGGTACTCGCGGTAAGTGTCCATGGCATAGAAGAAGCCTTCATGGCGATAGGCCATGAGCTGGCCGTCCGCCGCCAGTTGCTCCAGCGGCCGGCGCTCGAAGATGCAGTCGTCGCCGTCGAGATAGTCGAAAACCTCCTGGTTCAGGACGAAGAAGCCCGCGCTCATCCAGCCGTCCGTTCGCGGCTTCTCGGTAAACCGGGCGACCTGGTCGTCGCCGCCCAGATCCACCATGCCGAACCGCGAGATCGGCGGGACGGTGGTGACGGTGGCTGTCTTCCCGTGGCCCTTGTGAAAGTCCACCAGGTCGGCGATATTCACGTTGGCCAGCCCATCGCCATAGGTGAGCAGGAACGTTTCGTCCTTCACGTACTTCTGGATCCGGTGAATGCGCTCGCCGGTCATCGAGTTCAAGCCGGTGTCGGCCAGCGTGACGCTGAACCCCTGCTCGGTGTGGTGGCCGTGATAATGAATGTGCGACGTTTGCCCGAGACAGATGGAGAAATCGTTGTTCATGGCTTCGTAGTTCAGGAAGTAATCCTTGATGGTGTTGCCCCGGTAGCCCAGGCAGAGCACGAACTCGCGAAAGCCGAAGTGAGCGAAGGTCTTCATGATGTGCCACAGGATCGGACGGCCGCCGATTTCCACCATCGGCTTGGGTCGAAACTCGGTTTCTTCGCGGAGTCGCGTTCCCAACCCGCCGCACAAAATAACCACCTTCACCGGCCGCAAACCTCCTACGCGCGGGACACGTCCAGTGTGAGCGCGTCCAATGTGTTCATTATTCGAGAGATAGGGTTAATAGGATAGGTCGAATTTGGTATTGAACCGACTGTATCCTTTGGTTATGGGACTACGGCATCTTGCGTGTAGTTCGTGGCGCGGACTGTCCAGCCGGCTGAGTCGAGACTCATCTCGACTCAGCTTTCGGAGCTTGCAGTACGCGCAACGCGAGCGCACACGCGAAGCCCTGCCCATGCGGCCGGGAAAAGACGAGATGACTCCCGGCTCAGCAGCCTGGACAGGCTGCGCTACGGTGGCTTTTCGAGGTGAAGGTGGGGCTCAGCCCGCGGGATTCCGCTTCCGCGCTACCGCGATAAGGGATAACCCTGGCCAGGGCATCACCGGGTCCAGGCGCCGCCAGAGCCAGACGGTTTTATCAAAGATCTTCAGCACCAGTTTGCTGATTTTTTGTCTGCCCAAGATGCGGCTGTAAACCCACCATGGCGGAGTGCCTGCCTTGTTGAGCTGATAGGCTCGATCGAGCGAAAAGCCGTGGGCTTCCAGCAGCCGCGTCAATTCTGCCCGGTTGTAGCGGCGCCGGTGCCCAAGGCGGGCGTCCAGGCTGCCGAAGAGGCTCACCACGTTGGGAACCAGCACCAGCAGTGTGCCGCCGGGGTTGAGCACGCCGCGCAGGAACTCGAGCAGCACGCCAGGATCGTCCAGGTATTCGAGCACATTGAAACACAGGACGGTGTCAAACCCGCCGTCCAGGCCGGCCAGGCTCGGCTGCTCCGGATCAAAGCGCTGCACCAACACGTGCGGCGTGCGCAGGAACCGGTTGTTGAGGGCGTGCAGGTGCAGGGCGTCCTTCTCGGCAGCCACATAAAGCACGCGCCGCCCGATCAGCCTGCCCGCGATATTGCCGATGCCGGCGCCGATTTCGAGCACCGTGTCACCCACGTGCGGGCGCAGCCGGCGCGCCAGCCAGGCGAGATATTGCGGCGTGCCGGTCAAATTGTTGAGCACTCCGCGGCCATACGGCGCCGCGTAAAGGTCGTCAATCAGCCAGAACTTGAAGATGACACCCAGCGCTTTCAGGCCGTCCTTCCAGCCGATTTTCTTGCCTTCCTCATAGGTCCGGCCGTGATAGCTGATCGGGACTTCGTAAATGCGGAGTTTCCGCTTGGCGCACTTCATCACGATTTCCGGCTCAAAACCGAAGCGGTCCGACCGGATGGGGATGCTTTTGAGCAGATCGGTGCGAAAGACTTTGTAGCAGGTCTCCATGTCTGTCAGGTTCAGGTTGCAGAACATGTTGGAAACCAGCGTCAGACCCTTGTTGATCATGGAGTGCCAGAACGGCAGCACGCGGCTCTGCTCGCCGGCCATATAGCGGGAGCCGAAAACCGCGTCGGCGCGCCCGTCCAGGAGCGGACGCAGGAGGTGCGGATACTCGGCCGGGTCGTACTCCAGGTCGGCGTCCTGAATGATGGCGAAGTCACCGGTGGCCTTGCCGATCGCGGTGCGGACGGCTGCGCCTTTGCCGCCGTTGCGTTCGTGGCGGAAGAGCCGGATCTGGGGAAACGACGCGGCCAGGCGTTGCAGGATGGGATAGGTTCCGTCGGTGGAGCAGTCGTCCACAATCACCAGTTCGCGCTCCATGTCTTCCGGAATCGGCGCCGCCAGCACCTGGGATATGCAACGCTCCACCATGGTGCGCTCGTTGTAGACCGGCATCAGGATCGAAAGCTTCATCGAGAATACAGAGTCTAGCAAAGGTTGGAGGGTGCTTCCTGCGATAATTGGGATTGGCGGTTGTTCCCTTGCGAGTCGCGCTGCTGCAGATCAATACAACCCCCGGTGACCTGTCCGGCAACGCCAGGCGGATCATCGACGGCGCCATGCGGGCCCGGAAGCTGGACGCCGAGCTGGTGGTCACCACCGAGCTGGCGCTGATGGGATACCTGCCGCGCGACCTGCTGCTGAGCGCCGGTTTCGTCCGTCATAGCAGGGAAATGCTGGTCAAGATGGCCGCTGAGCTGGCTGGCGGGCCCGCCCTGCTGGTCGGAACGGCCACCCCCAACGACGCCGATAGCGGCCGTCCCTTGTTCAACAGCGCGGTGCTGCTGGAGGAGGGACGCGTCGGCCCGGCCTTTCACAAGACGCTGCTGCCCACCTACGACGTTTTCGACGAGGACCGGTATTTCGAGCCCGCGGCCGGCCCGCAAGTCCTCGACTGGCACGGCCACCGCCTCGGCATCAGCATTTGCGAAGACGTCTGGAACGACAGCAACTTCTGGAAGCGCCCCCGCTATCCGTGCGACCCCATTGAAACGCTGGCGGCCGCGGGCGCCCAAGCCATCCTCAACCTTTCGGCCTCGCCGTTCTGGGTGGGCAAACAGCTTCTGCGGCAAGACATGCTCAGCCACATGGCGCGGCGGCACGGCTTGCCGCTGGTTGTGGTCAACCAGGTGGGCGGCAATGACGACCTCCTCTTCGACGGCCGCAGCTGCGCTTTCGACGGGGAGGGCCGCATGTTCGCCCGCGCCAGGGGATTCGAGGAAGACCTGGTGGTGGTGGACCTGGACGCGGGAACCGGCTCCATCGCCGAAGACGATTTCACCGCCGAGGCCGAGATTTGGAATGCGCTGGTGATGGGTGTGCGGGACTACGCCTGCAAGACCCATTTCCAGAAGGCGCTGCTCGGGCTCTCCGGCGGCATTGATTCCGCCCTCACCGCAGCCATCGCGGCGGAAGCGCTCGGGCCGCAGAACGTGCTCGGCGTGCTCATGCCCTCGCTTTACTCGAGCCAGGGCAGCGTGGACGATTCGCTGGAACTGGCGCACAACCTGGGGATTCGCACCATGACGCTGCCCATCACCGGCATCATGCAGACCTACGATACTGTGCTCGCTGAATCATTTCTTGGTCTGCCGCGAGACGTCACCGAGGAGAACATCCAATCGCGGATCCGCGGCAATTTGTTGATGGCGTTATCCAATAAGCTCGGCTCCCTGCTGCTCACTACCGGCAACAAATCGGAATTGGCGGTCGGTTACTGCACGCTGTACGGCGACATGAACGGCGGCCTGGCGGTGATCGCCGACCTTCCCAAAATGATGGTCTATCGTGTTGCGCGGTGGCGCAGCCAGAGTAAACAGGGTGTTCCGGAGAACATCTTCATTAAGGCGCCCTCGGCGGAGCTGCGACCCGGCCAGACTGACCAGGATTCGCTCCCGCCGTATGAATTGCTCGACCAGATCCTCGAGCTGCACGTCGAGCAATCGCAGTCCGCCGAGGAAATTATCGCCCAGGGTTTTGCCGAAGCCGACGTGCAGCGTGTCCTGCGCCTGGTGCGCAACGCCGAGTTTAAGCGGAAACAGGCCGCGCCCGTTCTGAAGGTGACTTCACGAGCCTTCGGAACCGGCTGGCGGATGCCGATCGCGCGCGGCGACGGTTAATCCGCGTTTGCGTAACGCCGGCGGCCTTGCCGCCGGTGCACACTGCCAGAAGTTCCTCCCTCTCCGGCCAAGCTCCAACACACGGCGGCACGACCGCCGGCGTTACCGGAAATCGCCCCACTGCTATCATGTCTTTTCATGCGTGTACCGACGACGGTGGAGGAAGCCGCCTCGGTGGTGTCGGAGATCCGCCAGCTTGCCAGTGAGGCCAATGTCTAACCCGCGGTTGAACCAGATCATCGAGCGCTTAGGCGCTGGCAGCGTCCTGGTCGCCGGCGATCTGATGCTGGACGAGTTCATCTGGGGCAGGGTGTCGCGCATCTCGCCCGAAGCGCCGGTTCCGGTGGTCGAGGTCACCTCCGAATCTTATTTCCCGGGCGGCGCTGCCAACGTGGCGCGCAATGTCCGGGAACTGGGCGCCTCGGCCCGGGTGGCGGGAATTACCGGCGTCGATGCGGCGGGCGGCCGGTTGGTCGAGCTGCTGGAAGCCACCGGAGTCGATACCAGCGGCGTGCTGCGCGATACCTCGTTCACCACCACCGTGAAAACGCGCATCATCGCCCGCCATCAACAGGTGACGCGCGTGGATCGCGAACAGTACGCCACGCTGAGCGCTACGCAGACCGAATTCGTGGTGGCGCAACTGGAGCGGGCGATTGACGCCGTGGATGCCGTCATCGTGGCGGATTACGGCAAGGGCTTCCTAACCCAACAGCTCGCCGATCACATCAGCCGCAAAGTGCGGGCAGCGGGCAAAATCCTGTCGGTCGATCCTCATCCGCACACGTCGCTCGTCTGGCGGGACGCCACCGTCATCAAGCCCAACCGCCGGGAAGCGTTTCTGGAGTCCGGCATTCCGGCCGGTGCGCCGGTTCTGCCGCCGCTGGAGGATCCATCGCTGCTCGCTGCCTGCCGGCGGCTCATGGAGCGTTGGCGGCCGAACAGCATGTTGGTCACGCTGGGAGCGCAGGGGATGTTGCTGCTCGAAGGGGACGCGCCGCCGGTTCACCTTCCGGCGCACGCCAAGGATGTCTTTGACGTTTCCGGGGCCGGGGACACAGCGATTTCCGTCCTCGCTCTGGCGTTGGCCGCCGGCGCCACGCCCGGCGAAGCGGCGGAGCTGGCCAATCACGCCAGCGGAATCGTGGTGGGCAAACTGGGAACGGCCACTGTGACCGCAGCCGAGCTGGCGGCCAGCGTCGCCCGGCCATGAACGGCCGCCGGGCGGTATTCTTCGATCGCGACGGGACGCTGATGGAGGAAGTGGAATACTGCAGTGACCCCTCCCGAGTGAAGCTCATTCCCGGCGTGCCGGAAGCGCTCGACGAACTGAAGCGCGCCGGCCTCCTGGCGGTGATCGTCACCAACCAGGCCGGCATCGGCAGGGGCTACTTCACCGAGGCGCAGTATCACGCCGTGCAAGCGGAGCTGCTGCGACAGATCGGCGGCCATCGAATCGACGCCTCGTACTTCTGCGCGGACGCCCCCGGCGTGCCGTCGCTGCGCCGCAAGCCGCAACCCGGGATGTTGCTGGAAGCTGCAGCCGAGTTCCAGATCGACTTGGCGACGTCGTTCACGGTAGGCGACAAAGCCTCCGACATCGAATGCGGCCGCCGCGCCGGCACGCGCACCATCCTCGTTCGGACCGGCTATGGAGCCGCACTGGAGCGCGTTCCGCATTTCAAGCCCCCGGATTTTGTCGCCGACGATGTGCCGGAAGCCGTGCGGTGGGTGATGGGACGGGACTCAACCTGACTCATTTCGCCAGTTAGGCCCGTAAAGGGGGAACTGCTCCCGAAACCTAGAGTCTCTACAGACTGGCCATGATTTCGTCACGCGGCACACCCCTGTGTCGGGCCACGGCACGCAGGATCGAACTGAAGGTGCCAACCCGAAGGGGGTGGTGGTCGGGGATTGCGATCCGGTGATGAGCAGGTTCAGAAGTTTCCAGAATGATGTGGCTGCCAGCTTGGTGCACTTTCGTGTATCGCCATCGACGGCAAAGGGTATCGGCGAGGTGCACTCCCGAAACGTCGCGAGGGATTTTCATGCCCCGGACAAGATCTCGTCGCGGACGAGGTGGAGGCGAATACGCTCAGGTCTTGGCCGGTCAAAGAAGAATGCGGCGGTTGCCTCCACCACGTTCTTCCGTAGCTCGTCCCAGGTGTCTCCCTCGGTGAAGATGTTTTCAGTAAGGCATTCGGCGCAATAGCCACCGTCGGCCTCCTGGACGACTTCGAACACCAGTTCAGACATACGTCTATGATACGGCACGTGGCTGTCGGACAGGACGATTGGAGATCGCCCCGCAGGTTTTCAACTGCTGCCAACCTGCCGCAACAACCGGATTTGTTGGTCTGCTGCGATTACCGCTGCCTCTGGCTCCCGCCGCCGCGCACGGTCGCCAGCGCGAGCAGCGGGAAATAGTCTCTGTACAGGTGGTAAGTCAGGTAGAAGACGTTGGGGAAGCCGGTGCCGGTGGCTTGCTCTTCTTTCCAGCGGCCGTCGGGGTGCTGAGTGTCTAAGAGGTAATTGACGCCGCGCTCGGCGGCAGCGGACGTGGTGTCGCCGGCGGCGCAGAGTCCGAGGACGGCCCACGCGGTTTGCGACGCGGTGGACGGGCCGGGGACGAAGCAGTTATCGCGATAGCTCTGGCAGGATTCGCCCCAGCCGCCATCGCGGTTTTCCACGTGGC
>CAZZHN010000080.1:0-18865 GCA_964654065.1 uncultured Solibacteraceae bacterium
ATCCGTGCACCAGTACCACATCCCGATGATGGGGGCGCAGAAAAGCATGCCGAGCCAGGGGAAATTGTCGTTGAAATACCACGCCTGTTTCACGATGTGGCCCGCGCTCTTGACGATCACCGGCGACCACGTGCCCACTTGGCCGGCCGGGATGAGCGGCTTCCAGAGATTGAACATATCCGAGCCGCAAATGTGCCGCAGCTCGCTCCAGCCGCCCAGTTTGAACACGCCATAGATCGTCAGTAAAGCCGAGCCGCAGATGAGGACCACCACCTGCACGGCGTCGTTGTAAGCCACCGCGCGCATGCCGCCGAGAATGGTGTAAAGACCGGTGAGCAGGATCACCAGCACGGAGCCAATCCAGAAGCTGTCGATATCCAAGCCCGCGACGTTGATGCGAACCTCGGGAAACAGCGTGCTGAAGACCACGCCGCCGGCGAAAATGCCCACCGCGATCTTGGAGACGATGAAGGTGACGATGGAGACGATCGAGAGCACGTAGCGCGATTGCACGCTGAAGCGCCGCTCGAGAAACTCCGGCATCGTGAAAACCTTCGACCGCATGTAGAACGGCACGAAGACCCATCCCAGCAGCAGCAGGCACCAGGCATGCAATTCGTAATGCGCCATGGCCACGCCGCTGGTGGCGCCGGAACCGGCCAGGCCCACCACGTGTTCCGAGCCGATATTCGACGCGAAAATCGAAGCGCCAATCACCCACCAGCCGAGATTGCGCCCGGCCAGAAAATAATCGGTTGCGGAATCCTTTCCTTTGCGGACCACCCAGGTGGCCACACCAAGCAGAACGCCGAAGTAGCCGGCAATCACCAGCCAGTCGATCATCGTGAGCCGCGTGGTGGGAGCGGCGAAAGCGAGAAGAGGAGTCATGCCCTGTCCTTTGTCAATGGGAACAAACTGATAGATTAAATCAATTCGGACGTCAACGGGCAAAAAGCTGCTGGACGCGGATATAATTCTAGTAGTCGGGGGGGAGAATGGGCCACAGGACCGGCATTCCAAGCAGCGGATGGCACCTTGCCGTCTGGATGGTGATCGTGGCGGCGGGAGCGGCGCCCCTGTCGGCGCAGCCCACCACGCTGCGGCAGGCGGCATCCGCACGAGGGATCCCCATCGGCGCCGCGGCGGCTGCGGACGAGTATGGCGAAACCGATCCGCTGACGACAAACACGAATTACGTCAATCTTCTCTCCACCCAGTACGACATGCTGGAGCCGGGCAACGCCATGAAGTGGGACGTAACACAGCCCACGCAGACTACATACAACTTCCAGCCAGGCGATGAACTGGTTGCGTTCGCGCAGAAGTACGGCATGCGTGTGCGCGGTCACAATCTTTGCTGGTACACGCAGTTCCCCAGTTGGCTGGCGCCGTATGCCAATACCGCCACGGCGGCGCAGATGTCCACGCTGCTCCAGGACCACATCACCACCGAAGTAACCCACTACGCCGGCCAGGTGTTCGCGTGGGACGTGGTGAACGAAGCGTTCAGCGATTCGTCTCCGACCACCCTGCGGGACTCCATCTGGTATAACCAGCCCGGCATCGGCCATGGGACCGGCAGCGGCGCCGCCACCGACACCGGCTACATCGAGCAGGCCTTCCGCTGGGCCCACGCAGCCGACCCCGATGCGCTGCTGTTCTACAACGATTACAGCATCGAGGGACCCGGCGACAAGTTCGACGCTGTGCTGGCGATGGTGACGGATTTCGTGAATCGCGGCGTGCCCATCAACGGCGTCGGCTTCGAAATGCATCTCGAACTCGGCAGCTACCCAGGCGCTCAGGGCCTGGCAAAGAATATGGCGGCGCTGGAGGCGCTGGGCATCCAGGTGCATATCACCGAAATGGACGTGCGACTGCTGGTCGATTCGAGCGGGCTGGCGACTTCGGCGGACCTGCAGAGCCAGGCGCAGATGTATCAGTATGTGATGAATGTCTGCCTGCAGCAGCCCAACTGCACGGCGTTCCAGGTTTGGGGCGTTTCCTATAACGATTCTTGGATCCCCGGCTTCTTCCCCGGTTACGGCGCGGCGCTGCCTTTCGATTTCAGTTACCAGCCCACGCCGGCCTTCACTTCGCTCATGACTGCCCTGACGACTCCCACCGCGGCCCCGGTGCTGAAAACGACCGAAGTGGTGAACTCCGCCGGCTATCAAGGCGGAGCGGTGTCGCCGGGAGAGATTGTCACGATTTTCGCAGCGAATTACGGAACCGGCTTCGGCCCTCCCAATCTTGCGACTTATCAGTTGGGCTCCGATGGCAAATTCCCCACCAACCTGGCCGGCGTGCAGGTGCTGTTCGACGGGACGGCAGCGCCGCTGGTGTACGCGGAGACTGGGCAGCTGAGCGCCATTGTTCCATTCGAGGTAGCAGGCGAGAAGCAGACGATGATCCAGTATCAATACAACGCTAACGGTCAATACTTCAACGGCCCTCCTGCGATCTCTAACACCGCGGCGATGTCGGTCGCCGCTGCCGTACCGGCCATTTTCTCCCTCGCGGAAACCGGCAGCGGGCCCGGCGCCATTCTGAACCAGGATTACTCGATCAATAGCGCGTCCAATCCGGAAGTGGCTGGGAACGTAATTCAGATATTCGGCACCGGCGGCGGCCTGGTCGCTGGCGGCGCGGCCGATGGAGCACTCGCGCCAGCGGCCGCCAACCTGGTGGCGCAGCCCGTAACGGCAACCATCGGCGGGGTCAACGCTGCGGTCGATTACGCCGGAGCTGCACCGACTCTAGTGAATGGCGCAATCCAAGTGGACCTGACGGTTCCCTCCGGACTCCCATCCGGCCCTCAGCCGGTGGTCATCACCATCGGCACCTCTCAAACCCAGCCCCTTATCACAGTCGCCGTCAAGTAGCCCCTGTCGTGGCGCAGGCATTCTTGCCTGCCGGGTCGAGATTCGTCTCGACCTTTCTTTATCGCCGCTCGACCACATCCTGGGCAAAAGACAGCGTGTTGGGCGCATCCATAAATGTCGGGAGCGGTAGCCGACCATTTCGCGGTAGGACAGACGATCGTCTCTTGTGGTCTGTCGCTTTTTTCTGTTCCATAGGCCGAAAATGACAGACCACAAACCCCGATGTCCGTCCTACCCGCGCCCGCGATTTTTGGCTTTTCAGCAAGCTCTGGCGGCCTGCACCCCGCCTACTTTCTCAAGATCTTGTCGACCGCCTTCGCCAGCGCCGAAAACTCCGCGCGGGCCGGAGAATCCGGTGCGAACTCGGCCACGGTGAGCCCCTGGGACACCGCCTCGGCCACTACCACGCGCTGGCCGATGGCAGGCAGCACCTTCTTTCCCATCCCATTGAGCGAGGACGCCAGCCCGCGGCTCAGGTTCGTCGACATCAGGACCTTGGATGGCACGAAGCGGATGCGCGGCTTCTTCGAACGCCGTTCCGCGCGCGCCTTCAGCGCCATCGACAGAGCCTCTTTGAGAGCGAACAAATCGAGCGGAGACGGGCCGCAGGGCAGCAGCATGAGATCCGCGGCCAGCGCCGCCTGGTAAGCCACCTCGGGCATCCCGGGCGGCGTATCGATCAGCACAATGTCCGTGTCTTCTTCCACCTTGCGCGCACGGGCGCGCAGCATGCCGGCGGCAGCCACTTTTTCGACAGCGCGCGAAAGCATGCCATCGCCCTGTTCGGCCCAGGCCACCAGGCTATGTTGCGGATCGGCATCGAGGACCGCGACGCTGCGTCCCATAGCGGCGAATTCAGCCGCCAGGTTGCCCACAATCGTGGACTTGCCGACTCCACCCTTGCGCCCCGCCACAGCCACGATTGCCATAGAGGTTCATCATAGGACAATCCGGACCGGTAAATACACCCAGCGGCATGGCGCGCCTCAACCATGCGCCGCCTCGCAGCCGATGTGTCTGGCGCTTCTTGCAAACGCGCGCCTCGCGCCAGTCCTCGCTACGGGACGCCGCCCGGTTTGGTTGCCGGTTCCGCCGCCTTGGCGGGCTCAGCCTGCTTGAGGCCAGCTTTGCGGAGAATCGCATCCACGTACTCGCGTGTCTCCTCCAGATCCGGCACACCCCCGGATTCGTCGACTGCCTTGGGTCCAGCGTTGTAGGCGCCCAGGGCCTGGGACAGGTCACCCTTGTATTTGTCCATCAGTTGCTTGAGGTAGCGGGCGCCGCCTTCCACATTCTGCCTGGGATCAAACGCGTCCGCGACCCCCAGCTCGGCCGCCGTCTCCGGCATCAACTGCATCAATCCCTGAGCGCCTTTCACCGAAACCGCGCAGGGGAGGAACCCCGATTCTTGTTCGATCACGGCGCGCAACAACTTGGGCTCGATGCCCTGCGCTTTCGCTGCGCCCGCAATCAACGGGTTCACCGTTTCGTCCTCCAGAGGAGCGCAAGCCGGCGGCGCTGCTTCGCCCAGCCGCGGTCTGTCGTCGAGCGGCGCCAGCCACAACCCAAGGGCCTCGGCCTGCTTGCGGACGCCTGCGCGCTGTTGCCGGATGGACTCCCGTTGCAGTTCTGCCGCCGTAGCAGAGGGTTTGGCTTTGACGTCGCCTGGCGGCGGTTTTGCCGCGACCGGAGGATCGTGCGCAGACTCCACCTTCGCCTGTGCTAAAGGCCTCGCGTTCTGCGCCGGGCTGTTCAAAGCGCCGTTAGACAACAGGAACAGCAGCAGTGCCACTCGCCCTCCACAGGGGACCAGGTGCCGAAACACACACCGGCGGAGCCTCGTCCAGGCACGCGAAAGCCAACTCATCCTGCCTGGCTATCGGCTGAAAAGGGCGCTCAAAACAGGTGTGCCGGGCAAGGACAGATGTGACCCCCAAGCCCACACGGAAATGCGCCGCCTCGATAGCGTAACCTGTTGAAGGCAAAAACCCTTTACAATAGGTACTTATCTTGCCGAGGTTTTTGTGAATGCGAATCCCAGCCGCTCTATGTCTATCCGTTGTCTTGTGCTCCGCCGGAGCTTACGCGCAGGCCGTCGCCGGGTTCGGCGCGATTACCGGAAAGGTGCGTGACATATACGGGGACGGCATTCCGGACACCACGGTCACCATCACCAACCGGGCGCTCGGATTGCGGCTGGTTTTAACTACCACCGACGACGGCGTCTTCTACGCTCCTACCCTCGCGCCCGCCGCCGGCTACGCGGTGAAGGTGACACGCAAAGGGTTTACCGGTTGGGACGCCGCTAACCTGCGGGTGCCAGTCGGCGAGACAGTCAACTTCCATATCACGCTGCAGCAAGCCGTGGCCGGAGCGAAATCGCAAACCGCTGCTGCTCCCGGCGTGCAGGACATCAAAAGCGGCGTCACCGATCTCATCAGCCGGGATGCCATCCAGGATCTGCCCATCAGTGGGCGGCACCTCGAGGCGCTCGTGGCTCTGTCGCCTCTGGCGGCGCTGGGCGGAACGCCCAATACTATCGGCTTTCGCGGCAACGCTTCTTCCGACGTCGCGATCGTGGACGGGCTCGATGCCAGCGACAGTTACTTTCTCAAGAAGGCGGATCCGCTGCGCGCATTTTCCGCCGAGGCGGTGGATAGCGTGCAGGTGATCGCGTCCACGCCGCCAGTCGAGTACAACAACACCGGCGGCATCGCCAATGCAGCCACCCGCACCGGCACCGAGGATTTTCACGGCGAAGTGTACGCCTTCTACCGCAACGGCAGCTTCGCCTCGCCGGACCGCTACGATCCCAGCTTCAAGCCGCCCGACAAACAGGAGACGGAGGGCGGCAACGCGGGCGGCCAGGCGATCGACCGCCTGTATTACTTCGTCAGCCTCGAGGCATCCAGCGGCAGTTCCCAGGCCATCAACCGCATCACCAACCCGCTCATCGCCGATCCCAACAGCGTTGCTGTGCTCACCTCGCGCTGCGGCGCGCCGGCGACGTCGGTGCAGTGCAGCGCCGCCGAAAAGTTCATCCAGTCGCAGATGAACGTCATCGTGCCCCGCTCGCAGAAATACCTGACTGGTCTGGTGCGCGGCGATTACCATTGGACCGAACGAAACAGCTTCAGCCTGGTGGCGGACGCCCAGCACTACCGCTCGCCCAACGGCGCGCAGCAACTGGCCGTGTCGCCCGATGGCAGCCTTTTGGCAGACAACGGTAACGCCGGCGAGGAAACCCGCTTCGCCGATGCCGGCTGGACGGCGCAGCTCAAGCCCAACGTCGTCAACCAGCTGCACATCGGCTGGTATAAAGACCGCATCTCCGTGCCGCCTGACACCCAGTTGTGGCCTTCCACCGGCGGCATCGGGCTGACCGTCGCGGGTGTGAACCTGGGCGCCAACCCCAATTATCCCGGCGTTGTCCCCAGTGAGCAGCGTTATCAGCTGGCGGAGAATATCGCCTTCGCGGCCGGAGCCCATATCGTGCGTTTCGGAGCCGACGGAGCCCGCGGCGAGGATTGGATCAAACAGATATACAACCAGGACGGCACCTACACCTACCCTTCGCTGTCGTCGTTCGCACAGGACTTCAGCTCCAACCGGACCAACGTCAAAGACTACACCGTGTTTACTCAGCAGTTCGGCAACCCGGTGCGCAGCCTGGGAACCAAATCGATCGGCATATACGGACAGGACGACTGGAAGGCCACGCGCCGGCTGCAGATCGAGTTCGGCCTCCGCTGGGATAAAATCCTTTTGCCGCAGCCCACCGACAGCAACGCCAATTTCTTCGAAACACAGTCCATCAGCTCGCCCATGTTGACCCTGCAGCCGCGCGGTGGGTTTTCCTATCTCTGGAACGACCGCACCGTCATCCGCGCCGGCTTTGGCATCTACTACACGCCATTTCCGATGCAGTTGGTCGACGCACTCTTCCTCGGCAATGGCGTCTACCAGACCAGCATCACCGTCAACCCGAATCAAAGCGGCGCACCCCTCTTTTCCAAGGTGATCGGAAGCGCCACCACCATCCCCAACGCCTCTAGCGACATTACTTTTTCGAACACAAAGTTTCGCAACGAGAATCAGCAGATCGGCACTTTCGCCATCGAGCGCAGCCTCGGCCGGGATACCACCGTCACCATCAGCTATGTTTACGAGCGCGGCCTGCATATGTGGACGGTGAACGATCTGAACCTGAATCCCTCCACCATTGACAAGACGTACACCATCGACAACTCTGCCGGCACTCCGGTCAACTCCGTCATGCTGCCGATGTGGACCAGCAAGGCCAGCTCGTTTTATGGCCAGGTGTATAACATCGAAAACAACGGTGCTTCCTGGTACGCGGCCGGGACCGCCCAGTTTCGCAAGCGCCTGTGGCACGGTGTGACCGTCAACGGCTCCTACACCTGGTCGCAGCTGCTCGATACCCAGAGCGGACCGCTCGTCTTCAACACCGTGCCGCTCAGTTCCTACAACGGCGAATACGACCTCGACAAGGGCAAATCGAATCTCAACCAGACGCAGCGCGGCGTCGGGGAGTTGGTCTGGCAGCCCCGGCTCACCCGCAGCACCTCTCCTGCCGCGCGCTTCGTGCTCAATGGCTGGCAGTTTTCGGCCATCGCCACCATCGCCACCGGGCTGCCGGCCACTGAGATCGTCCAGGTCAACGGCCAGCAGTTTGCCGGTACCACCATGATCTACACGAATTCCATGAACGGCACCGGCGGATGGAATCGCATGCCGCTGGACCAGATCAACAGCCTTTCGACCGGCGGCATGCACCCCGTCAATGCGCGCCTCACCCGCAGCCTGCCCTTCACCGAGCGGTTCCGCGGCGAGCTCATGTTCGAAGCTTTCAACGCCCTCAACTCGCAATTCAATACCAGCGTCAACACCGTCGGCTACGTGGCCCAGTTGGGCGTCCTGAAGCCGGTTCCTGGCGTGGGCACCGGCAACGCTTCCTGGGGACCCATGGACGGCACCAATGCGCGGCGCATGCAGGTCGCTTTCCGGCTGACGTTCTAAGGCCGCCGCCCTGCGGCCCGCGGCGCAGGCCTTCCTGCAGGCCTGCCGTGTCAGGCGTCCGCTCGACATTTCCTTAACGCGCGCCGCGCGGCCTTTCGGCGGGCCGGCCGTGAACTCCCCACCATATCGTGGTGTTAATCTGAATCGGAGGACATCATGATCGTCGGCGTTGCCAAGGAGATCAAAGACCACGAAACGCGAGTGGGGCTCGTGCCGAGCGGCGTTCTCGCCCTGCGCGAGGCGGGCCACGAGGTGCTGGTCGAGGCGCGGGCTGGAGAAGGCAGTTCCATCTCCGACGATGAGTACGTACGTGCCGGCGCGCGCATTGTAGATAGCGCCGCCGAGGTTTGGACGAAGGCCGACCTGGTCGCCAAGGTGAAAGAGCCGCAGCCGGCCGAGTATCCCTTCTTCCGCCCCGGGCTCGTGCTGTTCACCTATCTGCACCTGGCGCCGCTGCCGGAATTGACCGACCGCCTGCTCGAATCCAAAGTCAGCGGCGTGGCCTACGAGACCATCCGCGAAGCCGATGGCTCGCTGCCGCTCTTGACGCCGATGAGCGAGGTCGCCGGCCGCATGAGCGTGCAGGTCGGTGCCCAATACCTGGAAAAGCCCAACGGCGGCCGCGGCATTCTGCTGGGCGGCGTGCCCGGTGTGGCGCCCGCCAACACCGTGATTCTCGGAGGCGGCATCGTCGGAACCAACGCCGCCAAGATGGCGCTCGGCCTCGGCGCGCACGTCACCATCATCGATCGCAACTTGAACCGCCTGCGCGACCTCGACGACATCTTCAACGGGCAGGTGGTGACGCTGGCTTCCAACGCCTTGACGATCAGCGAGAACCTCAAGACCGCGGACCTCGTGGTGGGCGCCGTACTGATCCCTGGCGCATCGGCGCCCAAGCTCGTGAAGCGCGAAATGATTGCCGGCATGAGGCGCGGCGCCGTGGTGGTGGATGTGGCGATCGATCAAGGTGGCTGCCTGGAGACGGCGCACGCCACCACCCACACCGATCCCACTTACTTCGTCGACGGCGTGCTGCACTATTGCGTCTCCAACATGCCCGCGGCGGTGCCGCACACTTCTACCTTCGCTCTCACCAACGCCACCTTCCCTTACCTGCTGGAGCTGGCCAACCACGGCCTGGAGGCAGCCTGCGAGCGGCACGCCGCGCTGCGCGAAGGCGTCAACACCTACAAGGGGCAGGTCACGCACCGCGGCGTGGCCGGCTCCCAGGGCCGCCAGTGGCGCGCGCTGGCCGCAGTCGAGTAGACATTTAGAATGCCCGCCACGCCAAAGTCCGAGGCAGCCCCGCGGCCGCTGACCGCCTTGAGCGAGGAAGAGACGCTGTTCCAGGCCACCGTGCGGAGATTCGCCCGCGAGGAACTTCGCCCGCACGTGCGCGAAATGGACGATGCCGGGGTCTTCCGCCAGGAAATTCTGCAGCAGTTTTTCGCCATGGGCCTGATGGGCATCGAGATCCCAGAGGAATTTGGCGGGCAGGGTGGCACTTTCTTTCAGGCCATTCTGGCCGTCGAGGAGCTCTCCGCAGTGGACCCCTCCGCCGGCGTGATCGTCGATGTGCAGAACACCGTCTGCAACAAAGCCCTGCTGCGCTGGGCCGACGCCCCACAAAAAGCCCGCTATCTTCCCCGCCTCGCCGCAAACACCGTGGCGTCGTATGCTTTGTCGGAAGCCGGCTCCGGCTCCGACGCTTTCGCCATGGCAACCCGCGCCCAGGATCAGGGCGGCCACTTTCTCCTCAACGGCCGCAAATTATGGATCACCAATGCCGCCGAGGCTGGCCTGTTCGTGCTCTTCGCCAACGCCAACCCGGACGCCGGCTACAGGGGCATTACGGCGTTCCTGGTGGAGCGCGGCTTCCCTGGCTTTCAGGTGGGCCGGAAGGAAGACAAACTGGGCCTGCGCGCTTCCTCCACTTGTGAGCTGATCCTCGACAACTGTCGCGTGCCTCGCGAGAACGTGCTGGGTAAGATCGGCCAGGGATACAGAATCGCCATCGAAACCCTCAACGAAGGGCGTATCGCGATCGGCGCCCAGATGATCGGGCTGGCGCGTGGCGCCTTCGAACAGGCCACCGCATACGCCAAACAGCGCAAGCAGTTCGGGAGGACGATTTCTTCCTTCCAGGCCGTGCAGTTCGAGCTGGCCAAAATGGCCACTGAGATTGAGGCCGCCCGCCTGCTGGTTTACAACGCGGCCCGCCTCCGCGACGCCGGCATGCCTTTTCTGGCGGAGGCCGCCATGGCCAAGTATTACAGTTCCGAGGCCGCCGAACGGGTGGCATCCAAAGCCATCGAAGTCCACGGCGCCGTGGGAGTTACCAGGGACTGTCCGGTCGAGAAGCTCTACCGCGACGCCAAGATCGGCCGCATCTATGAGGGCACCAGCAACATCCAGTTGCTGACCATCGCCAAGAAACTGTTAAGCAACTGATCGCGTCTTGCAGTATATTGGGGGAAAATGCGAGCGCTCATTCTGTCATCCGCATTCGCCGCGCTGAGCTTGCCCATTTGGGCTGCCGCCGCTGACGACACCGTCAATGCGGACGAGATCATCCGCAAGTTCGCCGCCAAGGAAGCCGAGTTCGCCGAGGCGCGCAACAACTATACCTACCGCCAGAGCCTGAAGATGGAGGAGCTCGATGGCGGCGGAAACCCGACCGGCGGGAAGTGGGAGGAGGTGGACGACATCATCTTCACCCCCGAAGGCAAGCGCATTGAAAAGGTGGTGTACGCGCCTGTCATTTCCCTGAAGGTGATTGGCCTGACGCCGGAAGACGTCAAGGACCTGCGCGAGGTGCAGCCGTTCGTCCTCACCACCGCGGCTCTGCCGGATTACATTATCAACTACCTGGGCCGCGAGAAAGTCGACGAAATCGGCTGCTTCCTGTTTTCCGTGAAGCCGAAAAAGCTGGCTCCCGGAAAACGCTATTTCGAAGGACAGGTGTGGGTGGACGATCGCGATCTTCAGATCGTCAAATCCTATGGCAAAGGCGCCGGCATCGCCAAGGGCCAGGAGTTCCCCAAGTTCGAGACCTACCGCGAACAGATTGATGGCCAGTACTGGTTCCCCACCTACACCCATGCGGATGACACGCTGCACTTCAAGAATCCCCCCTTGGATCAGCGCATTCGCATGGTGGTGAAATACCAGGACTATAAGCGCTTCGTAGGCAAGTCCACCATCAAATACGGTGACACGGTGGACCCCAAGACGCCGCCCCCCGCCAAGAAATAGTGGGGCAGACCCCCAGGTCTGCGCGGGACGCCCCCGTCCCGCCTGTCCAACCAAGGCGCAGAGCGCTCCGCCACTCCGAAGCGCCCGCCAACTCTCGCACTCGCCGCATCACGGCAGCGTAATTTCGAGCGGCGCCGATTGCGGCCCCTCTTTTCCCGACAAGCCAACCGCCGCGACCGCGTACCGGTACGTCTTGCCATGCTCGACCGCACGATCCGAGTAGGTGGGAATCGCGCCCGTTTCGGCAGTCCGTTCGAAGGCGCCGCCGGCCGGCGCGCGGTACACGCGGTAACCCTTGACGCCGGACTCCGCGGCATCCCAGGCCAGTTCGATCGAATTGGGCGCCGCCACCCCGCGCAGACCCTCGGGCGCCGCAGGCGCAACCGCTTCCGGCATGACCTCGAGCGGCTCGGAAAGCTCGCTCTCGGCCGCCCGGTTGTCACTTTGCGGGATAAACGACTGGACCAGGTAACGGTATCGTGTGCCGGCGGCCGCGGCAGCATCCGTCCACTCCGTCTGTGTAACCTGCGCGACTATTTCGTACCGGGTTTTGTCGTTCTGATCCGCGGCCGCCAGCGCTCGCAGCACGCGGAAGTGGTCCCCGCGCGCGCGCCACGTAAGGTGCAGGCCCGCCCGCGTCATTTCCGGACGCAGATCCGTGGGCTGCTCGGGCGGCTCGATCACATCCACGTTGGCATAGTTGGACCACCCGGCGTCCTTCCCGTTCGCCCCCACCGCCCGCACCCCGATGGTCACTCCCTTGCCGGTCCACTCCGTGCACGCCACTTCGTAATGCACGGTGGCGCCTGCGGCCGGCACCGGCGGAATCGGCTTGGCGGAACGGGCCCATTGCTCGGCATTGAAGGGAGCCGGGCCGGGACCGATGCTGAGGTAGAACGTCGGCGCCTGCTTGATATCCACGCCTTCCGTGGTGAGCAGCGGCGCCGTGAACTGGACGATCAGCTTGGCGCCGCGCTGCACGGCCGTCAGGTCGGTAACGCGCGCCGGAATATTGGCCAGCGGCGGCAACGGCCCGGCCACATAACCGCAGCCGGAAAGAAGCACGGCCAGCGCAGGAAGAATGCGATGCATGAAATTTCTAGTGTAGCGTCGTACGCCCGGGGCCGCCGCTGGCGAGTACCCGTGTATCGCCAAGCCGCATTCCTCACGGAGCTACAGGACCGCGCTCCATCCCGGGGCCATTCGGGAGACCGCCGCAAGTCGCCCGCTGCCCCGCTAACTTCTTCTCGATGCCACGATCGTTACCTGCATCTCGCGCGAATGCCGCACCACCGTCTGCACTACGGTTTCGCGCAGGCGGCGGTACCAGGGCTGCGGGGCGGAGCGGCCCATGAAAATCTGCGTGATGCCCTGCTCGCGCGCGAAATCGGCGATGGCGCGCGGCACCTCCGCCGCTTCCACCACGTGGGCTTCGATGCGGAGGTTGCGCGCGAAGCTTAGGTGGCGTTCGATGGCGTCGCGGGCCTCTCCCGGCGCGGCCACGTGAATCGCCAGGCAATCGGCCTGCAAATAGTCCGCCACCCGTTTGCCCCGGCGAATCAATACGGCGGAAGAAGGGTTGCCGGTCAGGCAGATCAGGATTCGCTCCTTGTTCTGGCGCGCGCCGTTCGCTTCCCGCCTGAGGTCCGCGCCGGCTGGCTGGCCTGCATCCACCGCGGTTGCTGCCGGCGCTGCCGAAAGCTTCTCTTCCACTTCGTGCGCCGTATGCCGCATCGCCATTTCGCGCAGCGCCGAAAGGTTCGTCTCGGTGAAGAAGTTGTCCATCGCCTTCTGTGCCTTTTCGGGCGCGTAGACCACGCCGCGCTCCAGCCGGTTGCGCAGCGCCCTCGGGGTCAGGTCCACGAAAACGATCTCGTCGGCATCGTCGATCACCCAGTCCGGCAGCGTTTCGCGCACCCGCACCCCTGTGACGTGCCAGACCTGGTCGTTGAGGCTCTCCAGGTGCTGCACGTTCATGGTGGTGATCACGTCAATGCCGGCATCGAGCAAAGCGTGCACGTCCTGCCAGCGCTTCAGCCGCTCGCTCCCCGGCACGTTGGTGTGAGCAAACTCGTCGACGATCGCCACCGCCGGGCGGCGACGCAGGATGGCGTCCGCGTCCATCTCCTCGAAGCCGGTATTGTTATACGCGATCACCCGCCGCGGGACGAACTCCAGGCCCTCGGTCATGGCGATGGTTTCCTTGCGGCCGTGCGGCTCGAAATAGCCGACCACGATGTCCACTCCCCGCCGTTTCAGCTCCTGGGCCTCCTCGAGCATCCGGTAAGTCTTTCCGACGCCGGCCGCATACCCGAGATACACCTTGAGCCGCCCCTTGTGCCGCTCGCTCATTAGCCCTCGCGGTGCGGAAACAGCCGCACATCGAAGTCTTCGGCGGCCTCGATCAGCCGGTCGACGGAACTGCGCGCTTCCCACCATCGCCGCTCCCGGCCGGTGTGCCCGAGGAACACTTGCGTGATCCTGTGCTCGCGCGCGAAATCGAGAATCGCTTCGACAAAATCGTCGTTGCGCAGTGAGTGCACTTCCGCTCCCAACTGCCGTGCCAGCTCCAGATTGGAGTTGAGGCGCTCCTGATCGGCGGCGTCCAGCCGGGAACGTTCGACATAGGCGGCCATCAGCGCGCCGTGAAACCGCAGCGCATTCCGATGTCCGCTCTCCAGCATGGCCCTGGCGTTGGAACGCGCCGTCAGACACACCAGTACGCGCTCCTGCGCGCCCCACCGCACCGAAACACAATGCTCGTCGAGATAGTCCTGGAGTTGCCGTTCCACCACGTCGGCGGCCAGCAGCAGCGCCATTTCGCGCAGTTCCGCCAGCTGCCGCGGATCCGGCATGCTGACGTCATGGGCGCGGCCGATCAGCGCTTCGGTCGGCGCATCCACCACTTCCATTTCATCGGCTTCCAGCAGGAATTCCTCCGGCACGCTATTGGCCGCCCGCTTGCCCGTGATGCGTTCCACCGCGTCCTGCTTCTCCTGAATGTGCTGCAGGTTGACGGCGGTGATGACGGCGATCCCGCGGTCGAGCAGCTCTTCCACGTCCTGCCAGCGATGTGGATTCCGGCTGCCCGGGGGATTGTCGAAGGCGAGGCCATCGATCAGGCACGTGCTGGGATGGCGGCGGAAGATCTCCGCCAGGTTAATGACGTCCCACATCTGGCCGGCATGCCGCTCGCGCACCGGGGGAATCACCTCGAAGTTCGCGATGATGGCCTCCAGGTCCGGCGTCACTTTGCCTTGCAAGGACCCGATCACCACGTCCTGTCCGCGCTGCTTACGCCGCCTCCCTTCGTCGAACATCCGAAACGATTTCCCCACCCGCGGCGCGTACCCGAGGAATACCTTCAGCCGCCCGCGCCGTTCCCGCCGCTCGCCCGCCTGTACCCGCCGCAGCAGGTCTTCCGGGTCCGGCCTGCGATCATTGCGATCGACCATAAGAACAATTATGCCTGCTAGTGAGGGCGACGGCGAAACCGCAGAGGTAGAACGGACGATCGCCTTTTGTCGTCTGTCAAGGCGCGCCGACATGAGGCAGTGGGTCTGTCTCTGAGATTGGCGTTAAGGCGTCAATTGGCGGCGTGGCGGGCGTAAACATTGTGCCGCTTGTCGTCTCGGCCAGGCCGCAGGGGTCTTGCTATTTCGCCGGTGTGACCTGAGCGCCCAGATTGACGATGTGAACCCGGCGGTTGCGTACCTCCGGGGTCTGGTCTGGCGTCGGCACCAGCAAATCAGCCTCGCCGACTCCGACCGCTTGCAATCGAGTCGCCGCGATGCCGAACTTCGTTTCCAAAAGGGAAGTAACCGCATCGGCCCGTTGCTGGGACAAGATCTTATTGGCGGCGGCGTTGCCTACGGTGTCAGTATGGCCCTCGATCCGAAACCTGTCCGCGGCAAGGTCGCTGCTAGTGAGCGCGCTTCCAAGCATCTCTAATTCCTGGATTGCGCCAGCCGTGAGAACGGAAGATCCAGTTTCGAACTCGATCGATAAATCCAAAGAAGGCACGCTGCCAGCCGTAGCGCCGGCACGCAAGGCTGAAATGATTTGGTTCTTATTTGGGTTCCCGGCGCCCATATCGCGTAACTGGAGGGCATCGAAGATCACGTAACCGGTGGTTGACGTGAGGGAGATCGTTTCGCGGTCCGAATCGGCAGTGAACGTTCCCGTCACATATTGTGCGGTGGAGCTGGCGGCGGACCCGGGTCTCGGCCCGCCGGACAAATTCAGCGGACTAGATTGATTCTGTCCTCCGACGAAAACGGTCGCAAAGTTGGCGCTCCAGAAAGTTTCGAAAATTTGTACCGCATATTTATTTCCGATCGTAAGCCCGCTGATTTGAATTTTCATTGGGCTCGTGGGAAATTCGGAGTAAGCACCCCCCGACACCAGCGACCGGTAACCCGCATCCCACGTCGCGGGCGGCGTGCCGTACTGACCGTAGGGGTTTTGTACGGCTTCAACCGTGATGGGTGCGGTGCCAAAAATGATCAGGCTGGCGGTCTTGGACGGGGTTTGCCCCACAAACTTCACCCCGTTCACGGTCGTGTCTCGACCCGCTGTGACTGCGGCCGTAAATTTTCCCCCGGTCAGTAAATCCGAGCGGCGGCCGGTTTCGTCCACAGCTGTTGCCCAGGCAATATCCGCCGCGCTCGCCCGGGACGTTGCCGCAGCCATCATCAGCAAACGCCCACCGCCCTTTTCCAATTCCTTGACTCGAAGGGATTCATGAGGCGAGCATAACATGGGACCTCAGGAGACAATACCGTACATCGCTGGGGAGTCCAAGCGCGATACCATCGTTCCGCCGCTCCGAAATTATCCAGCCGGCGCGTCTTCGCAATTACTGGCCCGTGACGGCGTTTTTTGCACGGCGGAGAGTCGTTTTGGCCTCGTCCAGCAGTTGCCTGCTGTGCTCAAGCAGCGCGCGATACTTCCCAGACAACTCGCGCGTCGCATCCACCCCAAGTTCCCCGCTGCGCTCGTAAAGATCCTCGCATTTCTCTACCAGTTCCTTGCCCGTATCGATCAGGTAATCCGCGACTTCCTCTCCTTTGCCGACTAATCTCCGGCGAGTTCGTGCGCCTGACGCCGGTGCCATCAGTAGTGCTGCCGCCGCGCCGATCGCGGCTCCCAGCAGGAAGAATGCCGCTCGGTCTCCCGCTCTTGTTTCCCTCATCGTCTCTCCTTAGCCTTAAGAAGCGTTTCCCATCCGAGCTTAGCGCGCTCTCCATTCCCTCTGCACGGCTGTGTCTATCATGCTCCACGCCTGGCCCAGCGCTCGTGCTGCAAGCCGTCGCAGCCGTCGCTGCATGTGCCCCCGTCTACTGGTTCCAGCTGTGACAGTAGCAACGGCCTTCGGTAAAGTGTCACGCCGATTCGCGGGCTACGTAGTAGGTGTTCTCCCCTCGATCCGCGTGGGTGTCTAGCAGCGTGAAACCGTTCTCTTGCAGGAGGCTCCGGTAGCCCGCGATGCTGAACGAGAAGTAGTGAAATGAAACGCCGTTCATAATCCCATCAACGCTGCCGTGCTCGTCTCCAGACGTAAACAGAAATGGCGCTCCTGTCTTCAGCATCTGTGACAGAGTTGCCATCGCCCTCGCCTGATCGGCGTGGGTCAAGTGAAACATGACACCCCAGGCAACAGCGGCGTCAAAGGCCTTGGCTGCAAGACCGCAGGACTGCACCAGTCCTTGGATGACTGGAGTCTCTGGGAAATTGACGCGAAATCGCGCCAGCATCTGGGCGGAACTATCGATCCCGAATACTTTGCAGCCCGCAGTCAGCAAGCTGCGCGTGATCGGAATACCTGTTCCGCACCCGATGTCGAGGACGCGCGCGCCTGATGGAACCAATTCAGCGAGGGCTATTACTTCGGGGACGCCGGTTTGCAGGTCACGATCGGCCGCGTACCAGTCTGCGATGACGTCGTATTCACGCATGACTCACATGACAGTCTACATCGCTGAATGCGCACGAGTCTGGCTCAGGGGGTACGCCCAGAACAGTTATGCGTGACGCAGGGGACTGACCTCTCTGTCCCAAGGCGCTGCCTTTTGCGCCGCGTGGACAGAGCGGTCTGTCCCCGGTCCGCCCGACAAGCAAAGCACGACAGACCACGAAAAGCGACTGTCTGTCCTACCTCAGGTCGCGCG
Source organism: uncultured Solibacteraceae bacterium (assembly GCA_964654065.1). Lineage (GTDB taxonomy): Bacteria > Acidobacteriota > Terriglobia > Bryobacterales > Bryobacteraceae > Bog-375. Next base: position 17,354 of record CAZZHN010000080.1, read on the forward strand.
CCCTTTCACAAGGCCCACAGCGTTCCGCGCCCCAAAATGTTGCCTGGGTCCAACCGCCGCTTCACCGCGCGCATCGCTTCGAGTTCCTGCTCCGTGTACTGGATCTCGAGCAGATGCGCTTTGCGCTTGCCCAGGCCATGCTCGGCGGAGATAGTGCCTCCCAATCCCACGGCGTGGCGGGCAAACTCCAGCAGTAACTGCGCAGCACGGCCCGGATCGGTAGCTTCGGATAACAGGTTCACGTGCACATGCGCATCGCCGATATGGCCGAAAATCACATACCGGCCTGGGAATTCGGCTTCCAGGCGCTGCCGGTAATAATCCAGCATCTCGCGGTTGCGCGCGACCGGCACCGCGTAATCGGAATTCATCTTCAATGCGCCGGAACGGCGGACCGTTTCATTCACCAGTTCCGGCAGAGCATGGCGGAACTTGCGAAACCGCTCCCGGTCGGCGGCGGAAAGCGCAAACCAGCTTTCCTCTGCAAACGCGCCTGCCTGATCGATCCGCTCCAGCCAGGCATCCACCGCCGGGTCGTCCTCGCCGGAAAGCTCCTGCTCGATCAGCAGCGCCGCGCGCGCAGCCGCGGGAACCTCCGGATACTTCGGGCGCAGTAACTCCAGCGAAGGCGCATCGAGGTATTCGAGCATGCGCAGGCCTTCGACCGGTCGCCACGCTTCCACCGCGTCCATGGCGCGCTCGTCATCCGCGAAGAAAACCACGCCGCCCATCAGTGCCTGTGGCACCGGCAATAAGCGCAGGCGGGCTTCGGTCACCACGCCCAGTGTGCCTTCCGAGCCGGCGAACAGGTCGACCCACTCCATGCCCGGCCGCAGCGGATACCCCGCCGTGTTCTTGGTGACCGCGGGAAGCGGCACCGTCCCCGGATCGAAGTCGATGGCGTCGCCGCGGCTGACGTCCATTATCCGGCCATCCGCCAGCACTACGCGCAGCCCCTCAACCCATCGCCGCGTGCTGCCATAACGAAAGCTGCGCGACCCGCTGGCGTTGGTGGCGATGGTGCCGCCGATGCTGGCAGAAGTTTCCGTCGGATCGGGCGGATAAAACTGGCCGCTCCGCTGCGCCGCGGCGTGCACTTCGCTCAGCAAAGCGCCGGCGCCCACCAGCGCCATGCCCGGGCGCACGTCCACCCGATTCAACTTTTCCAGCGAAAGGACCCAGCCGCCAAATGGCACGCGCGCGCCCGTAATCCCGGTGCCGGCTCCAGCAATGGTAACCGGGACGGCGCGGGCGGAAGCCTCACGCAAAATCTCCGCGACACCTGCTTCATCTGCCGGTACAAAAACGCGCTCCGCGTGCCCGCGGTAGCCGGAGGCGTCTTCCAAATACCGCTCGGGGACCGGTTCCGCGCTGCCGGCTTCCTTCAAATCTCCAGGATCACCGGCATGATCAGCGGCCGCCGCGAAGTCTCCTTCACGATGTAGCGTTTCAGGTCGGCGCGGATCTTCTCCTTCATGACTCCCCAATCGGTCTTCTCCTCCTGGTTGGAAC
>CAZZHN010000081.1:0-18822 GCA_964654065.1 uncultured Solibacteraceae bacterium
TTGGGTAGAGCTTGACGGAGGTCTCCTGCTCGAAGCCTGCCTGCGCCAGAGAGTTAAGGATTCCGCTCCCCCTCAATTGGATGATAAGGTGAGACAGGACCATGACCGGCCTTCAATGGTTGTCACTGATCGCCATTTTTTTGGCGACTAGCGGAATCAGCGTAGTCACGGGCAGCACTTCGCTGATCACAGTTCCAGCCATGTTTCAGTTCGGCATCGATGCGCGAACTGCTCTTGCAACCAACATGTTTGCCCTCACCTTCATGAGTGTCGGGGGAAACCTTCCATTTCTTCGCGGCACGAGTGTAGACCGCAAACGGCTGCCCATGTTAGTCATTCTGACGTTGGCTGGCTCCCTGTCCGGTGCATTCTTGCTGCTCCTGATTCCGCAGAGATCAATCCCCCTCATCGTATCCTGCGCCATGATCGGGGTTGCCATTTTTTCCATCGTCTATCGGAAGTCAGGCGCGCAGGAGTTCCGTGCGGCAACGTCGCCCTCAGCTGAGATGGCTGGCTATGCGTTGACGTTCCTGCTCGGCATTTACGGCGGTTTCTTCAGCGGCGGCTATGTGACGATTTTGACAGCTGTATATGTGGCGTTGTTTCGACTGTCTTTCGTGGAGGCGGTGGCCACCACCAAAATCATCAACGTCTTCTCCTCCGGCACTGCCACGATAGTATTCTTATGGCGGCATTTAGTGGATTTTCGCCTGGGCAGCGTCCTCGCACTCACGATGTTCGTTGGAGCCCTAGTCGGAGCCAAGCTGGCAATCAGGCTAGGAAACCAGTGGCTCAGGCGCATCTTCCTAGCCGCCGTCTGGGCGCTCGGCTTGAAAACGCTGGCGTTTGATGTCGTTTTCAAGAGTCCGGGCTGTAGCACGCCGGCGCAGGCTGAATGATCCGCGTGGGCTCGCCAAACCTAAACGCCTCTCATCGGCAAGACAAAACACTCGCGACCCGAACTCGGCGGCCCTTCGGGCGAGAACGTGCGCACCAGGTCCGCGCGCGTGATGCTCTGTCCGCCCATCGCCTTCTTCGCCTCCGCCGATACATATTGGAACGTGGCCAGGTTAATCAGCCGGCAAGCATCTCGCAGTGTTAGCACCACTGGGCCGTCGGCCGCCCGGGAAGCACAAAACAGGGCGCACATCCTCGTCAGAAACGGCCCCAGCGTGGGCTTTTCCGCCTCCGAAAGCGGGGTCGCAGGTGGGTCCAAGACGGTCGAGGCCGATAATAGCGAACATCGTTCTCCTAGAACACCCCGTTCATGGCTCGGACGAGACCCATTCCATCGTTTAACAAATATTAAGATCTTAATACCTCTAAGTTCTATAATTGCCGCCTTTTACAGGTGCTGAATCCAGTATGGCTGGCCCGCGCCTCGAGGAAAAGCGTCTCTCCCGAGGAGCTAGGCAAAGGGACCGGGCTCGGGCTGTCCACGGTGCAGGGCATCGTGGTGCAAAGCGGCGGATATGTCGAGGTCCACAGCGAAAAGGGCAAGGGGACGACCTTCGAGATATACCTGCCGGCAGTTGCAGGAGCGCCGCACGATGACGTGAGCGCGGAAGCCCCTCCAGCGCTGGGCGGCGAGGAAACCGTGCTGGTGGTGGAGGACCAAGCGGGAGTCCGCAGTTACGCTGTCGAAGTGTTGCAGGAATACGGCTACCAGGTGATCACCGCAGAGAGCGCCGACGACGCGCTGATGCAGTGCGAGCTAGAGCGCATCGACTTAGTGTTGACCGACGTGGTGATGCCAAAAATCAGCGGCCGGGATGTAGCCGACCGTCTGAAGACGCTCCACCCAGGCATCAAGGTGCTGTTCATGTCGGGGTACACAGACAACATCATTGAACACAACGGCGTCTTGGAAGAGGGCGCGAATTTCATCCAGAAGCCGTTCAGTCCAGAGGAGTTGGCCCGAAAGGTTCGGCTTCTACTGGGGGCGCCGTTGGCGTCGCCCGCTCGCATCCTGGTCGCCGACGATGAAGCCGGAGTGCGCCGTTTCTGTCGGGAAGTGCTCGAGGATGGCGGTCACGAGGTGATCGAAGCGGCCGACGGAAAGCAGGCGCTGAAGGAGGTGCGGGCGGGACATGTGGACTTGGTAATTACGGACTTGGTAATGCCCGAACAGGAAGGGATCGAGACCATCCAAACATTACGGCGGGAAGCGCCTGGCGTCGCTATCATCGCTATTTCGGGCGCATTCGGCGGTGAGTTCTTAAAGACGGCGCGGCTACTGGGGGCTGATGCAGTGCTAAACAAGCCCGTGAACGGCGAGCTGCTCCTGGCCAAAGTGAGTGAAGTGCTTAAGATGCGGCGGTGACCGTTGGTACCGGCAGATCCTCGATGGCCGCGCAGTGTCAGGTGACCGGAACGCCTGGGCGCCAACAGCAGGTGGACCATCACGGCTTTCTTAAGCGCCGCGGCGCCCGACGGGATCGCGGTGCATCGACTGGACGTGGATCGTCGTCAGCGGTTGCGTATGGCGTTCTACACCGCGTGCAACGGTCAAGCCACACGACGCGGATCAGCGACACAGCCAGGCGCTGAATGGCCGGAGGGACCAGGACGCCACCGCGCGACTCGAGAATCTCAGGCGGAAGTGGCATGCGCAGTATCGGCGCGACGTTGTCTCAAGCAGAGATCACAGAGCTTCTGGTGGTGTGTCGCACCATCCTTCACCGAGCGCAGCTTCGGCTTGGGCATCGTACACAACGACGGCCTTCTTGGTCGGGTGATATTTCCACCTTGGATATTCGCGTTGCGGCTCCACGGATTGGGACCCCTGTGGAGGCGCCGCAGGAGGCCGCGCTGTTGTCTGAGCGTTGCGCCCCACGCAGTGCGCTGCAGCCTGAGTCGTGCTAGCGCAAGGAGTGTCACATCGCGGACAGGGACGAGGCTGGAGCGGCCGGCCACCGCCGAACCGTTTGCGCTGTCCGGCCATCCGTCTGGCCTCCCTGCGGCTCAGTTTGCGGGCCAATTGATCTCCCTATCCGATCATAGCAGTTGCAATCAACAACAAATAGCAGTTACAAGAAACTACTATTGCCGGCCCTGAGGGCGGGCATCCGGTCGCGCTCGATCAAATGTGTGTGCTGGAGAGAAGTTCCCGCTGCGCGTCCGGCGTCCGTGAGCGGTTCCGCCTGCACCTCGGCCTCGAGGGCTTACCTGCGCTTTTTGGCGTCGGTGCTAGTTGAACCGCCAGCCATACGGCAACTTATGCAAAATCGCGATGGGAGCCCATTCCGGCGACGGTCCCGCGCAGCAGCGCCCCACCTTGTCAGCGGTTTGCTCGCCGACTAAACTCAATAGCTGAGAGGCACCCGCATGAAACGTCCCTGCGCCTTGCTGTTCCTCTTACTGCTCCTTGCCGCGGCGGCGAGTGGGCAAATGCTGGCTAGATCGTCGTTCTCCACCGGACCAGATGGCACCACTCGCGGCTCGGCGACATTCCAGTTGCCGGCGCATATGCTGCAGCCCGTACTCGGCGCACCTTATTCTGCCGAGGAGGTATCCGAGCACGTGCAAACACTCGCCAGCGGCGTCCACATCACTCAGACCACCTCGCGCGTGAAGGAGTGGCGCGATTCGCTGGGTCGCACGCGGACGGAGCGGCCGATGTCATCCTTAGGCCGGGTGGCACAGGAGGTTCCGACGCTGATTCAGATCAGCGATCCGGTGGCCGGATACCTCTATACGCTGGATGTCGAGAAGAAAGTGGCGCACCGCGTTGCGGCCCCACCGCCGCCGGAGGGGAGTCTTGCTGACAATCGCGTTTACGTTCATGGCGGCGTAAGCTCGGTGCTGTTCGCGGAAGCGGCCGCAGCTGCAGCTACAGCGCCGGCGCCCAAGCGCCCCGCGGCCAACAAGAAACCCAGTGTGCGTGGGCAGGACGTCACCACGGAAACTCTGGGGACCAAGACGATCGACGGCGTCGTCGTCGAAGGGATGCGCCAGACCACCGTCTATGCTACTGGCTCCCAGGGCAACGATGCACCGTTCAGCGTGGTTTCTGAAGACTGGTGGTCCAGCGAACTCAAGCTCATGCTGCTTTCGACGCGCGACGACCCGCGTTCCGGCGTCGAGACTCATCGATTCGCCGACCTCAGCACGCAAGAGCCGGCGCAAGCCTTGTTCATGGTGCCCGGTGGATACACGGTTGCCGATGAGACCGACTCCTTCACCATCACCTGGGGCGTGCAGGAGCAAGGACCGTCGCAGCCGTAATTCCCATCAAAGAGCGACGTACACTCCATGCGAGCGTGAACACCTCATATCGATATGGACGCCTTCTATCAGACGTGGAGGGACCGAGCGCGCTCTCGGGGTAAGAAACTCGAGCGGCTGAAAGGGTTTTTCAAATTCTGTGTCAAACGCAAGATGATCGTTGGGAACCCGGCTGAACATCTTGAGGCGCCGGTCGGGGCCGGGTCAGCCGCAAACAAGTCGCCGTTCACCGACGCAGAGATGCAGAAAATGTGTGCGGCGTGTCGACAGCTTGGCCGCGTGCAATGGAAAAATGGGTCACATGTCGGCGAATGGTCTGGTGAGGACGTGGAGACCTTCATCCTGCTGGAACTTTACACTGGTCTGCGCATCTCGGATGCTTCCACGTTCGATATGGAGCGGCTGAACGGCAACGATTGCTTTCTTTGGATGCACAAGACAGGTAAGCCGCTCTTCACCTGGTTGCCGGACGAGGTAGTGCACCGCCTGCGGGCGATGGCAAAGACACATGGCCCGCGGCCTTTCATGACACGAGGCGGTTCGACCAAGCTGGAAACGGTGGCGGATCTTTGGCGGCGCAAGTTGAAAAAAGTGTGGGAACTGTGCGACAAGTGGGAAGAAGTACCGACTCCTCACCGGTTCCGTCACACCTTCGTCCGCATGCTTTTGCAGCGGGACGTATCAACGCGTGACGTCGCGGAGTTGATTGGCGACACAGAACAGATGGTGCTGAAGCACTATGCCCGTTGGGTTCCAGAACGTCAAGCGCGACTCACTGAGATACTGCGGAACAAGTTATCCCAGCCGGCCAAGCTGGTTGCGATATCCGGGGGTAAGGCACCGAAATGAAAACTCGTTGGTCAGAATTGGTCAGGTTTTTGAAACTTCGTCGTTAACTGATTGATTTGATTCTGGCGGTGAGGGTGGGATTCGAACCCACGGAACCCGTAAAGGTTCAACGGTTTTCGAGACCGCCCGATTCAACCACTCTCGCACCTCACCGCATTGTTGAAAGAGGGTGGCAAGGCCATTGTACCAAAGCACCCGCCAGGCTCACTCAGAGCCACCGAACCCGATCGTTTTGCCGCGCTGCAGCCGCTGATGGAAGAATTCTGAAATGCCGGCTCTCCGGGATGGAGTATATCTGGTATCATTCTCCCAACCACTCGCCGGATCTACTCTTGGCAGCGGTCAGACCCACATGGCAGGGGTGTTCGGACACACGGGATGCTGGTTTACCCAAGTAGGGATGCGGGATTCACGATTTGGCTGAGCTGCTCTCGAAATGAAGACAAAGTCTGACGTGCTGCTGTCGCATTCTCACCGGCGGCATGCTGCCCGCCACTCTGCCGCCATCTCCGCCCCCGCGTGGCCCTGCCTGTTCTTGGTTCTCTTCGGCCAGGCGGTTTTTGGCGCGGCTCCCGGTGCGAACCGGGTGGAAGCCCGCCTGCTGACGCCAATCTCCACCTACAGTTCAAAGCCGGGTGCGGCGGTCGAAGCCGTGATCAGCACGCCGCTCTGCCAGGAAGGTGGTTCGCTGCCCGAGGGCACAACCGTGAAGGGGGTGGTCAAACGGGTTCGCAGGGTCGGGTTGGGCCTGATTCACGAGACCGCATTCCTGGAAATCGATTTCAAGACGCTGCATCTCCCGGATGGCACCGATTACACCGCGCCGATCCGGCTGGTAGGAATCGACAGCGCGCGCGAGCGCATCGATGGCAGCGGCGCGATTCACGGCATGAGGGCAACGGCTACGCTCGCGAACCGGTTCAGCCAGCGACTGGCCTTTCTGGCATTCACTCATCCGATGATGGCGACGCCGTTGTTCCTGGCCGAGACCGGGCTGTTCCGCTTCCCCGACCCGGAGGTCGAGTACCCGCGCGGTGCGGAGATGTACCTCGAGATCGAGTTTCCCGAATCGTTTCGTGGCTTGGCGCCATGCACCCTGCCCACCCTCGCCGGCTCCACCAAGGACATGGACGAGTTGCAGCGCCAGGTGGACGCCCTGCCTTACTGGAGCTATTCCAAGCGGCAGTCGCAGCCGATGGATTTAGTGAACCTGTTGTACGTGGGAAGCGAGGCGTCAATCGACGCCGCCTTCCGCGCCGCCGGCTGGACCGGGTCGGCTCCCAACTCTATGCGTTCTGGCTTCGCCGCTATCCGGGCGATTGTGGAGGATCGCTCCGACGGAAACGCTCCCATGAGAACTCTGCTGCTGGATGACGAGGAGCCGGATATGCGGCTGCAGAAGTCGCTCAACACGTTTGAAAAGCGCCACCACCTGCGCGTCTGGAATCGTCCTGGAGAATGGAGGGGCCAGAGCGTGTGGGCTTCCGCCGCCACCCAGGATGTCGGCACCACATTCTCGCTGAGACCCTTCGGTTTCACTCATGAGATTGAGAACGACGTCGACCAGGAGCGCGACAAAGTGGTGAGCGACCTGGTTTACACCGGGTGTGTGGATTCCGTGACCTACTTGCGCCGCCCGGAAGGTTTGCGCGATCCGGGCCAGGAGTACCGCAAGGGCGTGTACACCGACTCTCGCGTGGCGGTGGTGATCTTCAATGCCTGCCGCCAGCCTCGTTTGGATGTAGCGGCGGGCGCGCGCGCACCTGAGCCGTCACTGCTGGTGCGATGTTTGCGGCGTGTCACGCTGACCGCTCGCAATCATTTGCTGCGCGACAATATCGTGTGGCGCTCTGCCGACGCCCTCCGGCTGGGCATCCATACCCTGCGAGAGTGGCACGGGCAATGGAAAGACGAACAACTGGCGCGCAGGCTGGATCGCGGATCCGCCTCCGGCGAATCAAGCGCCATTGAGGCCAACGCAACGGATGTCGGGCGCTCTCCTGGCCCAAGCGGCGCGCCTGCGGTGGCTGAAACCGGCGGCGCGAATCTGAAGCCGGTGTTGGTTACTGCACGCTGATGTTGCCAGCGTTGCTCGCTTGCCCGTCGATGGTCACGATCAGCGGGTAGGTGCCTCCAGCGAGGCCTGCCGGCACCACCAGGTTGACCTGCACCAGTCCTACCCAGCCGGGCGCAAGGCCGGCGAAATTCACGGTTGCCGGCTCGGAGCCAATTGTCGCGCTGTGAGATGCCGTGGCGACCACGAGCGAGTCCAGCGGCGCGGCGATTCCGTCGGTGGCCGCCGGGCTGACCGGTCCGGAGCCGGTGAGGTAGGCAATAATGATGCTGCCGGGCGCGGCGGGATTGCCGGGGCCGTTGAGCGAGTAACCGGGGTAGTTCTGGACGATGGCGGACGATCCGGACTCAAACAGGCCCGGCCCTGCCGACACGACCGGCACGGAAGCCGTATTGCTCTCTGCGCCTGCTACTGAAACCGTCACGCTGGCGGTGCCAACACTCGTCTCCCACGGAACCTGGAAATTAATCTGCCCTGGCGATGCGAAGAAGACGGGCGCAGGCAGCCCGTTGACACTCACGCTCACCCCTTCTCCACCCAGGCTGGATGCGCCAAGGCCGGTCGGGAAGGGCGCCCCCGATGTGTAGGCTGCGTTGCTCAAGCCGGTTCCAAAAATGGATGCCAGCGCACCAGGAGAAACCTGCGGCAGGTAGCTGGCGGCGTTGGTGACTCCGTTGGGGGTAATGGCCGGACTCGTCCCGGGGGTCAATTGCCGGATCACGTCGTTCTCGGTGTCGGCGATATAGACGTTGCCGCTTGAATCCACGGCCACTCCGTGGGGGGACCACATCTGCGCTTTGAGCGCGGGTCCCCCATCGCCCGAGTAACCGTACCTGGTGACGCCGGCGATGGTCGAAATGATCCCATCCGTGGTGACTCGCCGAATGCGGTTGTTTGTCGGATCCGCGATGTAGACGTTGCCTGCGGCGTCTGTCGCCAGGCCGACGGGATCGCCCAGCACGGCATTCGCCGCCGGTCCGCCGTCTCCGCCGAACCCATCGCCGCCGTTGCCGGCGAAATTGAGGTCCAGCGCGCCGTTAGCGAACTTTGCCACGACGTGAAGCTCGATGTCGGAAATGTACATGGCGCCGGAGGAGTCAAATGCAATTCCCTCGGGGCAGATCAACAGCCCGGCCGTGTCGCCCAGCCCAACCACGGTGGTGATGATGCCGCTGGTCGCGTTGACCACGCGAATCAGGCCTTGGGTAGTGCTGGCGTTGGCGCCGGCATTGGAGTCCGCAATGTATACGTTCCCCGCGGAATCCACGGCCAGGCCGATTGGGTTGAACAACTGGGAGCTGGTGGCGGCAATGTCATCCTGGCCGAATCCGAATCCCAGGCCTTGATTGCCGGCGAAGGTCGAGATGGTCCCGGCCGAGGTGACTTTGCGAATCACCTGATTTTTCGTGTCGGATATATAAAGATTCCCGGCCTTGTCGACCACCACGGCGGAAGGATAGTTCAACTCCGCCGCTGTCGCCGCCCCGCCGTCGCCACTGTAGCCGGCAGTACCGGTGCCCGCTACGGTGGAAATGGTTCCATTCGAGATCATCCGGATGCGGTGGTTGACCGAATCCGCGATGTATACGTTCCCTTTCGAGTCGACGGCGGCGCCCACCGGAGTACTGAACTGGGAACCGTTAGCCGCGCCGTCCACATAACCCGGGCTGCCGTTGCCGCCGATGGTGCTGATGGTGTACTGCTGCGCGGTGGCGCAGAACGCCAGCAACATGGCCGGCGCAAATCGTCTGAGAGATACCCGAAGTGACATGTCCGAACGTTTCAATTGGAGACCGGTAATTACGAGGTTAACACGGAAGAAACCCGAGCCATGTGTTGTAGCGCGGGCACTCAGCGTGCCGTTTCGGCACTCCGCCGGGCCGGCTGCAGCGGCCGAAGAACCGTCTTCACTGGTACGCCGATAGCCGCGGCGGATCCAGGTCGCCGTCGAGCAGCCAGACATGCCGCCGGCTGAAATACCGCACCAGTTCGGCGTTCTTTTCGGCGCCCATATCGCGCGCCCAGACAATGCGCGCGTGGTCAATGTCGGCGTCGTTGAACACAAACTCGCGGAACGGCGGGTGGTCAGGCGAATAGCGAACGATCACCAGGTGTTCGCCGCCTGCGGCTTCGAGTCGTCGGGCAATTTCTTCGCGCCCCAACGCGGGCGACCAGGTGGTGGCCCAGGTCATCGGAAAATGCAGCACGAAGGGGATTGGCGTCACCGCCATGGCCACGCGCACTGCCAGCATGGCCACCACCACCGCCGGCACGGCGCGCGCGACGTCCGGCCGCCAGTGCCACAGGACGCGCATGCCGGTGATCACCAGCGCGTAAATCAGCGCTGTGGCGGGCGCGATGTAGTGCGGCTCAAACCACGGCGTCAGCGAACTGCCAAGCGCCACGACCGCTGCAAGCACCAGGAACATGCGAGTGCGGCGGCTTTTCCAGGTCCAGGCCAATGCGATCAGCGGCAGAGTGAGCGCCGGGCCGACAAAAAAGCTCCAGGCCTCTTCCAGTTTGCGCGCCTCGTTCTTGAGGACTCCCATCGGCGTGCGCACGCTGTCGAAATAGCCGAGCTCCCAGCCCTGATAGAAGTCGCGCATCGCCTGGTGCCGGTACTCCGGCGCCGGGCGCGGCGCCTGGAACAAAAACATCGGCGCCATGGCGTACGTGTTGCGGTGAATCGAATAGGGCAGGGTAGCGGGATCGCCGAAGGCCCGCCAGTTGTAATACGCCATCAGCGCAGCAACGCACAGCAGCACCGCGGCAGCCGGCATCACCACCGCCGCCGGGCGCAGTTTCCGCGCTTGCGCCAGCGCCACGATGCCGACGGCGAGCGAGAATACCAGCCCCTCGTAGGGGCGGCTGTTGGCCATCACGGCGATTCCCAGCGCGGCCAGGACGGCGTCACGCGGCCGGCTGTGCCGGACGAGCCGGGGCAGGGCGCCGAACAGCAGCGCACCGCCGATGGCCGCCGCCGCGCCTCCCCAATAGCTGTCCGCCCAGTAACTGAAGGTGCCGATGCGGATGGCGGCCAGCACGCCACCCAGAAAGGCCCAGCCGGGCGGAAACCAGCCCCGCAACGCCCAGCAAATGGCGGCGCACATCGCGCCGGCGCTGAGCCACACGCCGGCAAAAGCGATTCCCGTCAACCACCGTCCTGCGGCCAGCACCAGCCCTTGCATGGGAGGGTACATGGAGACGTATGCCGGCTGCTGGTCCACGTGCATGGTCTCGAAGTGCTGCCACATCGGATGTGTGGGATTAGCGATGCGGCCATGTAGAAACGTGTCGGCCGCCAGCAGGTAGCTGAACTCGTCGTGGACCGCCGGGCTGGGAATCGGTTCGATGGGAAGCACCGCCGCGCGCAGCGCCAGCGCCAGAACGCCGGCTACCAGGGGGGCCAGGCGATGGCGCGCCACGCGGCTGAGAACCTTTTCCGCACGCTCGGCGCGCCACGCCATCGCCGCTGCCGGCAGCAGAAGGACCGCCTCAAGGATGAAAAGCAGGTGCTCCCATACCCAGACCCCAAACTGCATGGGCCGGGCTCACTTCTTGACGAGCGATTTGATTTCGTCCGGCAGGTCGAACTTATCCTTGGCAAGCTCCGTGTTGAACTTGATGCTGTCGAACGTGATACTAATTTCCTGCCCGGCTGCGTTCTGCTGAATCTTGTGCGGGACCAGAACGTCTCCTTCTTTGCGATAATCGCTGACCACCGTTTCGGCAGCAATCTCGCCCATCGCGGTCGTCACGGTCACAGACGACTTCACCAGCAGGCCAGTCTTCTTGTCAAAATACTGGGTGACCGGATTGCCTTCGATCGGCGTCAGCACGAGCTTGTAGCAGTCTTTGCCGTCCACCGTCTCCGAGCCAACGGTCTCCACCTTCTTGTAGTCGTCCTGCCAGACTTCCTTGTGAAAGTGAGCTTCGCGCTTGGCTTCGATCCTTTCGTCGCCGTCCTTAATCCGCGCGCCCTGCATGGGATTGACCTCCCACGCCACCTTGCCGTCATAGCCCTGTTTGATCGAGCCTACGCCGGCGATTTCGATCTGGGCCACGCTCTTGTCCGGTTCCGCCTCGGTGATCACCATGGTGCCCTTGATGCCCATGGCAGCAAGCTCCATGGAGCCGCTGATGACCGTGTTATGCATCTTCTCGAAGGCGGCTTTGCCGCCGGTTGCCTCGACGGATTTGTCGAGGATGGTTTCTGCCTTGGGCAGCTCGTCGGCCGCGCGCAGCCTGGCGCCGGCCGCGGCCAGCACCATCACCGCGCAGGCGGCCAGGGTTCGTGTGGTTGGTAAACGTTTCATAAGGACTCCCGAAAACTTCCTTCCATTCTCAGCCCCATCAGCACGCCAACGCGGCTGATCTGTTGGGCCCAATCGCCAAGCCAGACCGACTCGGTCGGCCTGGCACTCCTACCAGTCTACGTTCTTCGGTCCGTTCGTACACAGCTCACCCCGTCCATGGGCGCAAGGGATGAACACAGTGAGATCATCATTTTCAATTCTTACTGCTTGCAATCCACGCCAGCGCGCGGTCGAGCGCCGTATCGTGGCCTGCCAGCAACTCGCGCCGCGAAGGCGCCGCGAGTTGATCCGGAATCACGCCGGCGCCTTCCAGTTGCTTGCCCCCTTCGGAAATATAGTTGGCGATGGCGTACTGGAACCCGTCGCCGTTTGGCAGCCGTTCGAACACGGACGGCAAGGCCGCCCCGGCGGTGCGCGTTCCGAAGATGCGCGCCCGCTTCAGATCCTTCATTCCGCCGGCGAGGATCTCCGAGGTTGATGCGGAGCAGCCGTCCACCAGGATCGCCAGCGGCCCGCGGAACGGCTCCGGCCGCGGGAACACCACGAACTTGATTTTCGCGGTGCGCAGGAACATGTCACCCAGCCGAAGACCCTGCTGATCCAGAAACCACCCCGCCACACCCAGTGCCAACCCGCCGATCCCGCCTGGATTGCCGCGCAAGTCGATGATAAAGCCGCGGCAACCCGCGCAGTCCTTGACCGCGCTCTCCACCGCCTTCGTCAACGCTTCGGGCGCGAAAAAAAGGTTGAAGTGGACATAGCCCACATCGGGAGCCGCCTTGCGCGACTCCACCCAGAAATACATGGGTGGCAGGTTGCCAAACGAGAATCGCGCTCCGCGCGGCTGGGAACGCGTCATTTCAAACGTCGTGTTCTGGCCCAGCGCATCACGAAATCCCACTTTCGTATGGCTGCCCTCATCCCCCGACAGGCGCGAGCTCACGGCGCGCTCCAGCATCAGGTCGCGGAGCGTCGAATCGTGGAAGCTCCGGTCGACCTTGCGCAAGCCGGGCGCGAGCGGCTTGCCGTCGACACGCTCGATCTCCCATCCTGGCTTCACGCCGGCCCGCACTGCCGGCGAATCCGGTTCGAGGGAAACCACCAGCGCGCGGCCGTCCACTACGCGCACCTCGATGCCCGTTTTACCTTCGCCTGTGCCGCCGCCCTCCATTTCCCGGTAAACCACGGCCGGCACAATGCCGAAATGCGTTTGTTTGAGCCGCGCTAACATCTCCTCCATCGCCGCCCGCGCTTCCTCCATGGTGGTGGCGCGTTCCAGGCGCGGCCGCAGCTCATCGTGCACCGCCTGCCAGTCGAGCCCCCCCAGCTTGGGGTCCCAGTGCTTGTCGCGCACAGTAGTCCATACGTGCTCGAAGGAGTCAATGTTCAGGTGTTGTTGTTCCGGTGTCAGGCGGTCCTCGCCGCCCGCGGAAGCGGTCCACACCATTGCCAGGACCAGCACCGCCACGCATGGGAGCATTCCTTCCGACTATAGCCGATTGCCAGCCGAGCTTTTGGCTGGCGCTGCGCAGGAATGCAGTGCCGTAGCGGCGGATATCTCTCCGCGGGCGCATTCGGCGGAGAGTATGATGGGCCAAGTGTCCAGCCAGCGGCTCTTCCTCATCGACGCGTTTGGCTTCATCTTCCGCGCCTATCATGCCCGCGCTCGCAGCGGCGCCCCTCCCATGCGTACTTCCACCGGCCTGTCTACCGAGGCGGTTTACATCTTTAACAATATGCTGCGCAAGCTCACGCGCGAGTACCAGCCGACGCATATCGCGGCTGTATTTGAGAGCGGCGAGCCAACCCACCGGCTGGAGGAGTTTGCGGAATACAAGGCCAACCGTGTGGAAACGCCTCCCGATCTTCTGGAACAGATCCCTTACGTGCGCCGGCTGCTCGAAGCCATGAGCATCCCGGTGCTCGAATATCCCGGTTATGAGGCCGATGACGTGATTGGCGCCATCGCGCGGCGCGCCGAACGAGCCGGCGCGGAGGTGGTGATCGTGTCCAGCGACAAGGACATGATGCAACTGGTTACCGATCGCGTCTGGATGCTCAACCCCGCCAAGGACGATGAGTGGTATGACCCGGCGAAGGTGAAGGAGTTCCTGGGCGTCGAGCCGTCGCAAGTCGCCGACCTGTTCGCGCTCAAAGGCGACGCGGTCGATAATATTCCAGGTGCGCCCGGAATCGGCGACAAAGGCGCTCGGGATTTGATCGGGCAGTTTGGCTCGGTCGAATCGGCCATCGCCGGCGCAGCCGGGGTGCAGCGGAAAATGTACCGCGAGAGCCTGCAGAACAACATAGATCGCATCCGGATGAGCAAGCGCCTGGCGACGATTGCGACCGGCGTTCCGATCGAATTTTCGCTCGAATCCGTCGTTGGACAGCCCGCGGATCCGGCGCTGCTGAAGGCCGTCTACAAGGACATGGAGTTTCACAGCCTGCTCAAGGAGTTGGGGCCCGGCGAGGACACGCGGCCGCGTGACTACGCCGCATTGGGAAGCGCTGAGGAACTGCGCGCCTGGCTCGCCCAGGTCCCGCGTGATGCGCCCGTCGCCGTCGCCGTCGCCCGATCGGGCGAAGGCGAACTGGCGCTTGACGCCATCGGCCTGGCTTGGAAGCCGGGTGAAGCCCGCGTGGCGGGCAGCGAGCTGATACCGGAGCTCAGGCCCTGGCTCGAAGATGCGGCCGCTCCCAAGATTGCCTGCGACGTAAAATCGACGCTGGTGACGTTGGAAGACCTGGGAATTGCAGGCGCTGGCTTTGCGCATGACGTCATGTTGTACGCGTTCCTTCTTGACGCCGATCCGGCAGGTTGTTCGCTCGAGGAGATGGCGCGGCGCCGGCTCGATCTCAAACTGGGCGCTTCTCCCGAACAACACGCCGATATCATTCTCGAGCTCAACCGGCAGCTGGAGCCGGCCGTCGACGCGCGCGGCTTGCGCGAGCTGTACCTGACCATCGAGTTGCCGTTGTCGAGCGTTCTGGCGCGCATGGAACACACCGGCATTCTGATTGACAGATCAGAACTGCAGCGCCTGTCGACCATGATGGAGGGCCAGATCGCGCGGCTCACCGGACAGATCCACGAGCTGGCGGGCAAGCCTTTCAACATCAGCTCGCCACAGCAGTTGGGCCGGGTATTGTTCGAGGACCTGAAGCTGCCGGCGCCCGTGAAATACGGCAAGGGTAAAGGCGCCTCTACCGCGGCCGACATTCTGGAGGTGCTGGCTCCAGACCACGAAATCGTGCGCCTGGTCCTCGAATACCGCCAGCTCACCAAGCTCAAAGGGACCTACGTGGATGCCCTGCCGCTGCTGGTAGATCCTGGTACGGGCCGCCTGCACACCAGTTTCAATCAGGCGGGCGCCGCTACCGGGCGCCTCTCTTCGTCCAATCCAAACCTGCAGAATATTCCGGTCCGCACGGAACTCGGCCGCGAAATCCGGGCCGCCTTCGTGCCGCGTCCCGGTTGGAAGCTGGTCACGGCGGATTACTCGCAAATCGAGCTGCGGCTTCTGGCTCATCTTTCGGGCGACCCGCTGCTGGTCCAGTCGTACCGCGACGGCGTGGACATCCACACCCGCACCGCCGCCGAAGTGATGGGGGTGCCGCCGCTCATGGTCACGCCCGAGGCGCGGCGCGACGCCAAGGCGGTGAACTTCGGCATCGTATATGGCATCAGCGCTTTCGGGCTGGCGGCGCAGTTGGGCATTTCACGAGCCGAAGCCGAGCGCTACATTCGGGGCTACTTCGAGCGTTACGCCGGCGTCAGGCGATACCTGGATGAGACGATCGCCGCGGTTCGCGAGTCCGGCGTCACCCGCACCTTGTTCGGCCGCGAGCGCCCCATCCCCGATATGAACAGCCGCAACCCAAACGCGCGCGGCTTTGCCGAGCGGACCGCCGTCAATTCGCCGCTGCAGGGCACCGCCGCCGACCTCATCAAGCTGGCCATGGTCCGTGTGCAGGCCGGACTCGAATCCGGTGGCTATCGATCCGCCATGCTGCTGCAAGTGCACGACGA
The DNA here is from genome assembly GCA_964654065.1 of uncultured Solibacteraceae bacterium. Classification (GTDB taxonomy): domain Bacteria; phylum Acidobacteriota; class Terriglobia; order Bryobacterales; family Bryobacteraceae; genus Bog-375. The sequence continues at coordinate 15,500 of CAZZHN010000081.1, forward strand.
ACTGGTATTCGAGTGCCCGCCCGACGAGGTGGAAGCGGTCTCGAATCTGGCCAAGCGCGAAATGGAAGGCGTCCGGGAACTCGCGGTGCCTTTGGTCGTCGATATCGGGGTGGGCGACAACTGGCGCGACGCGAAGTAGGTAGGGTAGCGAAATCACGCCCGGCCTCTGTCCGGTTCGTCCCGGAAACGGACACATGCGGGCGTCCTATAACGAACCTTTCGCCCGTATTCACGCTTCCCGCGAGTGGGCCTCGGCGTGCCCTTTACCCGAGGCGTTAGCTTTGCGCTATCAATAGAATGGAATGAAAGTCGACGAAGACCGCAGGCCATCCATCCTGATTGCCGATGACCAGGCGGACGTGCTGGAAGCGCTCCGCCTGCTGATCAAGGCCGAAGGATACCTGGCGGAAGCTGTGACCGCTCCCGCCGCGGCCCTCCATGCCATCGAGGCACGCGAGTTCGATGCCGTCCTGATGGACCTGAACTATACGCGCGACACCACTTCCGGCCAGGAGGGCCTGGAGCTGCTGGAGCGCATTATGGACCTGGACGGCGCGCTGCCAGTCATCGTGATGACCGCCTGGGGATCTGTGGAGCTGGCGGTGGAAGCCATGCGCCGCGGCGCACGCGATTTCATCCAAAAGCCGTGGGACAACGCCCGTCTGTCGGCCATTCTGAAGACACAGATCGAGCTCGGCCGGGCCTTGCGAAAAGGGCAGCGGCTGGAGGCTGAAAACCGCGCGTTACGCGCGGAGCGCTTTCCGCAGCTGATTGCCCAATCGGCTGCCATGCGCCCGGTGCTGGACGTTATTTCGCGCGTCGGGCCATCGGATGCCAACGTGCTCATCACCGGCGAAAACGGCACCGGCAAGGGCCTGGTGGCGCAGACGCTGCATTCGGCCTCTCTGCGCTCCACCCGCCCCCTTTTGACAGTCAACACCGGCGGGCTGGCGGAGGGCATATTCGAAAGCGAGCTGTTCGGCCACGTCAAGGGTGCGTTCACCGATGCCAAGACGGACCGCGTCGGCCGCTTCGAAATGGCCGACGGCGGCACGCTGTTTCTGGACGAGATCGCCAATATCTCGCAGGCCCTGCAAGGTAAACTGTTGCGGACGCTCGAGACCGGCGAGTTCGAGCGCGTGGGATCGTCCAAAAGCCGGCGGGTGGATGTCCGCGTCTTCTCCGCCACCAATGCCGATCTGCATGCGGCGGTGGAAGAAGGCCGCTTCCGCCAGGACCTTCTGTTCCGTCTCAACACCATCGAACTCCGCCTGCCGCCGCTGCGCGACCGGCGCGAAGATATCCCGACGCTGGCCGCCCACTTCCTGCGCCAGCACGCCGGACACTACCGCAAAGCCATCAACCTCTTCGACGAGGGAGCGATGAAAGCCCTGCTGGCCCATTCCTGGCCGGGCAATGTTCGCGAACTGGACCACGCCGTGGAGCGCGCCGTGCTGATGGCCGAAGCCGAAACGATTCGTGCCGCCGACCTCGGCCTGCGCGGCGCGCGCGACAATTCGCTGCGCCTGGAGGAGATGAGCCTGGAGGACGTCGAGGCCCTTCTCATCAAGAAGGCGCTGGCCCGCTTCAACGGCAATGTGAGCCACGCCGCGAACGCCCTTGGCCTGAGCCGCAGCGCTTTGTACCGGAGGCTGCAGCGTTACGGGCTCTGAAGCCGGCGCCCAAGCCAACTGACCATGTCGCGCACCGACAAAGGTTCCCGGCTCAGCTACGAAGGCCGCATCATGATGCTGGCCGTGCTGGCGGCTTTGCCGGCCGCGGCCTTTGCGCTGGGGATGCTGTGGACCGCAGGCTACCAGCCGCGCACCGAATGGACCGTCACCGTGGTGATCGTGGGCTGCTGGCTGGGTTTCGCGACGGCCTTGCGCGAGCGCGTGGTCTTCCCGATGCAGACCCTGGCCAACCTGCTGGGAGCGCTGCGCGAAGGCGACTTTTCCGTGCGCGGCCGCTCGCCCCGGCCGGATGACGCCCTGGGCGAGGTGATGCGCGAAATCAATACCCTCGGCGTCACGCTGCGCGAACAGCGGTTGGGGGCCCTGGAGGCCACCACACTGCTGCGGACGGTGATGCGGGAAATCGATGTCGCGATTTTCGCGTTTGACGAACACCGCCGCCTGCGCCTGGTGAATCGCGGCGGAGAGCGCCTGCTGGATATGCCCACCGAACGGCTGCTGGGCCAGACGGCGGCAGACTTGCAACTCGACGCGTGCCTCGATGGGCCGCCGCAGGCCATGCTGCAGGCGGCCTTTCCCGGCCGTTCCGGGCGCTGGGGCGTGCGCCGAACCGGGATCCGCGAGCGCGGACTGCCGCTGGAACTGGTGGTCATTTCCGACCTCACCGAAGCGCTGCGCGAACAGGAATTGCAGGCATGGCAGCGGCTGGTTCGCGTGCTGGGCCACGAGTTGAACAACTCGCTGACGCCCATCAAATCGATCGCCGGCAGCCTGGAAAGTATTCTGGCGCGCAGCCCTCTCCCCCAGGACTGGCGCGAAGATGTGACGCGGGGGCTGGAGGTAATCCATTCGCGCTCGGAAAGCCTCACGCGCTTCATCAGCGCCTACGCGCGGCTCGCCAAGCTGCCGCGCCCGCAGCTGCAGCCACTGGTCGCCGGGGATTGCGTACTGCGGGCGGTGAGCCTGGAAACCCGCGTGACGGTGGACGTGAAGGGCGGCCCTTCCATCAGCATTCACGGCGATCCGGACCAGCTGGAGCAGGTGCTGATCAACCTGTTGCGCAATGCCGCCGATGCCGCGCTCTCCACCGGCGGCGGCGTCCGCGCCGGCTGGAAGAAGGATGGACCGATGGTGGAGATCTGGGTGGAAGATGACGGCCCGGGCCTGGCGGGCACGGCGAATCTGTTCGTCCCCTTCTTCACCACCAAGCCCGGCGGTTCGGGGATCGGGCTGGTGCTCAGCCGCCAGATCGCGGAAGCTCACGGCGGTGAACTGGCGCTCGAAAACCGCCAGGGATCCAGCGGGTGCATTGCGCGGCTGCGCCTGCCGGCCTAAGCCTGGCGGTTCAAACGCGTTATCTTTATTATGCTTGCTTCGCCTACGGTCTGGCGGCAGGCGATCCGATCAAGACACTGACGTTGCAACATGGCACGGCGAAATTGTGGCAGGGACTGCCCGTCCTGATCGTTGTCCTGGTCGGCGGATTTCTTACCAACTTCATCTGGTGCCTGGTTCTGCTCACTCGCAACAAGACCGGATACCAGTTCTTTCATTCGCAAATTCGAAAGAGCCGGGCCGGTGAAGAAGTCATTATCGAGACCGCCTTGGATGCGCCCAGCCGCGAAGTAG
>CAZZHN010000082.1:0-18801 GCA_964654065.1 uncultured Solibacteraceae bacterium
GGTGAACCGCTACGTGGTGCAGCACGGGGATCAGAAGAGCGTGACCCTGTACTGGTATCAAAGCCACAATCGGGTAATTGCCGCCGAGTACGCCGCCAAGTTCTGGGCGGTGGCGGATTCGATCCGGTACCGGCGCAGCGACACGGCGCTGGTGAGAATCGTGGTACCGGTGGGACCGGCGGGCATCGACGTGGCGGAACGGACGGCCACCAGTTTTGTGCAGGCCGTGTTTCCAGCCCTGCTGCGGCAGCTGCCGCTGTAGGGCGGCGCGGATTCGGCCGCGCAGAGGTCCGATTCCTGCCCCTGTTACAATCAAGTCATTCCCATGCCCACCCAGGCCCGCACCAGCAGCGCGCGCAAGTTTTTTTCGGCCTCCGGTGCGCTCTCCAAGTGGCATCCCAATTACGAATACCGGCCGGGACAACTGGAGATGGCGGAAGCCGTCGAAGCGGCTTTCGCCGACAAGCGCCACCTGATGGTGGAGGCGGGAACGGGCACCGGGAAGACGCTTGCTTACCTGGTGCCGGCGCTGGCTTCCGGCAAACGCATCGTGGTTTCCACTGGCACCAAGAATCTGCAGGAGCAGCTCTTCTTTAAAGACGTCCCCTTCCTGCAGCAGCACTTCGCCCGGCCGCTCAAAGTCTGTTACATGAAAGGCCGCAACAACTACGCCTGCCGGCAGAAAATCTACGATGGCGAAAAGCAGGCGGTATTTGCGGGCCTGGAGGAAGTAGCCGATTTCGAGATCATCCGCGAATGGGAGAAGACGACCGAATTCGGCGACCGTGCCGAAATCAAGACGCTGCCGGAGTCCTCCACCGCCTGGGCCAAGATGGATGCGCGCGCCGAAATGTGCTCGGGCCAGAAGTGCCCGAGTTTTTCCCGCTGCTTCCTCACCTTGATGCACCAGCGCGCGGCGGAGAGCGACATTGTCATCGTCAACCACCACCTGTTCTTCGCCGACCTGGCGTTGCGCGACGAAAACCGGGAAGGCGGCGTGCTGCCGGAATACCACGCGGTGGTCTTCGACGAAGCCCATGAGATTGAGGACGTGGCGGCGCAGTACTTCGGCGTATCTGTCAGCAGCTACCGCTTTGAAGAACTGCGGCGCGACATCGCCGTCGTCAGCCGGATTAAGAAGTTCGGCACGCCCGAACTGGACCGCGTGCTGGAGCGCATGGGGCAGCTCGCCGATCAGTTCTTCGGCCTTTTCGGAGTGCAGGAGCGGCGCGTGGCGTTCCAGGGCCGCGATGCATTTCGCGAGGACAACGAAGACGTTTACACCAACCTGCTGACCGCTCTGGACCTGGTTGGGTCGCATCTGAAGCTCTTGCAGAATCCGCCGGAAGAGGTGGTTCCACTGGCCCGCCGCAACCAGGAACTGGCGTATGGGCTCCGCTTCATCCTCGAGGAGGACGACGAACGGTACGTCTTCTGGGTGGAGAAGCGGGGCCGCGGCTGCTTCCTGCAAGCCACGCCGATCGAGGTTTCGGGGATCCTCTCCGAGCGGTTGTTCGACCAGGTGGAAACGGTAGTGCTGACCTCGGCCACGCTGGCGGTCGCCGGCGGCTTCGACTATGTGCAGGGCCGGCTGGGCGTAAGAAGCCCCCGCACGCTGGTGGTGCCGGGACACTTCGATTATCAGAAGCAGGCGCTGCTGTACGTGGCGCAGCACCTGCCGGAGCCGCGCAGCCCCGCTTTCACCAAGGCCGCCGCCGAAGAAGTAGTACGCATTCTAGAGCACAGCCGCGGCCGCGCTTTCGTGCTCTTCACCAGCTACCAGCAGATGCGGCTGGTGTATGACCGGGTGTCGCTGGAGATCGATTACCCGACGCTGCTGCAGGGCACCGGCCCGCGCACGGCGTTGCTGGAGGAGTTCCGCTCCATACCGCACTCGGTGCTGTTTGCGACGTCATCGTTCTGGCAGGGGGTGGATGTGCCGGGCGAGCAATTGAGCTGCGTGATCATCGACAAGCTGCCTTTTGCGGTGCCGAACGACCCGGTGGTGAATGCCCGCATCGAAGCGATCCGCGCGGCAGGCGGCAACCCATTTTACGATTACCAGATTCCGCAAGCCGCGATCGCCCTGAAACAGGGTTTTGGCCGGTTGATCCGCAGCAAATCGGACCGGGGAGTGCTGGTGCTCTTGGACAACCGCATCACGCGGCAGCGTTATGGCCAGGTGTTTTTCGACAGCCTGCCGGACTACAAATTCACGACCAGCCTGGACGACGTGGAGGAGTTTTTCCATGATTGAAGTTCCGCGGCGCGCGCAGTCATGCGTGCTGGGTCGAGAGTCGCCTCGACCTTTCTTGGCCAGCCGGCGAAAATCCCGGCTCGACAGCCGGCACAGCAGGCTCGACAGCCTGCGCCACGATGCCGATGTAGGTGACTTTTCATATGTTTGAAGTGACGATCGAAGAGACGTTCGCCGCCGGGCACGCGCTGCGCAACTACAAAGGGAAATGCGAGAACGTGCACGGGCACAATTACCGGTGCCAGGTGTCGCTGGCCGGTGAGCAACTGGATGAGATCGGCCTGCTGGTGGATTTCGTGGAGCTGAAGAAGGCGGTTCACACCGTGATCGAGCGCATGGACCACCAGTGGCTGAACGAGTTTCCGCCGTTCGACAAGCTGAACCCGTCGGCCGAGAACATGGCCCGGTTCATCTATGACGAGGTGGAGACGGCTTTGCCGGCGCGCGCCGGGGTGGGCATCCAGTTCGTCAAGCTGTGGGAGACGGACACCTGCAGCGCCACTTACCGGAAGTCGTGAGGCGGGCCGAAGGAAGAACTGCCGGCTCGACAGCCGGCACAGCAGGCTGGACAGCCTGCGCCACGGGGAGACGGCGAGATTGCCGGCGCGGCGCACCCGACAGGCTGTGCCACGTTTTCTGCTATTCCTCGCGCAGCACTTTGTTGGGGTCGACTCGGGCGGCGCGGTAGGCGGGCACGTAGGCTCCGGCGAGCGTCATAGCGAACAATGCCGCGGCAACCACGATTGCAATCCGCCAGTCCAGCGGCGGCATGAACATGTTGGCGCTGAGGCCGCGGCCCAGCCAGAGGCTGAGGGCCAGTCCAATCGCGGCTCCCCAGGCGCCGAGCTGAGCTCCGTGTTTGATCACCATGCCCACTACGGCGGGGCGGCCGGCGCCAATCGCCATCCGAATGCCGATTTCGCGCCGGCGCCGGGCCACTGTCCACGACATCACGCCATAGATTCCCGACAACGCCAGCGCCAGACCCAGCAGGCCCATGCCGCCGACCATGGCGGTCAGCGTGTTCATGACGTGGGTGGCCCGGTCGTAGAAGTACTGCTCGATGGATCTCAGCGCGAAGACCGGCTGGTTGGCATCCGTTGACTTGACGAGGCGGCGGAGCGGCTGGGCGAGGCCATCGGACGGGCCGGAGGTTGCGACCAGCAGCGTCATCTCGGTACGGAAGTTCTGCGAGAGCGGCAGGTAGATAAACGTCATGGGCGGTTCGACGAGCGCATTGTACTTGCTCATCCTGGCCAGGCCGACCACCTCAACCCAGTCGCCGGCGAGACCGCCCAGACGAAACCGTTTGCCGATGGGATTCTGGTTGGGCCAGTAGCGTTCCGCGAAACGCTCGTTGACGATGGCGACGCGCGGCGAGTCGGTCTTGTCGCTCTCCAGGAACTCGCGTCCCTGCAGAATCGGAATCCCGACGGTGCGAAAGTAGCCGGCGCCGACCACGTTCTTTTCCACGTCGACCGACGTGCTGTCCTTTGGCATTTGGTAGCCTTCGGGGACGATGGCCAGCGAATCCATGTGATTCGACATCGGGACCAGCTCTGCCAAGGTGGCGGAGGTAGCGCCCGACAGGCGGCCGGCGCCGCGGACCAGCCGTTCATAAAAGTCGCGGGCCTGCTGATCGGTGGAGTGGACCAGTTGCGGGTCGAAGCCGGCCATCAGCATGTGGGAGGAGCGAAACCCAGGCGATGAAGCCAGCAGCTCCGAAACGCCGCGATACAACTGCGTGGACAGAACGAGCAGAAAAAGAGACCCGGCGACCTGCGCGATGACCAGCGCGTTTCTACCCAGGAAGCGCCGGTGCGCGACGGTGTTCCTTCCACCTGCCTTCAAAGCTGTCGCGATATTGGTGCGCGTGGCCTGGAGCGCCGGCAGCAGGCCGAAGAAGAGGGCGCTGAGGAGCGCGGCGCCCAGGCTGTAAAGCAGCACACGTGTGTCCAAGCGGGCATTGATTTCGATGGGAATCTGCGAAGGCACGCGCCAGTGCGAGAAGGTGTCCACCACTGATTGGGCGAGAACAACGCCAGCGGCTCCGGCGGCTACGGCGATCAGCACGCTCTCGGCGAGCATTTGCCGCACCAGGCGCCACCGCCCCGATCCGATAGCGAGGCGGACGGCAATCTCGCCTGAGCGCGCCATGCCGCGGCTGAGGGTCAGATTGGCGACGTTGGCGCAGGCGATTAACAGCACCACCGCGGCAAGCACCATCAGCAGCCTGACGAGCATCGCGTCGCCGGGCGACTGGTCTACGCGCGAACGGAATTCGGTGAGCACGCCAGCGGACCAGTCGTGATTGGTGGCCGGATAAGCCTGCGCGAGGCTGCTGGCGATGACACGAGCTTCGGCGCCGGCCTGGTCCGCTGTGGCGCCGGGGGCGAGGCGCCCCTTCACCTGCAATTCGCGATCGTCGCGGCTGGTGAGCAGGTTGTGATCGCCGCTCGAGAGGCGCTGTGCCATCATCAGCGGAACATAAAGGGCCGGACGGAAGTACTGATCGGTTCCGGTGAAGCTTTCGGGGGCAACGCCGATGATGGCGAACTCGATGCCATCGACCAGGATTTTCTGGCCGACGATGTTCGGGGAGGACCCGAAGTCAAGCTGCCAGAGGTCATGGCTCATGACGGCTACCGCGTCGCGGCCCGGCACGGCGTCCTCGTCGGGGCGAAAGACGCGGCCGATCTGGGGCGTGACCTGGAGGACTTTGAAGAAGTTGCCGCTGACCAACAGGCCCGCCTTCATTTCGGGCAGCGCATGCTGGTCGGCCGCAAACCCGAAAGTGCCCAGGCGGTAAGCCGTCAGCCCGGAAAAGGCGCGCGTTTTCGCGCGGAAATCCACGTAATCGGGATAAGACATGGAATCCGACCCGTGACCGCGGAGTTGAGATCGCAGGTTCAGCAGTTCGGACGGGTGCGGCACAGGAACCGGCCGCAATAGGAGGGCGTCGGCCAGGCTGAACATGGCCGTATTGGCGCCGATGCCTAAAGCAATGGAAAGCGCGGCCACCACCGCGAATGACGGGTTGCGCCGCAGCGAGCGCAGAGCGAAGCGAAAATCGCTGAACATCTACAGCTACCCGGTGCACGCCGTGTGCCAGGGAGCGTATGGCGATGTCGTTTAGTTATAGCGAGATACGGCAAAAATGACGCTCCGGAGTGTTCGCTTATGGGATAATTCCGTGCGAGGCCGGACGGCGCTGCCGGGCTATTTCTTGTAATAAGCTGCGTTGCGCTCGGTGAACGAATTCCACTTTTCGGGCAGATCGTCGAGGGCGAAGATCGCCGAGACGGGGCACACTGGCACGCAGGCCCCGCAGTCGATGCATTCCACCGGGTCGATATAGATGAGCTCCGCCTCCGCGAAACCAGGCTCGTCTTTCTTGGGGTGGATGCAATCGACCGGACAAGCGTCGACGCAAGCGGTATCTTTGGTGCCGATGCAGGGTTCTGCGATTACGTAGGCCATTCGTCTCTACCCAGGTTACTATTGATACCACAGCGGGCGGTGGGAAGACAATCGCCAGCTTGCCAACGCGCTGCTTCCGGCTTCAAACTGTAGAAGATGCCAGCCAAAGTGCGTAAAGCCGTGTTCCCGGCCGCGGGACTCGGCACGCGATTTCTCCCCGCCACCAAGGCGCAGCCCAAGGAGATGCTCCCGATCGTCGATAAGCCGATCATCCAGTACGGCGTGGAGGAGGCTATCCAATCGGGCATCCAGAACATCATCATCGTGACCGGCCGCGGCAAGACGGCTATCGAAGACCATTTCGACGTCAGCTTCGAGCTGGAGTATCTGCTGGAGAGCCGTTCGAAGAAGGACCTGCTGGCGATTGTGCGCGGCATTTCCGACATGATCAACGTGTCGTACATTCGCCAAAGGGAGGCGCTGGGTCTGGGGCACGCCGTCTTGCGAGCGCAGGAACTGGTGGGCGAGGAGCCGTTTGCGGTGGTGCTGGCGGATGACGTGATCGAGTCTGAAACGCCCTGCCTGCGCCAGTTGCTGGACGTTTACAGCTTCTTCAACGCGCCCGTGCTGGCGGTGATGGAGGTACCACGGGAACAGATTTCGGCATACGGCGTGATCGATGGTGAGCCGGTCAGTCATAAGGGTGCGAGCGACCGGGTCTATCGCATCCGCGACCTGGTGGAGAAGCCGAAGGAGGCAGACGCGCCTTCCAACCTGGCGATTATCGGACGCTACGTGCTCACCCCGGAGATCTTCGGCAGCGTGCAGGCGATCGACCCCGGCGCCGGCAACGAAATCCAGTTGACCGACGCGCTGCGCCACCTGTTGCGGAGCAGGCCGATTTACGCCTACCGCTTCGAGGGAACGCGATACGACGCCGGCGACAAGCTGGGTTTTCTCAAAGCCACGGTGGAGTTTGCCCTGCGCCGGCACGACCTGGGCGGGCCGTTCCGCGAGTATCTGAAGGGCCTGAAGCTGTAGGGGCCGGGCCTGGCCCCAGATGCAACACGCTAGGTTAGACTATCGCTTTTCGTAGCCCATCAGGCGCCGCGGGGGCCGGGAACCGCTCACGACAAGATGACAGACGACACAAACCGATCGTCCGTCCCACCTCGGGCGGGACCGGGCATGCCCGGCCCTACGGGGTTCGGGCTAACGCGCCGAAAAGCTGTAGACCGTGGTTGTGTGATACACCGCGCCTGGCTTCAATTCGGTAGAAGGGAACGCCGGATGGTTAGGCGAGTCGGGGTAGTGCTGGGTCTCCATGCAGAGGGCGCCGCGGTGCGGGTACACCTTGCCGCCTTTTCCATGGAGGGAACCGTCCAGGAAGTTGCCGGTGTAGAACTGCAGGGCGGGCTCAGTGGTCCAAACCTGCATGACCCGGCCGCTCTTTGGCTCGTACACTTCCGCCGCCTTGGTCAGCCCGGCGCCGGTTTTGTCGAGCACCCAGTTGTGGTCGTAGCCCTTGCCGAACTGGAGTTGCTGGTCGCTGCCGTCAATACGGGCGCCGATGGCGGTCGCCTTGGTGAAATCGAAAGGCGTGCCTTTCACCGCTCGGAGCTCTCCCGTAGGAATGAGCGTGGCATCCACCGGCGTGAAGCGGCTGGCGTTGATGGTGACTTCGTGGCCGAGGACGTCGCCTTCGCCGGCGCCCTTCAGATTAAAGTAAGCGTGGTTGGTGAGGTTGACGACTGTGGGTTTATCCGTGGTGGCGGTGTAATCGATCTTCAGCTCGTTCTTATTGGTGAGGGTGTAGACCACTTTGGTGGTCAGAGTCCCGGGGAAGCCTTCCTCGCCATCCTTGCTGACGTAAGTGAACTCGATGGCCGACCCCTCGGTGGAGGCCGCTTCGCGGACCTGCCACAGCTGCTTGCCGAATCCGAGCGGTCCGCCGTGCAGCGTATTGGGGCCGTCATTGACGGGCGTGTGGTAAGTCTTGCCCTCCAGCGTGAACTTCGCGCCGCCGATGCGGTTGCCGTAGCGGCCGATGAGGGCGCCGAACCAGGCAGTCTGGCTGCGGCATCCGTCGAGAGTTTCCATGCCCAGCACGACGTCGGCAAACGCGCCATGGCGGTCGGGCGCCGTCAGCGATACCAGCGTTCCGCCGTACGCGGTCAGATGAGCTTCCATGCCGCTGGTGTTGGTGAGTATGTAGAGATCCACCGGAGTCCCATCCGGCATTTTTCCGTATGATTGCTTCGTCACGTGGGATTGTCCTTTCTTGGCCGGCGTCTGGGCAAAACAGGCGCACGCGAGCAGCGCCGCGCACACGGCGGCGGTCGAGCGGTGTAGCATCATGCCCTCTATAGTAAGCGATTGCGGCCGAACCGGAACCCGAGCCAGCGCCGATACACGCTTATTACTTTGGCGCCGGCAGCTTGCGCATCGCGCTGGGCGTTCGTAGAATCATAGATTCGCATGAACCAGCCGCAGACGGTGCTCATCGTGGACGACGATCCGCAGATTCTGCGCTTGGTCCAAAGGATGCTTGGCGCGCGCAAAGTGAACGTGCTGGTTGCGCCGCGGCCATCGGCTGCGCTGGAAATCTGCGCGCGCCAGGCGGTAGATCTGCTCATTTCCGATATCGCCATGCCGGAGATGGACGGAATCAAACTGGCCGAGCGAGTGCTGAAGCTGCATCCGAACGCCCAGGTCCTGCTGATTTCGGGTGAGGCGGCGGAAGGGCCTGCGTTGTCGAAATCGCGCCATGTCCGTTTTCTGCGGAAGCCGTTTTTCCCGGCGCAGTTGATCGACTGCCTGCACGAGCTGCTGCCGGAGGCGTGAGGCGGATCCTTACCGGCGCTTGGTCAGCGTGACGTCGGCTTCGAGCGGCTGGCCGTTGCGTAGCACCTTCACTTTCACCGTGTCGCCGGGCTTGTGCGCCTGCAGCGCGTAGGTGAAGTCGTAGAGATTCTGGATTTTCCGGCCGTCGAACTCGATCATGATGTCGCCGCCGCGGAACCCTGCGCTGGCGGCGGGCGATCCTTCGCGCACATCTGCGAACTTGACGCCCACCGTGCCCTCGCCGAAATCCGGAATGGAGCCGAAGTAGGGGCCGTAGCCTCCGCCCGAGGAGGAAGCGACAGGGCCAGCGCCTTCGCCGTGCGACGGCGGCGCGACGCGCACGAATTGCGGCCGGTCCGCAGCTTCGCGCAGGTCGTCGGCCACCTCGCCGACCAGTTCCAGCACTTTGGCGGCGGCGGGCGCATCGATCTTGTTCCAGGTATCGCTGGGCTTGTGGTAATCCTCGTGCAGCCCGGAGAAGAAAAACAGAACCGGAACCTGGCCGGCAGTGAAGGACGTGTGGTCGCTCGATCCGTAGCCGGAACCGTCGGAGTAATCGATGACCATCTGTGAGCCGCGCGTGATCCGCTCGATCAGGGCACGGAAGCCGGAGCCGGTGGCGGCGCCGCCGATATACAGCTTACCGTTGCGCACGCGGCCGATCATGTCCATGTTGATCATGGCGACAGCGGACGATAGCGGCAGATCGGGATGGCCGACGTACCAGGCCGAGCCCAACAAGCCCTCTTCTTCACCTGCGAAGCTCAAGAACAGGATGCCGCGCTTCTGTTTGGGCTGGCGGGAGAACCAGCGCGCCAGCTCGATGACGCCGGCGGTGCCGGAGGCGTTGTCATCGGCTCCCGGATGGACCGTGCCGGTCAGCGAAGGAGCCAGCGAATACTGCCCGCCCAGGCCCAGGTGGTCATAATGGGCGCCGATGATGACGTACTCCGAAGTCTCGCCTGGCAGATAGCCTGCCACGTTGTGGACGGTTTTGGTCTGGCGCACGATATCGACTTCGGCGGCAGCGTGGATGGAATCCGGGAAGGCAAACGATTCCGGCTTCAGGTCGCGATCGATAGCGGCTTCAATGGCCGGCAGGCTTTTGCCGGCATCGGCAAACCAGGCGTCGACTCTCGCCTCCTTGACCTGCAGGAACGGGATGCCGGCGTTGGACGGTCCCTCTTCGGCGCCGAAGCGGACCAACTCATCCGGCTCGTCCTTGTGATTGGCGATGTCGTCGATCAGGATGACGCCCGCGGCACCGTGCATTCTGGCGTTGACCGCCTTGGTGGCAAAGCGCGAGTGAATGGTGAAATTCTTGCCGGCGAAGATGCTATGCTCGTCAAACTCCTGCGGCTCATGGCGGAGCACGAGAACGAGCTTGCCCTTGACGTCGATGCCGGCATAATCGTCGTAGTGATACGCCGGAGCGGTGATGCCGTAGCCGGCGAACACGACCGGGCCGGCCACCTTGGCCGACGACGAAAACTGGAGCGGGACAAAGTCGCCTGCCGCCACGCGCAGGGTGCGCCCTTGCTCGGTAAACTGCAGGCGATTGTGCGCGCCGAGCTTGCCGCTGGTGGTGAACGGGAAGCTCTGGTAGAAGCTGCCGCCGTTGACAGGCTTCAGGCCAAACTCGCGGAAATGGGCAGCGATGAAGTGGGCCGCCCTCTCGAGTTCCGGGCTGCCGGTAAGACGGCCCCGCATTTCCGGCGAGGCCAGAAACTTGATGTCCTCCAGATAGACCTGCGGGTCGACGGCGGGCGCGGCGGCGAAGCCAATCGCGGCCAGTGACAGGGCGGCAATACCAAGTTTTCGAAGTGACACGTTATTTTTGGCCCGGAAGGCCGAGAGTGGACTTGGCGGCGGGCTGGCCGGGCAGGTTCAGTTTCAGCTCACAGCCGCAATCGTCGCCGGCATTGTGCGCGGTTTTCTGGTATTCGATTTCGAAATCGATAATGCTCTTGAGCGAGGGCCAGTCGATCGCCCGTTCGATACGGCGGCCGTTGACGAACAGCGTCGGCGTGGAATTGACAGCCAACTCGTGGCCCTGCGCCACGGTCTTGTCGACTTCGGCCTCGGTCAGCTTGTTGTCCATGCACTGGCCGAGCTTCATGGCATCGATCTGGTTTTGTCCCTTAGCCCAATCCATCACCTGGTCGCGGAAGTTGTCCGGGGTGATCTGGTCCTGGTGCGCAAAAATCCAGTCGTGGTAGGCCCAGAACGCGTCCACGCTCTGGCGCTGCAGGCAGCGCGCGGCCATGGCAGCCCGCTTGGCCCAGGGGTGCAGACCCTCCAGCGGAAACTCCTTGAAATAGAGCTTCACCTGGGTGGGGTAAGTAGAGAGCAGGTTGTCGTGCAGCAGCTTGGCTTCTTCCTTGCAGTAGGGGCATTCGAAGTCGCTGAATTCGACGATGGCAACCGGGGCTCCCGACGTGCCCTGGCCGGGCGCACCCTCGGTCTTGAGCTTGTCGAGATCCGCCTGGAAGGGGTTGTGCTCAATGTCGAACACACTGCCCTGCACGACTTTCCTGCCGTCGACGGAGATGTGGAAGATAATGTCCTGGCTCTGCGCGCCCATGGAGGCGTGCACGATCACTTCCTTGAAGCCGGGCATTTCGTCGGGCTTGGGATCGGAGACCTGCACGCCAATGCGCGAATCCATCACATACATATGGCGCACGTAGGCTTCGAAAGTGGCCTTGTCGAACGCCGATATTTTGGGCGCCGGGGTTTGGCCGAATGCACCCAGGCACAGGGCGGCAAGGGAAAGCGAAAGCTGGCGGAGCATCCTGTTCATATTATAGGGGCGCGCCGCAGCGGTGCGGGCTGGAGAGAATAGACGGCAAGCTAAAGCGTGCCCCACCTACATTACCGGGCCGATGCGCCAGGGGACGAATTCCTGGTGGCCGAGGCGTTCGGCGCAAGTCCGCTGGCCGGACGCAACGGCCAGCATCAGGTCGAAGATTTCGCGGCCCACTTCGTCGATGCTGCCCTCGCCATCAGCGATGCGGCCGGCGTTGACATCCATGTTGTCGCGCATTCCGCGATAGGTGTTGCTGTTGCTCGCAATCTTGATCACGGGGATGGTGGGGAAACCGATCGCGCTGCCACGGCCGGTGGTGAAAGCGATCAGGTTCACGCCGCCGGCGGCGAGGCCGGTGAGCGAAACCGGGTCATAGCCGGGAGTGTTCATGAAGGCGAAGCCGGGACTGTCAATGCGTTCGGCGTAATCGTAGACCTCGATGAGCGGAGAGGTGCCGCTCTTGGCCGCCGCGCCGAGTGACTTTTCGAGGATGTTGGTGAGGCCGCCGGCCTTGTTTCCCGGGCTGGGGTTGTCGTCAAAACTGCCGCCGAAGCGGGACAGGTATTGCTTGTAACCGGCAATCTTGGCGAGCAGCTTTTCGGCGACTTGGCGATTGCGCGCGCGCTGAACGAGCAGATGCTCCGCGCCGAAGATTTCTGGTGTTTCGGCGAGCACCGGCGTGCCGCCTAATTCGGCGAGCCAGTCTGAGCAGCGGCCGAGCGCGGGATTGGCGGTGATGCCGGAGAAAGAATCCGAACCGCCGCAGTTTAAACCGAGCACGATGCGGGAGGCGGGGATGGAGCGGCGCATTTCAGCGGCCGCGCCCTCGATGAGGCGGGCTATTTCGCGGCGCGCGGCGTCGACGGTGGAGCGCGTGCCGCCGCTGGCCTGCACGGTCATACCCACCAGGCGCGCAGCACGCGGTCCGGAGCCGCCGAGGTAATGGTCGATCTGATTGACCTCGCACCCGAGGCCCAGAATCACGGCGGCGGAAAGATTGGGATGGGCCAGCACGCCGCCCAGCGTGCGCCGGAGCTGATCGATATCGGCATCCCCCGAATGCGCACAGCCTTCCCCGTGCGGAAACGCCACGACGCCATCGACATTCGGCGGCAGCGCTTCGCCGGCGTAGCTCCGCGCGATCAATTCGGCGGTGTGGGCAGCGCAGTTGGAGGCAGCCACCACGGCGATGTAGTTGCGGGTGCCGGCGCGGCCGTCGTCGCGGAGGTAGCCGAGGAAGCTGGGACCGTCTTCGCGGCGTACGGGGGCGTCGAGCGAGGCGGAAGGGAACTGGTACTCAGCGCGGCGGTCGTCAAAGGCCAGGTTATGCGTGTGCACGTGGCTGCCTGGTTCGATGGGTGTGCTCGCCAGGCCGATGGGCTGCCCATAGCGGAACACGGTCGCGCCGGCGGCGATCGGCCGGAGCGCCACTTTGTGGCCTGCCGGGACGGCTTCGGGGACCACCAGCCTTGCGCCGCCAACGTGTAATTCGGTTCCGGCGGCGAGCGGCACGCGCGCCACAGCGACGTTGTCAGAAGGGTGAAGCTGGATCGCCGAATTCTCAGCGGTGGGCAGACTGGCGATCTCAAGCAACATGGGTCAGTTCCCAGAGTTCACCGGCGGCAAGACCGCCGGCGCTACCGAAGCATACGAACAGCGGCGCGCTACCTTCTCTCAGCTTACATGTACATGCCGCCGTTGACAGCCAGCACGTGGCCGGTGATGTAAGAGGCGTCGTCGCTGGCCAGGAATTTCACGGCGCTGGCGATGTCTTCCGGCAGGCCCATCCGGCCCAAGGGAACGGTGGCCAACATTTTCTGCTTCAGGTCGTCGGGCAAGTCCTTGGTCATGTCGGTGGCAATGTAGCCGGGAGCGATGGCATTGACAGTGATGCCGCGGCTGCCCATTTCCTGCGCTAGTGACTTGGTGAGCCCGATCAGGCCAGCCTTGGACGCTGCATAGTTGGCCTGCCCGGCGCTGCCCGCCTGGCCCACCACGGACGAGATGTTGATGATGCGGCCCCAGCGGTTGCGCATCATGCTGGGCAGAACCTGCTGGCTGCACAAAAAGGCGCCATCCAGATTCACCTTCAGGACCAATTGCCAATCGGAAGGCTTCATGCGCACGGCAAGTCCATCACGCGTAATACCGGCATTGTTGACCAACACGTCGATGCGGGTTTTGTCCTTGAGGGTCTTGGCGAAGCCTTCTTTGACTGATTCCGGCGAGGTCACATCCAGATTCAAAGTCACTGCCTCGCCGCTGCAGGCGCGAATTTCGGAGGCCACCTCTTCGTTCTTTTCGATTTCGGGCGACGCGACCACGATATCGAATCCGGCGCGGCATAGCGTAAGAGCGATCGCGCGGCCGATGCCGCGGCTCGCGCCGGTGACGAAGGCTACTCGGTTGAACATGCTTTCTCCTGGGGATGTATTGCTTTCAGCTCAATCATAACTGATGGCTGTAGCTCGGTTCTCCCTTGACGAGCCACGACGGAGCCGCGACCATGAGGGAGCCTGCAGAAGGTGGCGGGCACGCCGCGGCAACCGCTCCCTGACGGTCGCGGCTCCGATAGGGCAGCGGCCCAAAACCCCCTTGACAGGGAGTATGGACTGGCTTATATAGGTAGTATGTCTACGGTAGATGAACTACGGGACAAACTGGAGTTGCTGCAGGGGACGCTCGAAGTGCTGATCCTGCGCAGCCTGCAGGCCGGCCCCAACCACGCATACGGCATTTCGCAGTTTCTCGATACTCAATCCGACAACCAGTTTGTGGTGGACAACGGCTCGCTCTACCCGGCGCTGCAGCGGCTGCTGCAGCAACAGTGGATCGCCGCGCAGTGGAAGGTGACGCCAAACGGCCGCCGGGCGAGATACTACCGGCTGACGCCGCTGGGGCGGAAACAACTGGTGGCGGCGACTTCGAAATGGCAGCGGTTCGCGGAAGCCATGGCGCGGGTCTTGGCGCCGGAGGGATAGCCCATGCTGCGATGGTGGTCGAAGCTGCAGTACGCGCTGGAGCGGCGGCGCGGCCTCAATGACGATCTCGGCGATGAGATCGGTTCGCATATCGAGTTTTTGTACGAAGAGAACCTGGCGCGGGGCATGGCGCCTGGCGAGGCCCGGGCCAATGCGCGGCGGCGCTTCGGCAACCCGACGGTGACGCGCGAACGCGCCGTCGAGACCTGGCGGTTTTCCGCTCTCGAGACCGTAGTGCAGGACTTGCGCTACGGCTTGCGCTCGATCCGCAAGGCGCCGGGGTTCGCCATGCTGATCCTGCTGACGCTGGCGCTGGGGATCGGCGCTACCACCGCGATTTTTAGCGTTGTTTACTCAGCTCTGCTGCGTCCGCTGCCTTATCCCGCGGTGGAAAGGCTGACCTGGCTGGGCGAATCAACCCCGAAGGCCAGCGGCGTGAGCGTGACATGGATCAACTTCCAGCACTGGCGCAGCGAGAACCACGCCTTAGAAGACATGGCGGCCTTCCGTTGGACGGACCGGACCTTGACGGGAAAGGGCG
This sequence comes from uncultured Solibacteraceae bacterium, assembly GCA_964654065.1. Lineage (GTDB taxonomy): Bacteria > Acidobacteriota > Terriglobia > Bryobacterales > Bryobacteraceae > Bog-375. The sequence goes on from CAZZHN010000082.1 coordinate 14,853, forward strand.
AAGCGGTGGTGACCCACGGACTGCTCGTCACCAGCGCCTTTTTCCACCTCACCGGCTGGCGGCCGCTGATCGGGCGCCTTCCCAGCGCGGCTGACGACCAGCCCGGCGCCGCTCCGGTGGCGCTGGTGAGCTATGAGTTCTGGGCGAAGACACTGGGTGGCAATCTGCAGGCGGCTGGTGAGGTTCTAGATTTGGATGGCAAGCCGTACCAGGTGATTGGAGTCCTGCCGCCCGGCGTCAAGTACGGGCAGCCGGCAGACTATTACCTGCCACTCGGCCCCGAAGCAGGCAAGACGGTCATCCGCAGCCAGCATGGCTCGATACGGGCTCTGGGCCTGCTGAAGCGGGGGGTTTCTCTCGACGCGGCGCGCGCCGATCTGGACGGCATCATGCGACGGCTGGCGCTCTCCGATCCGGGGCCGGAGGACGATCACCGCTCCTATGCGGAGTTCCTCACCGAAACCGTGGCCGGCGACGCGCGAACGCCTCTCGTTATCCTGATGGCGGCGGTTGGGTTGGTGCTGCTGATCGCGTGCGCGAATGCCGCCAGCCTGCTGCTAATGCGGGGCGTCGCGCGGGCTCGCGAGATCGCCATCCGCGCCGCGATCGGCGCCGGGCGCGGGCGGCTGGCTCGCCAGCTGGTCACGGAGAGCCTGGCCCTGGCTGCGCTGGGCGGCGCCGCAGGCGTGCTGCTCGCCTGGTGGTGGATGCGCGCCCTGGTGTTCGCGGGACCGGCCGGCATCCCCCGGTTGTCGGAAGTGAAGCTGGATCTGCCGGTACTCGGATTTGCCGCCGCGGCAGCCATTTTCTCCGGCCTGCTGGCGGGAATCGCGCCGCTGCTCGCGGCGCAGAAACTGGATCTCACGGTGGCGCTGAAGGAAGGCTCGGGGGCGGTTGCCGGCGGTAGGCGCGGGAACGCGTTGCGCTACGGCCTGGTGATCGGCGAGATCGCGCTGACCTTGGTGCTGGCGTTTGCGTCGGGGTTGCTGATCCGCAGCCTGGTGGTGGCCCAGACCGCAGATCCTGGCTACGACCACCGTCACTTGCTCGCGCTGGAGCTCCAATTGCCTGGCGGCAGCTATAAGGCCGATGACGCCAAGCGGCAATACTTCCAGGAGCTGACACGGAAACTCCGTGCGCAACCAGGCGTCGAGAGCGTGGGCACGGTGAACGTGCCGCCTTCCGGCGGGGAGTCTTCCGACTTCTGGTATTCGATTGCGGACCAGCCGGCGCCGGCGCGGCAGGATGTGCCGATTACTTTATTCAACGTGGCTGACTCCGGCTACTTCAGCGCCATGGGTATTCGTCTTTTAGCGGGGCGCTGGTTCACAGACGGAGATCAACCGGGCGGCCCCGCGGTGGCAGTGGTGAACGAGCAGTTCGCCCGCAAGTGGTGGAGCGATCCGCAACGCGCCATCGGCCATCGGATCAAATATGGCGGGCCTTACATGCCGGGAGACGTTTATCAGATCGTCGGGGTCGCCGCAGGGGTGAGCCAGATGGGGCTGGATACAACGCCTTATCCCGAGGTGTGGCGTCCTTTCGCGCAGCAACCTTTGAGCGCCATGGTGGTGATGATGCGCACGGCGGGAGCTCCGGCAGGGCTGATGGCGGCTGCGCGCCGCCAGGTGGTATCGCTCGACCGTAGCGTGCCGATCCAGTCTCTGAAGCCGTTCGACGAGTGGCTGGGAGACTCGCTCCAGCTGCGGCGGTTCCTCACCTTCCTCCTGGCGATTTTCGCCGGGCTGGCAATGGTGCTGGCGGCAGGCGGGATCTACGGCGTTCTGAATTACTGGGTGAACGCACACCAGAAAGAGATTGCCATCCGGCTGGCTATGGGAGCCCGGCGGTCGGCGATCTTCGGTTGGGCGGCGCGCCACGCCATGCGGTTGGCGCTGGCCGGTGTCGCTCTCGGCGGCCTCGCCGCTTGGGGTGTATCGCGATCGCTGCATAGCCTCGTCTTCGGAGTTTCCGCGGGCAGCCCATGGATGATTCTGGGCGCGACGGCCGCTGTAATGGGGCTGGCCGCCCTTTCCGCCGGCGTTCCGCTCTGGCGCGCTGTTCGCGTCGACGCCGCGCGCTGGCTGCACGATTCCTGAGCGGGGACGGCCAGGCCCGCAGGGACGAGAAGCCGTTCGGGTTTCGTCGGGCGGTTGGGCCGCGGCTCTGAGGCACTGCCTGCACGCGAAAATGGCTGGCTCCAGCAGCGCCCATCGACGCGTCACCAAGAAAATCGATCGGCCGGACGCACTCACCCGGACCGGCGGAAGTCCGCGAGGTCGGTTACAATCGGCAATTCCGATGCGCCTGAAAACACTGATGGTGTTGTTCAGCTTGTCGGCGGGTGTGACGGCAGCGCAGACCGCCCTTCCGCTCGAGTCGGTGGCGGTCGAGGGCTCGAAGATCCCTGAGCCGGTGATCCTCCAGATCGCCGGGCTGCATCTGGCATCGCCGATCGACAAAGCAAAGGTGGAAGATGCCTGCAAGAAGCTGCAGGACAGTGGTCTGTTCAGCTCCATCACATACCGCGCGGCCGCCGGTCCGAAGCATGGATACGCGGTCACCCTCGTTTTGGCCGACCAGGCGCCGCTGATCGCCACTGTCATTGATGTTCCAGGAATCGACGAAGAGGAAGCATGGCGCTGGCTGGCGGCGAAGTTCGGGACGTTCGATCATCAGGTCCCGCAGGTAGACGCCGGGCAGCAGTTTCTCGCTCGTAGCCTCGAGCAGCACCTTGCAGGCGGCCTGCACGGTCAAAGCCTGGCAGTGCGCCTGAACGCAGATCTGGCGACAGGCCATACCAGCCTTTCGTTCGAGCCCAGCCTGCTGCCGCGGATTCAGTCGGTCACGTTCACCGGCAACGAAATGGTCAGCTCCGCAGAATTGAGTTCCGCGCTGAGCAAGATTGTTGCGCAGGAGGGGTACACGGACAGGAGGTTCGCGGGGTTCGTCGAATTGAACCTGCGTCCAGTTTACGAGGAACGCGGTTTATACCGTGTGCAGTTCAAACGCGGCAATGCACAGTGGTTGCAAGCCGGCATCTCGGTGAATGTAGCGATCCAGGAAGGCGCGCCTTACCAATTGGGCGAGGTGCAGTTGGTAGGCGACAATCTGCCGGTTGAGAACATGCTGGCGGCCGCCAAGCTGGCGGCCGGGAAACTCGCCAACTGGAAGGAGATTCAAAAAGGCATTTGGGAGATGGAGCGGGTGGTGAGGCGCACGGGCTACATCGACACGGTGAGCGTGCCCGCGCGCGTCTACGACGACCCAGGGCACATCCTGAATCTGCGCATTCGCGTGATCAAGGGGCCGTTGCATCATTTCGGAGAATTGCAGATCATGGGGCTTAGTCCGGAATTGCAGGAGAAAGCGCGCCGCACCTGGCGGCCCAAGCCCGGGGATCCCTATGACTATAGCTACCCGAACGAATTCTTCCAAGCCTTTTCGCGCGCGGTGGATTTCCGCGGTTTTCAGAAGTACAACGTTCAGACGCGGCCGGGCGCCGGAGACCACGTGATCAACATCAACCTCGTGTTCGAGCCGCGCTGACACAGCCGGACTTGCGCCCGGCGTGGGCAGGTCGGGGACCTGTCCCACACGCTACACTCATTAGTTAAACCATGGCCTACAAAGATCTGCGGGAGTTCCTGGCGGCGCTCGATCGGAATGGCGAGCTGAAGCGCATTCCGTTCGAGGTGGACCCGGTGCTGGAGATCACCGAGTTCGCCGACCGCGCGGTGAAACAGGGCGGGCCGGCGCTGTTGTTCGAGAAGCCGAAAGGTTCCGACATTCCGGTCCTGATTAATGCGTACGCCTCGCTGCGGAAGATGGAAATCGCGCTGGAAGTGAAATCGGTGGAAGAGGTCGCGGCGCGCATCGTCGAGTTCCTCGAGATGCGGATGCCGGAAGGACTCATCGGCAAATTGAAGATGCTGCCCAAGCTGGCCGA
>CAZZHN010000083.1:0-18663 GCA_964654065.1 uncultured Solibacteraceae bacterium
GATCACCGGCAGCCCGGAGCTCGCGGCTGCCGACAGCGTGAGCGGACTCGCCCCAAGAGTTAGAGCCGAAGACAGGGGTGTAAAGCCGATCGTCTGCGGCGCCCGCGTCACCGTAACGCCGACCGCCGGGGCGGTCGCCAGGCCGCAGTTGCCGCCATAACTTGCCGTTATGGAATGCGAGCCTGCCGCGAGTGCGCTGGTTGCGTCGGCGGCCACGCCGCTGCTGTTCAACGCGGTTGTGCCCAACGGCGTCGTGCCATCGACGAAGGTCACCGTTCCGGCGGGTGTGGCGCAAACGCCGCTTATCGTGGCGGTGAAGGTCACCGGTGTACCGTAGGCGACCGAACTGGCGGAGGAAATGAGATTCAGCACAGGCGCCGGAGTTACCGTGAAAGTGCCCACGGGAGTATACGGGGCGCCGGTGGACCATCCGGTTCCGGGTCCGAAGATATACACATTCTTCTGGCCCAGGAATGCGGCGCTAAAGGTGATCGGAACCTGCAACGTGAGAGTGGAGCCCGAGAGTACCGCCGATGTGGCTGCGACGTTGACCGTGCATTGCGAGTTCTCGAGTGTCGATCCACTGCCAATCGTGCCGCTGGTTCCGGTACCGGCATTGGCGATGTCGCCGAACAGGAAGAGGCCGGAAGGTACGGCGCCATAAACCAGCGCACATCCGTGGTCATAAAACTGTAAAGTTCCGAACTGGGTCGACGCGGAAAAACTGAGATCGATTTCATCGCCGGCGTAAACACCGGCTACGGTAAACGTGAATATCTGGGTGTAGCCGCTGCCCGCGCCTGGATTGACTGAAATGGGCGCGAACGGGAAGCTCACCGTCCAGGTTCCGGCTTGCTGCCATCCGGCCGCGGTCTGCACGCTCTGCGCCTGCATATACACGTTCTTTGTGCTGCCGGCATATCGGTTCGTGAAGTCGACCGTGAGACTCAGCGTGGCGCTGGCTCCCGCGCGCGTGAGCGAGGCGCTTCCGGGAGACAGCACACACTGGCTATTTCCCAGCGTGCCGCTCCCGCCAACAGCGACAGGGCCCAGCCAGGCATCGCCGGCATCGTCCCGAAGGGAGAGCGAGTTGCTTGCGGCATCCCAGTGAATGTAACAGGCGCTGCTGGTAACCTGCGCCGGGTTGATGAGGATCTCGCCCCACGTGAGGTTGGTCCAGGATGCTGGGTCGCTGAACACGAAGGCAAAGGTTTGGCGCGAGCCAGACCCGCTGGACGGTGTAACCGATACCGAGCCGCCCTGCGGTTGCGCAGCCTGGGTAACGGTAAATGTCTGGTGCGAAATACTGATCATCGACGTGCGGGCGGCGATGTTTGGATTTGGGGATACCGAGTATCGGACGGTCCCCGGGCCTGTGCCGGAATGGGCTCCCGTGAAGGTGATCCATTCGGCGGCGCTCACCGCCGTCCAGGAACACGTGAGAGGAGCCGACACGCTGATTTGGCCCGTCCTGGCAAGCGGCCCATATGACTGCGATCCGGGCGACAGGGTGGCGCAGCCACTGTCATAGGACACAGTCACCGCGAGGGACGTTGGCGTGGCGCTTCCGGCGGTGAGAGTGAGATTCGAGTACGGATCGGTCCAGGTGCTTCCCGCTGGCAACATGGCGGTATTAAAGTCGTTCGGGAGACGCACGGGTTGAAAGTCGAGGAGCTCGGTGTAGCTGGTCCAGGACTCCTGGCTGGGATCCTCAACGTGAATCAGGGCTCCGCCGAAATCGCGGGGCGCCCCGTTGTCCAGCATGGACGGCTCGTAGCTGCCGGTGGGCTGCCGGTATTCGACCCACAGCCACTGTGAATTGCCACTGCCGCGCTGGACCCGCAACGCATAGGGAGCGGCGGCTGACTGGGAGGAAAGGGGCGCAATCGTCCAGGTCCCGCCCGATTCAACTTGCAGCCAGCCGGCGCCCTCGCTCAGCCAGCCCAGCAAATTCTTGTGAGGCGCCGCGAAATGGCCGGGGTTTGTGCCCATGGAAGAAAAGGGATCGCCATACTCGGAATGGGCTCCATCCGTGCCAAGCGGACCGGCCGGAAGCGTGTCGTAATCGATCGAGCTGGCATGCTTGAGCCCAAAGTTGTGACCGCCTTCGTGGATCGCCGTCTGCAGCAGGCCACCGAGCGCGCCGTAAATATTCGGCAGAATCGTGACCGACTCGATCCACGTAGCCGACGCGGTGAAGCTCCCTTTGCTGGGAGATTGCTGCGCCGAGCACCCCAGTTGCGCCATGCCATCATACGCACAGGCGCCGGCCACAGTGACGGGCAAGATCAGAAAGATGCGCTGATAAGCCGTGAAGTCCACTGTGGAATCGGCCGCCTGAATCGCGGCCTGCAGGATGGCGTCCTGTTGGTCGCAAGTGTAGTCGGCGTCCAGAGTGAAGGGACCAAACACGTCGCCGGAAGCGCTGGCCGTTCCATAGGACGCCTCGCGCCAGTAGTCCGCAACCGACGGCGCCGGGCCGAAGAAGACACTGGAGACGTACGACGTGGTGTAGCCGGTGGTGAGGGGAGTCGATGGATAGTTGATCAGCAGCACAACGGTCTTCTGGTCGCCGGTGGTGGTGCAGGGAGAATCGGCGTCCGCGGTAACCTCTCCGGAAGCCACGGCAATGCGCCGGCCGAGCCGGATCCCGCGCACGGTGGCAGACGGCGAACAACCGCTATCCGGAGGCGAGTCCCAGAAGAGGCTAACGGCATTTCCCTGCACGCGGATCACGCGCGACAGCCAACTGCGGGAGTGCGCAAAGTCGTCTGCCACACGGGTCACCAGCGGCCCCGTCCATTCGCCTTGTTCTTCCAGCAAGGTCCCGTCATCTCGCATCCGGTTCGTCAGGTCCTGCCGCAACGCGGCGGGAAGCGCCGCCTCAACCGCCGCGCGTGGATTCTGTTCCATTAAGCGGGTAAGGAGGCCAGCACGCTCCACTAACAGGCCCCTCGCCACCTCGTCACTGCGCTCCATGCGGAGCTGCTGGTTGATTTCCCGTATACGGTCTTGGTCCGTTCGAGCGAACGGCGCGATTTGCGAAAAGCCCAGAACCCCAGTGACAAAAAGACCAGCTACCACCCGTCCCGCTTGGCATCGGAAAGAGAGTTTCATCGGCATTCCTCCAGGAGAGCGAAATCATCTTCCGCTGGCTTATCGGCGATTTCCAGCTAGTTTTTAGCGAAAGGCCGGAAAACAGGCTGAGTCGGGAAATGAACGGGACTTAGGGCGTGATCCAGTGATGGGCAGGTACTAGAATGCTGCCCGCGATGACGCAACGCCTGCGCGTATACTGCGGAGCAGATCGATTTCGCGGCTCTGGCGCCGTCTTCGATCAGTCCCGCGAATGCGTCGCAAGTCCGGAAGATCACCGTACCGGGCGGCCAGCCAACCCCCGGTAGACCAGAGGCAGTTCATCCCAGCTTGCTCATCGTCCAGCATATCCGGCAGTCAAGACGGGCGTCGCGGCTAAGCGCGCCCACGAGCCGAGCCCGGGGAGACGGCTACTCTGAAGAACAGCCGTGTTCGGCAGCATGCTCATGGAGAGCGCGCCGAGCCATGCCGCATTCGGCACGTGCTGCTAAAGGGGCGCGAGCCTCGCCGAACTCTGAGCGGTTGTCACCCGGACCTTAGCTGCGTTAAGCGCGTACCGTTCGGTCGCGTCGGCGTACGCGGTGATCAGCCGCATTCTGTCCTCACAGACCATACTCGACGGCTCTGCGACACGATTCTGTCACGCCGCCCTTTCCTCTCTCCGCTCAAGGGCGCTCCACGTCCGGTGTGCACTTTTGAACAGAAAACAATCCGACAGAAGGCTAGGCTGATGGTTGGGTTGCAACCGCTCTTGGGGATGGCTGTCCTCTAGCCAGTTTAGAAAGAGAGAGGACCGAATTGTGTCGAGTGTGGAGAGTGAGCATGGGAAGCTTACACGGCTGATCACCGCGTATGCGGGCACCACCGAACAGTACGCGATTGCGGTGGCTAGACTCCGGTCAGCAGCCAGTTCAGAGTTCCGCACGATTCTTGCAGAGTCAGAAACAGCACGCGCGGAATGCGGCAAGACGCGCCGCGCTCTTCAGAAGCACAGGGCGGAGAGTGGGGCCATCAGTTTGGCTGGCACTCGTGTTGAATCATATGGAGATAAATCGCTTTAAGGTCCTTGTTGCAATTGTTCTTGGCAGATTCGGCTATTTTGAGCGCGCTCCAAAACTCAGCCCGCGACCCGTAAAGGACCTTCACCAGCTTATCCGCAGCCAATGCGTATGCCTCCGCCGAGGCACGGTACGCTTCAAGGAGATCTTCAGCCTCCTGGCATTCCATTTGCTTCTAGCCGTGCCCCAATCGTACCCCGCGTGATCGAGTAAAGGAAGCCGGAGTTGCATCTTTCTCTCCGACGAGCCGCGCGATGCGTTCTCTAAGCTGGCGTCGAAAGGCGATACCCGGTCTGAACGCTCCGCGGAATTGCTCTCCTGCTCCCCCGAACGCCTAATCTGGACCCCTGAGCGAGAGAGGTCCGAGCTGGGACTGCGCTGCCAGATGTAACCCGCCGGGATTTTGTCCCTCTTAGCCAGTCACTTTTCTCAAATTGAGTCCGCATGGACCGGTGCGGATCGTGCGTCGATGCCGAGGCTTGACACAAATGGCGATCAATTATCAGAGGGGCGTGCCACGCGGTCGATCACCAGCACCTCAACCGGACCCCTTGTCGGTTCCAATCTGAGGCCGAGCTGCTGTTGGATCGCACCAAATAGACCGGGCTGGGTCGAATCATCGGTACCTTTTCCTTGCGCCCCACCGAATACGGTTTCGTCCGGTGTAAACTCCAGATCGAAATCGTACCTCGCGGAAAGCCCGGTCCTATCCAGCACCGGGTAGTCGATCGCAGCCCGCTGCATCACTGAGGCCAATTCAGCCATAGTGGCATTACGACCCGGCAGGCGAACGAGTTGGGGCGAAACCACAAAAATAAGTGGCGGGGGCCCCTCTGGCGAGGCATCGAGAGACACCGTGCTTTCTTTCAGCCTCGGGCCACCTTTTGCCACTGTTAGGGCATAGACTCTCAATTCTTTTTGTTCGCGATGGAAGGTAAGCTGGAACCGGTCGGCCAAGAGCTTTCGCAGCATCGACATCTGCTCATTCAGGTTCGGGCGGACCTCGCCAGCCGCTTTGGCCACAATGTCGTATCGGTCGGAATCGACCCATGCCGGGCCGCCCGAGATCGCCTCGGGGCTCAGATTGTAGGCTGCCGCGACAAGGGTTCTTAGCGCGTGGTTCTTCGCGGCGAACTCATGGACGCTCAGCATCCTGATCCACCTGCCCGCTGCGCCTGGAGGGGTCGGCTTGATGCTCGCGACTTCAAATTCGGCAAAGCTTGGTCTCGTTGCAGTGGACTGAGCGGAGACGCCACTGGCCATCACGAAAAAAGCCGCGACTGCGGACCTTAAGGATTCAGACATGACTCCCACCACTCGTATCTTAATCCTGTGGGACGCCGAACTCGATTGTGGGGAGGAACCAATCCTGCCGTGGAGGAACCCGTGACGGAGGAACCCGTGACGGAGGAACCCGTGACGGAGGAACCCGTGACGGAGGAACCCGTCAAGGAACCCGTGACAGGCTACGTGTTTCCACTTTTCTGGAAACGGGGCCTGGTGAACTGCGTGATCTTTGTTCGCCGGGCCCACGCTGCGGGAGTCGACCGGTAAACCTCCGCCGCCTCCGGCCGGAATCTCGGGAACGCAGGATGATATGGGGACAGGCTACGAAACTCCCCAAATCTCGGCTCCACTATCGCAGTTTCGTAGCTTTTCCCCAGATCCCCCATCGTTGATCTCCTGAAACAGCCATCACGTGTCGCCAAACCGCCCAGACAGCGGCTCCGTTGTACAATCGCTAGAGCAATTCGCCCCTAAAACACTAGCTGCTGGGAAGGGAAGCACGTGAGGCGTTGTCCGTCATGCGCGACCACCGTACCACCGGACCATGAGTTCTGTGGGAAGTGCGGCACGCCCGTGGACGGGGCACGGACTGCTGACACCGGGACCATACATCAGCCGCGCAGTTCCGCTTCCTCTTCGAGCATGGATGAGGGCCGGTTCCCACCGGGAACGTTGTTGGCACAGCGCTACCGGGTGGTGAGTTTGCTGGGCCGAGGCGGCATGGGCGAGGTATACCGCGCCAACGACCTGCTGCTGGGCCAGACGGTGGCGCTCAAGTTCCTTCCTGCCGAATGGGCATCTGATGAGAGCAGGCTCGCCCGGTTCCGCAACGAAGTGCGCATCGCGCGGCAGGTCTCCCATCCCAACGTCTGCCGGGTATACGATATCGGCGAAGTCGAGGGCTCGCCGTATCTATCGATGGAATACGTGGACGGCGAGGATCTGGCCTCGCTGCTGCGGCGCATTGGGCGGCTGCCGCCCGACAAGGCGCTGGAAATTGCTCGCCAGCTTTGCGCCGGTCTGGCGGCCGCGCATGACAAAGGCGTGCTCCACCGCGATCTGAAGCCAGGCAATATCATGCTCGACGGGCTAGGCCAGTTGCGCATCACCGACTTCGGTCTGGCGGGCGTGGCCGGCGAAGTGAAGGACATTCGCAGCGGAACGCCCGCGTACATGGCGCCCGAGCAGCGATCCGGCCAGGAGGTGACGTCGCGCAGTGACATTTATGCGCTGGGCGTGGTTCTGCACGAGGTGTTCACAGGCAAGCGCCCCTCCGCGGATTCGAGCCACCCGGACCTGGCCCCCGAAGTGGAGCGGGTAATTCGCCGCTGCCTGGCCGAGGATCCGGCGAAGCGCCCCGCTTCGGCGCTGCAGGTTGCCGCGGCACTGCCGGGGGGCGATCCTCTTGCCGCGGCGCTGGCTGCGGGGGAAACACCGTCGCCAGAGATGGTCGCCGCGGCGGGCGAGTCCGGAGGCCTGCGTCCGGCAATCGCATGGGCCTGCCTCGCGGGGACCATTGTGTCAGTCATCGCTGCGATCCTGATGAGTGCACAAACCATGCTGTACCGGCGTGTGCCACTCGAAACGCCGCCCGAAGTGCTTTCGCAACGCGCGCGAGACATTCTGCAGAGCGCCGGCTACTCCGAACGGCCGGTGGACACGGCGATTGGGTTCTACGAGGGGAAGGAGTTTTTACGCTATATCGCGGAGCACGACAGATCCAGGACGCGCTGGGACAACCTGGAGACCGGGGCGTTCATGTTTTGGTGTCGCGGCAGCCCCCGCCCACTCGCGGCTCATTCCTTCTTCTCCGATGCACCCTTGTTGGGATCCATATGGACGGACGACCCCCCGTTGGATGTGTCGGGGATGACGCTGCTCCGGCTCAATCCGCGCGGCCGTCTCACGCAGCTCATCGCAGTTCCTCCGCAGGTTGAGAAACCGGCAGGCGCCGCGTCGTCGCCCGACTGGGCAGTCGTGTTCGCCGCCGCGGGGCTCGATCCGTCCAAGTGGCCGCCATCGCAGCCGATCTGGGCCCCTCCTGTTAATAGCGACTCGCGGGCAGCGTGGACAGGATCGTTGGCCGAGCGCCCCAATGTCGCAATGCGGATTGAGGCCGCGGCATCTCGGGGTAAGCCCGTCTACTTCGAGTTGATTGGCCCCTGGACCCGTCCCGAACGCATGCAGCCGTATCAGCCGACCGCCGGCGAACGGGCATTCTTTGTGATTCTCAGTGTTTTGTTGCTTTCGGTGCTGATCGTCGGCGCAATGTTCGCTCGAAGGAACCTGCATCTGGGCCGGGGCGATCGTCGTGGGGCTTTTCGGCTGGCAGCTTTTGCTTTCGTGGCTTATGGGGTGGCCGCGTTCTTTGGCGCACATCACGTCCCGGACTTCGGCGAAGTCGCGCTTTTCACCCAGCTCTTGGTCTGGGGATGTGGTTCCTCCTTTTTCCTCTGGACTCTATACATCGCCTTGGAGCCCTATGTGCGCCGGCGCTGGCCCGGCTCGCTGGTTTCCTGGAGTCGCTTGCTCGCGGGAGGCTTTCGGGATCCAATCGTGGGACGCGATGTGCTTGCCGGTTGTCTCGTGGCGGCGTTTGGTGATGCTCTTTCCCGACTCGGGTGGTTTATTCCCTCCTGGCTCGGCTATGCTCCGCCACAGCCATATTCGGGTCCGCAGTGGGAGTTTCTGGGCGCACGCGCGATAATCTCTGACCTATCCCTAAGCTTGGGCCCGGTGCTTGTTATCCCGCTTGCGCTGCTGTTTGTCCTCGTCCTTCTCCGGGCTTTGCTGCGCAAAGAGTGGGCGGCAGCGGCCGCATTTGTCCTTCTGTTTACGTTCCTCGAGGCAGCGTTGAGCCAGTTTGCCCCCGTTGTCCTGGCGATTTCTCTGATCTATTGGTGTCTGCTGGTATTTCTGTTGATCCGCTTCGGCTTGTTGGCCTTTGCGGCTCAAGGAGTCTTCAACGGTATCTTGGGGAATTTTCCTCTGACGACCCAATCGTCTGCTTGGTATGCAGGGATCAGTCTGACCGCAATTCTGCTGATGGCTGCGATAGCAGTTTACGCCTTCTTCATCTCACTTGGGGGGCGCCCGGTTTTCGGAGGCGTCGTGCTTGAGGAGTGAGTCAGCATCCCGTAAGAGTGATCCATGCTGGCGTCCCACGCGAGCGTCAATTATTATTATCGGTAGGCGGCCTGGCGAGCCACCAGAATCACTCCGCCTGCGCCGGCGTGCTGCAGCCCGGGCTCTTGAAAATTACATCCAACAATAGCGTTTTCAGCCCGAGCGCCCAGACGGCGGCCAGAAAGATGCGTCTCAGCCACTGGTTTCCTAGTCTGATTGCAAGCCTGCCTCAGACTAAGGCTCCAGCGAACATTGTGATCGCAAGGACAATGCCCAAGCGGAAATCCACGAGATGCCGCCATACGAATACTATCGTGGCAGCGCCAGAGGAGAAGACGTTGATGATTTTGTTCGTGGCGACAGCCTCCACGAAAGGCAGTCGAAATAGCGCCACATATACAGCCGTCAAAATCGTCACATAACCACCGCTGAAGAAACCGCCGTAGATGCCCAGCAGGATCGTCAACGCATAGCCAGCCATCTCAGCTGAGGGCGACGTTGCCGCACTGAACTCCTGCGCTCCTGACTTCCGATAGACGATGGAAAAAATGGCAACCCCGATCATGGCGCCGGATACGATGAGGGGGATTGATCTTTGCGGAATCAGGAGCAGCAAGAATGCACCGGACAGGGAGCCAGCCAGCGAAGTGCTGCCCGTGACGACGCTGATTCGGCTAGTCGCAAAAAAGATGGCGATCAGTGACAACCATTGAAGGCCCGTCATGGTCCTGTCTCACCTTATCATTCAACTGAAGGGGAGCGGAATCCCTAGTGTAGGTGCCAGGATTGATTTGGCGCATTTCGACCGCGCGGGACGGTGGGCTAATGCACGGCCGTACAGTCACCCGTCTTGTGATCTTCGATTTGGAATTTCAGGAACTGATGAACGGCGTCAAGCGCGGGCTCGTTGTCAGCCGTGATCTTCAGCCGCGCCCCGCGCGCGGTTTCCTGCAGGTCCCAGTGAATCTGATCCTTGAGTTGGGTCATGGTGGCCGTGCCGGGAACGTCCTTGCCGTGCACCAGCATCGGCGCATTGAAATTACCATCCGCGAACATTTTAGCGATGTGGTGGAAGTGACTCCGGATCTGGTCGCGGCTCTCGATGTCCTTCACGTCGTTCGCCCGGACGTCGATCAGGCCACCGTCGTAATTGAGCTCAAAATGATGGGTTGTCTTCTCATGCGAGAAGCCCATCACATGGTCCCCGTGCTCATTCACCATGGATTGGTGATCCTGCGAGAATGCCAAGAAGGCTCCCAAAAGCAAAACGGCGGCTGGTCGAATCATGGATGACGATCTCCTGGTTTGAGTTGACGAAGCCGGCGAGCATTCGTTAGGCCGCAATATGAATGGCGCGCTAGTTCTTCCAGAGAACCCGTGACAGGCAACGTGTTTCCACTTTTCTGGAAACGGGGCCTGGCGAACTGCGTGATCTTTGTTCGCCAACGCAGCGCGGAGTCGATCGGCAATCCCTCCGCCCCCCGTCTAGCCCCGATTACCTCTGCGACACTGCTTCCACGCCCGTCATCCACTGCGTCACCAGGTTGTAGGCGTTCACGGAGCCGATACCGGTGGCGAAGTCCCAACCGGAGGTGGTTCCGTATGCCAGCTGGTAGGCCGAGTTCGAGGTCGAAAGCACGCCGTAGGTGCCGGAGGGCCGGAAGCAGTTGTTGGTCCCCGTGCAGGGGATGTCCATGTCGCCCAGCGTGACGTCATAGAAGATGCAGCTGCTGGCGGCGCCATTGCCGAGGCTCGAATTACAGGCCGTGGTGCCGCTGACGCCGTACTCGTTGTTGGCCAGCTGGTAGAGCACCGTGTTCGGATTGCCCCACAACGAGCCGGTGTACTGGTTGATCAGCGCCTGAATGCCCGCCATGATCGGCGACGAGATCGAAGTGCCGCCGAATCCCGACCATCCGCTCGGCGCGCCCAGGCACGGCTTGCCCCCGTTGCTCGGGTCCGAAAAGCAGACCACGTAATAGTGGCCCCAGACCCCATTGGCGGCGAACAGCGACACATCGGGAATGTCGCGCACCGAGTCGGCCGGGTTGCCGAACAGGCCCGATTGCCAGCTCGGCTTGGCGTACCCGGCGCAGGTCCCGCCGACGACTCCGCCGGTGGCAGGAGCGCCAGTGGCGCAGCCGCTGGGCCCGCCGCTCCCGGACGCGGTCGTGCGATAAGTGGTTCTCCCCTTGAGGCTGTTACAGAATCCACCGAAGCCGTACGTCACGCTGGACCCGCTGACGAACTGGGCGATCAACTGGCTGGCGCAGGAATCGTTCCAGGGAATCTCGGGAATGTAAGATAGAGCCGAACCGTAATTGGACGAGTTAGCGGCATTCCAGTAAGTCGTGTTCACACCCTGGTAAGTATCGCTGAAATCGGTGCCGCCCACCGAAACATCGTAAGGAGTCGAAGCGAAGCCGCTCACCCCGATGCCGTGGGTGGAGAACTTGGCGTTGGCGTCTGCGCTGGCCGCGCCCTCGTCGCCGGAGGATACGAAAATCGACACCCCTTCGCTGACGGCCAGCGAATACGCGGCCGCGTACGCCGCGTTGTTGGCCGCGCCGTTCACCGCCTCGGCTTCCCCGTAGCTGATGCTCACCACCGACGGCAGGCTCGATTGCGTCAGCAGGTTCTCCAGCGCGATCAGCCCGCCGAAGGTTGTGCTGCTGGCGCAGGCGGCCAGAATGATGGTGGCGTTCGGCGCCGCGGCAGACGCATACTCGACATCGATCGTCGCTTCGCCGTCATCCGCGTTGACCGTCGGCGTGGTGCAGTTATTCGGACCGCTGGACGGCGCCGGCGCCACCTGCGTCAGCGTGGCGTATGGATATGCGAGCGACAAACCGAACGTCTTGCGGAACGTGGTCCAGTCTCCCAGCGAATATAAAAAGGTGTCCTCGATCAGCACAATCGATTGGCCGCGGCCCGATATTCCCGCCGAGAACAACGGGCTCAGGTTGTAGATGGTCGCCACGTCTTGGGGCACCAGCGCGTATTCGGTGGAACTGCCGCTGGTGTACGTGTACTCCGGTGAAACCGGGATGGCGTTGGAATGCGGCCGGAAGTCATGCAGCGAGACCACGCCCTTCACCGCTGGCGCCAGGGCCGCCGGAATGCTGGGATCGGAAATGTTGGCGATGTGCGCCACCCCGTCTACACTCAGGTTGACGATCTGCGTGCCGAAGGCGGAACGCACCTGCGCCGCCGTGCCCGTGAAATCGATCGCGCCGTGCGGGTAAGTCAGATTGACCGTGAAGCCCTCCGAGCGGAGCCATCCGCTGATCGTGTTCAGGTCCTGCGCCGAAAGCCCGAATCGCTGCGCGAACTGGGCGGCGGTGATCCACTGGTGAAAGTTCGGCGACTGCGGATTGTTCAGGCTCGCCAGAAACGAGTCCAGCGCTGCCTGTTGCGCGGCGCTCCGTCCCAGCAGGAGCTGCAGGTGCGGCAGCACGAGGCTGTCCGCCACCGGGCCCAGGTCGCTGGCCGGCGTGGCTTCCGGCCTGGTATTGCCCGCCAGCGTCACGCGCACGGCGGTGTTGATGGGCTGCGTAATCAGATTCTGCGCCTGAATGGCCAGCGCTCCGCACGCCAGCACCGCCAGCGGCAGTTTCAGCCAGTTCCTGTTCGGCCTCATGCCGGTTCCCTCCCGAAGTGTGTCAATTTCCGCGTTTTCCCGCCGCGAGCGCGCGCCGCCTCAGCCCGGCCAGCAACAGCAGCCCCAGGGCGAAACTGCCCGGCAGCATTCCGGAAGGCTCCGGCGTGGACGTGGTCACCGCCACGTCATCCAAAAAGAAATAGTCCGGTAGATTCTGAAACGAGAACTCCAGCACCGGGTTGACCACGCTGGTGTCGCCATAGGTGAACGTCTCGAACGCATAGCCGCCCGTCGGCGCCATGTTGGTCACGCTGGTGATGGCGTCGCCGCCGAAAGTCACGCTGAACAGATTGTCCGACGACAGCGCGTTCTGATCGATGTAAAAGGAGATCGTGTAGAGAACGCCGGCCGGGCCCGTCAGCGTCTGGCTCAGCGTAATCGGGGCGATCGTCTGCGTGACGTCGGTTCCGAAATACGCGGCCCAATCGCCGCTGTTCACCGGCCCCAGCACGGGCGCGCCCAAAGGCGGGTTGTTCAGATCGCCCTGCACGCCGAAAAAGTTTCCGTCAAAACCACCCGAGACCGCGCCGCCCACGGTCCAGTTCGTGAAGTCCCCCGTCTCGAAGCCGCAGTTCAATACCAGGTTACCGCCCACCGAGGCGCAGATCGAAGTCGAGGCCTTTAGTCCCGCAGAGCTGAGTAGTAAGATCGCCAGCGCCATGCGCGCCGGACCGGACGCGCGAGCCGCTAGAACCAGGCATTGCTTCATCAGCTTCCTCCAACGTTCTGTTTCCCACACTGGACCGCCGGCGCCGGCCGGCGGCGGAAAGGATGGCTAAAACAAATCGTGTCAAGTATGTACTGGAGAACCGGGACCTGTCAAGCTTTGCAGGAGCTTTGGAGCCGCTTCTCTCCCGGTGCGACCCGCGGTACATCGCCTGCCAAAGTAGAGTGCCCGGCAGCTCATACCCGGCAGCTCATAATGGAAGTAAGTGGGAGGTGAGTATCCGCTTGACTGAGGTGGGTTTCTGGTGGCGGCGTACCGCGGCCCCCGCGGCCCCCGCGGGCTACGGCGGGCGCACGCTTCCGGTCATTCTGCAATATTCCAGTGGCCGCGGCCCTGAAACCACCGCCGGGCGCTGCGCCGCGCTCGCGGCCGCCGCCCTCTGCGCCTCCGCGGCGCTCGCATCCACGCCGGTAGACCTGGTGAACCCGGGCATGGAAGCGCCGTACAGCGCCGTCAATCTGAACGGCGGCGCCATTTCCGGTGAGCTGGCCAACGGCTGGAGCGACAATTCGGCTTGGGCCAACCCCACGGTCCAATACTCCGAAGAGAACAACGACCCGCATAGCGGACTGGCGTGCCAGAAGGTGGTGGTGACCAGCGTCGGCACCGGCCGCGTGCAGTTCTACCAGCAGTTCCCATTGCAGGCCGGCAACATCTATACCGCCTCCGTCTGGCTGCGCGGCGATCCCGGCCTGCAGGCTTCGCTGGTGGTCCAGCAGGCCGCCGCGCCCTATGCCGCCTACATCCAAAGCTCGCTGGCCCTGGCCGCGGACTGGCAGCAGCTCACCACCACCGGCTATATCACCACCAACGAGACCGCCTATCTGATGGTCGTGATCGACGCTCCCGGCACCGTCTGGGCGGATGACTTCGCGCTGTCTTTCGCGCCCGGCGCGGTCTCACCCGCGCCCCGTATCGGCCCCATTCCGGCCTCGTTCTTCGGCATGCACGTGGAGAACTTCCTGCAGAGCCGCCTTCTCAATAGCGGCTTCGAACCGCCTTATGTTTCGGCCGGAGTGAATAACCCGATCTCGGGCCAGATCGCGGTCAACTGGTACGATAACTCTTCGTGGGGCGTTCCCAACCCCACCGTCGCCTATTCCCAGGACTCCAGTAACCCGCACAGCGGCGCCGCCTCCCAAAAGGTCAGCGTGCAAGCCGTTCCCCCCGGCGATGCTGTGCAGCTGGCGGAATCGATGACCGTGATTCCGGGTCAAACCTACACCCTCAGCGCCTGGTTGCGGGGCGACACCGGAATGACCGTCAACCTCATTCTGCAGGACGCCAATTCGCCCTACACCCATTACGGCGGGCAGACGCAGGCCGCGCTCACCAGCACCTGGCAGCAATTCTCCGTCAGCGGGCAGGTGAACGATACCGGCAGTATCCTGCTCATGTTCCAAGCGACGCAACCTGGCACGTTCTGGGTGGACGATGTGCAGTTCACAGACTCCACCGGCGCCCCGGTCACCGGCGGCGTACCCTGGCCTGCCGCCAGATTCGGCACCCTGCGCCTGTGGGACTCCGGCACGTCGTGGACGTCGCTCGAGCCCGTGCAGGGCGTATGGAACTGGGAGCCGCTGGACACCTGGGTGGCCGCCGCGGAGCAGCACGGCGTCCAGGACATTCTGCTCACCCTCGGCCAGACGCCTCCCTGGGCCTCCACCAATCCCGACGACGTCAATTACGTCGGAGCGGGAGCTCCCGCTCCACCCACCGATAATCAGTACTGGCGCGACTACATCACCGCCGTCGCCCAGCGCTACAAGGGCCGCATCCGCTATTACGAGATCTGGAACGAGCCAAACGATCCTACCTATTACACCGGCACCGTGGCCGAACTGGCGGAGCTTACTGCCGAAGCCTACAGCATTCTCAAATCCGTCGACCCGGGCAATACGGTTCTTTCGCCCGCGCCTTATGAGGCTGGCTACCTGGACCAGCTCCTGCAAGCCGGCATCGCATCCAATATCGACCAGATCGCCTATCACTTTTACGAAACGCCGCCGGAGTCAGCCGCGGCCGCGATCGCCAACGTCAACCTGGTGATGGCCGCGCACGGCGTCAGTTCGATTCCCGTCTGGGCCACCGAAGGAGCCACCGGCGACAACACCACCGCCCCGGAGGATCTGGCGGCCGCCTACCTGGTGCGCAAGTATCTCGTCCACCTCGCCTTCGGTTCCATCCGCTTCGACTGGTATGCCTGGGGCAAGGCGACCACCTTCTACGTCGGCACCGAAGAGAATGACCCGCGAGTGCTCACCGAAGCCGGCCGCGCGTTCGGCATCCTGCTCAACTGGCTGCACGGCGCCTCGCTCACCGGCGCTTCCATCGATTCCTCGGGCACGTGGCAGATCGGGCTGACCCTGGCCGCCGGCAATCACGCGCTGATTGTGTGGAATCCATTCGCCACGGTGCAGTTCCCCATCCAGGCCGGCCTGCACGCCACGTCCCAGCACGACATCTTCGGCAACGGCACGCCGATCGAGGGAACCACTGTGAGCATCGGCGCTTCGCCCGTGCTCCTGGCAGCCCCGCCCCTCCCTCGCGCGTTTTAATCGTGGCACAGGCTGTCAGCCTGCTGAGCCGAGAGTCGTCTCGGCTCTTCTTGGTAGCGCCGGCGGTCTTGCCGCCGGTTTCTTACCCCCGTCGTTTTCCCGTTTGCCCCCGCCTACCGCCCCGGCGTGCCCACCAGCCCCCGCGTCCATACATCGGCCAGCGTGAATGCCATCATGATGAACAGCCACAGAAACGCGCCCGCGGCCGCCAGTTGCGTCAGCTTCGTGCTGTGCCGCATGTGCATGAAGAACAGCGCCACCAGCAGCATCTTGACGGCGGCGATGAAGAGCGCCACCATCACGCTGAAGGCGCCCAGATCCACGTAGGCAACCGCCGTGGTGACGCCGGTGAGAATCAGCAGGATCAGCCAGACGGCCGTATAAGTCTTGACGGAATCGACGTGTTCGCTCATGGCTATCTCATGTGCCGGTCAATCAGGTACAGCAGGGGAAACAGAAAAATCCAGATGATGTCGACGAAGTGCCAGTACAGGCCGGCGATATCCACCGGCGTCATGTACTCGGCCGTGAACCGCCCCCGCGCTGCGTGATACAGCAGCCAGGACAGGATGCCCGCGCCCACCACCATGTGCAGCGCGTGCAGGCCCGTCATGGCGAAATAAAGCGAGAAGAACAGCTGCGCCGGGCCCTGCTCCGCCGTGCCTTCGAAATGGAAGTGCGCGCCGGGAATGTGATGCTCCACGTATTTCTCGTTCCACTCGTACGCCTTGACTCCCAGGAAGACCAGCCCCAGCAACAGGGTCAGAATCAGGAAAATGATGATCGCTTTGCGCTTTCCCAGCTGCGCCGCGCGCACCGCCATTACCATCGTGAAACTGCTGCACAGCAGGACCGCGGTGTTGAGCGCTCCGATCACCGCGTTGAGCGACGTCGACGCCATTCCGAACACCGTCGGATACGTGTTGCGGTAAATCGTGTATGCCAGAAAGAGGCCGCCGAAGAACATCACTTCCGTGATGAGGAAGATCCACATCCCGAAGGTGGAGGATTCCTTCTGCTGTTCGGCGGTATCGAACTGCTCGCGCAGCGCGAGCGATTCCTCGTGAGCGTGAGCCTGTTCAGCCAACTTCGATCACCTCTTTTGCCACGGTGCTGTAATCGTAAGCCTCGTGCGTCACCACCGGGATTTCGTCAAAATTGTGCACCGGCGGCGGCGACTGCGTCTTCCATTCCAGGCCGGTCGCGCCCCACGGGTTGCCCCCCGCCACTTCGCCGTAGCGCAGTGACCACATGAAGTAAACCATCGGGAGCAGGTAGCCCACCGCCAGCACGGAAGCGCCCGCCGTCGACAGCACGTGTAGCACCTGGAATTCCTCCGGATAGACGTGGTAGCGCCGCGGCATCCCGAGATATCCCAGAATGAACTGCGGGAAGAACGTCAGGTTGAACCCCACGAAGATGATGGCCGCCGAAAGCTTCGCCCAGTTCTCCGGATACATCCGCCCCGTCATCTTGGGCCACCAGTAATGCAGCCCGCCCAAAAACGCCATGATCGTGCCGCCCACCATCACGTAGTGGAAGTGCGCCACCACGAAGTATGTATCGGTCACGTGCACATCGAAGCCCAGGCTGGCCACAAACAGCCCGGTGAGGCCGCCGATGGTGAACAGGCCGATGAAGCCGAACGCATACAGCATGGGCGTGGCGTAGGAAATGGAGCCCTTGTACAGGGTCGCGGTCCAGTTAAAGACCTTCACCGCGGACGGGATCGCCACGAAGTAACTGAGGAACGAAAACACCAGCCCGGCGTACACCGACTGCGTGCTGACGAACAGGTGGTGGCCCCAGACCAGGAAGCCGATCACGGCGATCGCCATGCTCGAGAAGGCGACGAAATGGTAGCCGAACACCGGCTTGCGCGAGTATACCGAGATGATTTCGCTGATCACACCCATCGCCGGCAGCACCATGAT
Source organism: uncultured Solibacteraceae bacterium (assembly GCA_964654065.1). Classification (GTDB taxonomy): domain Bacteria; phylum Acidobacteriota; class Terriglobia; order Bryobacterales; family Bryobacteraceae; genus Bog-375. The sequence continues at coordinate 17,448 of CAZZHN010000083.1, forward strand.
GTATACCGCCGGGTGCGAATAGAACCAGAACATGTGCTGGAACAGCACCGGGTCGCCGCCCAGCGCCGGGTCGAAAATGCCGATGTGGAAGACGCGCTCGCAAAACACGAGCACGATCGTCACCGCGATCACCGGCGTCCCCAGCACCTGGATCACGGCCGTGGCGTAGTTGGCCCAGACGAACAGCGGCATGCGGAACCACGTCATGCCGGGCGCCCGCATGCGATGCACGGTGACAATGAAGTTGAGCCCCGTCAGAATCGAGGAAAAGCCCGCCACGAAAATGCCTAGGGCGGTGGAGATGACCCACGTATTGGAATACGTCGTGCTGTACGGCGTGTAAAACGTCCAGCCGGTATCCACGCCGCCGGCCAGCATCGAAAACAGCGCGAAGCCGCCGCCGATCACCAGCAGGTACCAGCTCAGCAGGTTGATGCGCGGAAATGCCAGGTCGCGCGCGCCGATCATCATCGGTAGGAAGAAATTGCCCAGCGTCGCCGGTATCGAGGGGATCAGGAAGAAGAAAATCATCGCGATCCCGTGCATCGTGAACAGCTTGTTATAGGTCTCTGAAGAAACCAGGTTGCCCTGCGGCGTGAGCAGCTCGACGCGGATCAGCGAAGCGAAAATGCCGCCGATGAAGAAGAAGAAGGTTACGGTGATGAGATACAGGATCGCGATGCGCTTGTGATCCTTGGTGAGAAGCCAGCTTTTCAGGGTGTAGCCGGCGTTCAGGTAATGCTCGCGTTCTTCGATCGCAGCGGTATTCATAATGGCTAATGGTTGCTGAGCGCCGGTGTGGCGGCGCCCGGGTTCACGTTGATCTCCCCCGGAGTCGTTCCGGTCGCGGCCCCCGGCTGCGGCGTAAGAGATTTGATGTATTCGATCAGTTGCAGCACGCCTTCCTCGGTCACCAGCCCCTGGAAGGTGGGCATCAGCGGCTGGTACCCGGCTACGATCTTCGCGTTGGGCTGCAGAATGGATTCGCGCAGGTAGGCTTCGTCCGCCTTGATGGTCCGGCCGTCCGCCAGCTGCACGCTCCTCCCAAATAGCCCCGCCAGGCTGGGGCAGCGGCCCGAGCCATCCACTTTGTGGCAATTGCCGCAGGCCAGGTCCTGGAACAGCTTCTCGCCGTTGTCCGCCAGCGATCCGAATGACCGGCCGCCGCTCAGCCACGCCTGGTAATCCTGCGGCTCCATGGCGTAAATCCAGCCCG
>CAZZHN010000084.1:0-18557 GCA_964654065.1 uncultured Solibacteraceae bacterium
GATTTCGGCTGCGACGTGATCGGTATTCAAGATCAGCAGGGGTTGAAGGATCTGGCGCCCGCGTCCGACCTGGCAGAGGGCCTGCTCAACAACACGGACCGGCCGCCGGTCCAGGCCGCCGGCAACGGGCGCGTGCTTTACGCCGGCCGTCCGCTGCCCCATTTCAACGAGGTGGACGAGTGCGCCGGCCTGGACGCGCTGGCCACCAACCGCGTCTGGAGCAAGCTCGGCTACGACCCGGAAACCACGCTGCACGACGTGCGCTACGGCGAAGCATACGGCGGAGAATTCGTCTGGGTGTTCGAGATTTCCGGCTCCGTGCCGCCCCGTCATCTGGCCGGCGGCTACGCGGGCGCGGTCAGCGAGCGCCAGCCGCCCATGTACTTCCGCCTGGGCGGCGGCAGCATCAAGGGTGTCAGCAAGCCGGGCGAAATCGTCTGGAGCCGCATCTACGTGGAGGGCGGCGGACTTCATGCCGACATCGGCCGCGCCAAAGCGATCGCCCTGCCGGCGGAGGAAACTGAGCGCCGCTGGAAAATCACCACGCCGCAATGGCCTGTGATGCATGCCGTGACGTATGGCGTCTCCCGCGACCAGATGATGGCCAAGCACAAGGCCAACCATATCCAGGTGGCGTACGCCCCCGATGCCGCCGGGGCCAACTTTGCGCTGGCCGCCAAGGCCGCCATGTTCCGCGAAATGGGCATGCAGGTGAACGTTTGCGGCACGGAGCACGGGCTGGCGGAGGCATAAACGGAGTGGCCCGGGGCAGGCTGCCGGGCCTGCGCGCTCGGAGTGGTTCAGGCTTTTCCGGTTCTAGGCGCCCGGAATCTTTCTCAGCACGTTTTGGATTCTGGTGACCAGCAGCACGCTGTCCTTGGTCTCTGGAACCGAGCTGAGGGCGACCAGGGCTTCGTCGCACATCACCTTGCGGCGCTGCGGCTGATCCAGCCGGTTGGACGCGAAGATGTCGGATGCCTCGAAGAGGGTCTTGGCCGCAGCGTAGAGGAAGGTGGCGCGCGACGTCTTGACCTCGTTCGCTTTATATTTCACGAGCACCTGGGCGGAGTCTTCCCCCACGCCATTGGCCAGGCACAACACGCGGATGACTCCGCGCTCCACCATCGCGGTTTCGAGCGCCTGCGCCTCGGCATCGGGAAGGATGATGCCGGCAAATACTTTTCGCAGCGAGGGCGGTTCGACCGCGGAGCCGGGCGGCAGTTCAAAGCTAAGCTGCACGTCCGCCGACGGATCCTGCGCGGCAAACGAGTGCACCGCCTGCGTGAAATCCATGGCGGCGTGGTTGGCCTGCGCACGTAAATCCGTCACTTGCTTATGAAACGGCAGCGAATTATCGCGATTGAACTTGGCGCCGGCCTCGTAGGCGTCGGCCAGTTCGGAATAGCCCCGCGCCATGCCCGCGGCGAGCACAACCTGCCAGATGCGCGCCCTGGGAGCGAACACGTTGTCGCTTTGCTGCAATTCGGAAAGGTTGTAGTTGGCCTTGGCGAGGTCGCCGTTGTGATAGGTTTGCGCGGCGGCATTCCACAGAAAGGCCGGCGTTCCCGGGTCGGCGGTTGCAGACCCGCTGGAACAGCCGGCCAGAAACGCCGTGACCCCGACTACCAACAGAAGTGCCTGCGTTCTCATTTGTATCTCCGCCATAGTGCTGGACCCTGATTGCGGGCTGGGTAGCTGGCAAAGCGCGTCTGCCGCCACGAGCCCGGTTGGAACACTCGGTCGCCGGCTGCTGGTTCTCAGACAAACCCGCCGAAGCAGGGAATTGGCCCTATCAGTCTCATCCTTAACCCCTGACAATGCAGATTTCAAGGCCCTTTATGTTATATGCGCAGGGATAACAGTGTACTGGAGGTACCAGGCAAGGCTGCCCTCGGGGGCCTGTTTTGGCGCGGCTATTCCGGTATCTTCGGGGGAGTCTGATTGAGCCGCGCCCTTCGGCTGGCATACCATAAGCATGAGTGCCTCCACCGATCACCGTATTGCTGGTCGACGATCATGCCCTGGTGCGCCGCGGCTTTCGCCGTATGCTGGAGGACGACTCCGAGATCGAGGTGCTGGGCGAGGCCAGCGACGGGCATGACGCCGTCGAGGCGGCCGCGCGCCTGCATCCCGCCGTGGTGGTGATGGACTTCGCCCTGCCCAGCATGAACGGCGCGGTAGCCACCCGGTTGATCCTCAAGGAAAGCCCGCAAACGGCGGTGCTGATGCTGAGCATGCATTCGGAGGCATCGTTTGTACGGACCTGCCTGGAGGCCGGAGCGCGCGGCTACCTGCTGAAAAACGCCATGGACCTGGAACTCGTGCAGGCGGTCAAACAGGTGGCCGGGGGCGTCCGCGTTTTAGATCCGCGGTTGGGCGCCGTGGTAGAAACCACCATTGCGGCCCCGGCTCTGAGCACGCGAGAGCTCGAGGTTCTGCAGTTGATTGTCAACGGGAAGTCCAACAAGGACATCGCCACTGTGCTCGGCCTGAGCGCCAACACGGTGGCGGTCCACCGCGCCAACATCATGCAGACGCTGGGCATTCACAATACCGCGGAACTGGTGGTCTATGCCATCCGTGAAGGCCTGGTGAGCATCGCGTGAACCGGCGGGCGTTTCTGGGCGGGCTGGCAGGACTGGCGGCGCCGTCGTTTCCTGCGGTGGGCAGCGGCCTCGGTTTCCAACTCGTGGACGTGACGGCCGCGGCGGGCATCGACTTTCACCAGAACAGCGGCGCGTTCGGCTCCAAGTATTTGCCCGAAACCATGGGCTCTGGCTGCGCCTTTTTCGATTACGACGGCGACGGCTGGCTGGACCTGCTGCTGGTGAACGGCATGGACTGGCCGGGGCACAAGCGCCGCCGCAGCACCCTCAAGCTGTACCGCAACAACCGCAACGGCACCTTCACCGACGTCACCGAGCGCGCCGGCCTGGCGGTGGAGATGTATGGCATGGGCGTGGCCGTGGCTGATTACAACAACGATGGCTTCCCCGACGTTCTGATCACCGCCGTGGGCCAGAACCGGCTGTTCCGCAACACCGGCCAGGGCCGTTTTGTCGACGTCACGGAGCAAGCCGGTCTGGGCGGCCGCATGGCGTTCAGCACATCGGCGGCATGGTTCGATTTCGATCGCGACGGTTTTCTGGACCTGCTGGTCTGCAACTACGTGAAGTGGTCGCCGGAGCGCGACGTGTTCTGCAGCGTGGACGGCCATCGAAAATCGTATTGCACGCCGGAGGCTTACCACGGCGAGACCTGCTGGCTGTTTCACAACAGGGGCAATGGAACCTTTGAAGATGTGACGGCCAAGAGCGGCATTTTCGACAGCACCTCCAAGTCGCTGGGCGTGGCGCTGGTGGATTACGACCGCGACGGCTGGCTGGATCTGCTGGTGGCCAACGACACCCAGCCCAACAAGCTTTACCACAACCTCCGCAACGGCACCTTTGAGGACGTGGCGGTGCGCGCCGGCATCGCCTTTAGCGAGGATGGCAAAGCGCGCGCCGGGATGGGGATTGACGCTGCCGATTTCGACAACTCCGGCGCCTACGGTATCGCCATCACCAACTTCGACAACGAGATGATGGCGCTCTATCGCCCCTCGCGGACCGGCCGCTATTCGGACGCCGCGATCAAGGCCGGCGTGGGCCAGGCCTCGCGCGAGAGTCTCGGCTTCGGCTGCGCGTTCCTCGACATCGATCTCGATGGCCGGCTGGACCTGGCCGCCGTCAACGGCCACATCGACGAGACCGTCCGCCATATTCGCAGCAATGTGGGCTACGCACAACCGCCCCACCTGTTTCACAACGAAGGGCAGGGCCGCTTCCGCGACGACGCCGCCGCCGCCGGCCCCGGCTTCGCTGCGCCGAAGGTGGCGCGCGGCTTGGCCTATGGCGATTTCGACCGCGACGGCGACCTGGACCTGCTGGTCACCACCAACCAGGGGCCCGCCTACTTGTATCGCAACGACGTGACCAACGGCTTTCGCGCCCTGCGCATCCGGCTCACTGGCAAGAAATCCAACCGCGATGCCATCGGCGCCGTGGTGCGTGTGACCACTCCCGAAGCGACGCAATCGCGCATGGTCAAAACCGGGTCCAGCTACCTGTCGCAATCCGAACCGGCGCTCACCTTCGGCCTGGGAGCGCGTGACGCCGCCACCCGCCTGACCATCGAATGGCCCAGCGGTGTGACGCAGGAATTCACCGGCGTACGCGCCGGCGGGTACGAGTGTCTGGAAGGCCAGGCGCTCAGGAAACTGGACGGCTACTGAGCAACCTGGTGGGGCACGCTTTAGCTTGCCCGTATCTAACGGTCGATATGCACCGCGCCCCGCAGCGGCAGGTCGCGCGAGGAACCGCCGACCTGAATCGTATATTCGCCCGCCACCAGCTCCCAGCCATTCTTCTCCTCGTTGAAGATGGACAGATAATGCGGGTTCAGATCGAGCGTCACCGATTTCGATTCGCCAGGCGCGAGCGCGATCTTCTGGAATGCCACCAGCCGCTTGAACGGTTCACCCGCGGCCTGGGGAAGCGTAGCGTACACTTCGGCGATCTCGGCGCCGGCTCTGGCGCCGGTGTTCCTCACCTCAAACGTGATCTGTGCCGGCGACACCTTCAGCCCTGAGTAGCTGTAAGTGGTGTAGGACAGGCCATAGCCGAACGGGAAGAGCGGCTGCTTGTCTTTGGCGTCATACCACTTGTAACCGACCAGCAGACCTTCGTCGTATTCGACATCGAACAGCCTGGTGTTGACCATCCAGGGCGCGCCGGGAAACATCGGCTTCATGTCGCCCTGACGCGGCGGAGGCTGCACCATCCCCTTGGGGTGGGGCAGGTCCGCTTCGGTCTTCGCAAAGGTTACCGGTAGTTTGGCCGACGGATTCACGTCTCCGAAGAGGATGCTCGCCACCGCCTCGCCGCCGCGCGTGCCGGGATACCAGGCTTCCAGCACCGCGGTGACCTGATCGATCCACGGCATGGTCACCGCGCCGCCGGATTCGATCACCACGATCGTGTGCGGGTTCGCGGCCGCGACGGCGCTGACCAGCCCGTTCTGCTGGCCGGGAAGCGCCAGGCTCCGCACGTCGTCGCCTTCACCGGTCGGCTGGTTGACGAACACGATGGCGAGATCTGATGCCTTGGCCAGAGCCGCGGCCGCCTTCGCGTCCATGCCGGGATCGTATCCAACCTTGGCGCCCGGCGCCTTGGCCTGAATCGCTTTCAGCGGCGACGACCGATGCCAGACCTGACCGAAAGCGCCCGCTGCCGGCACCGCGTTGCCGCCGATGGGGTCCACCTGCCCCGAGCCTCCGCCAGAGAGCACGCCGGCGTCCGCGTGCGATCCAATCACCGCGATCGAGCGGATGCTCGCGGCGGCCAAGGGCAGCTGTCCGTTGGCGTTCTTGAGCAGCACGATGCTCTGTTCGGCGATGCGCTCGGCCGTCTCCAGACCGTGAACTACGTCGGGCACGCGGCGATCCGGCGGGTTATCGAACAGTCCCACGGCGAATTCGCTGCGCAAAACCCGGTGCACCATGTTGTCCAGGCGCGCCATGGGAACTTCGCCGCTTTCGACTGCCTTCTTGAGAGGTTCCCCAAAATAATTGGATTCCGGCATCTGCATGTCAAGGCCTGCATTGGCGGCCTTGGCCGTGCTGTGAGTGGCGCTCCAGTCGGAAACCACGAACCCCTGGAAGCCGAAATCTTTCTTCAATACCTCGTTCAGGAGATAGTCGTTCTCGCAGGCATAAACGCCATTCACCAGGTTGTAGGAGCACATGACCGCGCCGGCGCCGGATGCTCTGGCGGCGATCTCGAACGCCAGCAGGTCGCTTTCGCGCATGGCCCGCTTGCCGACCTTCACGTTGACGAAGGAGCGGCCGCTTTCCTGATCGTTCATGGCATAGTGCTTGAGATCGCCGATGATGTGCTGTTCCTGGAGCGCTTTCATCTCCGCGCCCACCAGGGTGCCGGCCAGAATCGGATCTTCCCCGTGGTACTCGAAGTTGCGGCCGTTGCGCGGCTCACGCGCAAGGTCGATGCCGCCGCCGAGCGTCATGGTGTAGCCCTGGTCGCGCAACTCGCGGCCGATCAGCGCGCCATATTCGCGCGCCAGATTGCCATCCCAGCTCGCAGCCGCCGCGATCGTCGACGGCAGCGGCGTGGAGTAGCGGCCGAACGCCGACGAGTGCGTAACGCCCACCGTGGCATCAGCCATCTGCATGTCGGGAATCCCGAGACGGGGGATGCCCGGGATGAATCCGGCATTGCCCAGGGCCCTCGGCGGCAGCTTGTCGGGACCGCCCAGCAGTTCCTCCCAGCCGTTGCCGTGAAGCAGCGAGATCTTTTCATCGAGCGTCATCTCCTTGACCACCAGGTCGGCGCGCTGGTCGGGTGAAAGAGTTTTGTCCATCCAGGGGCCGGCCGGCTTCTTGGGCGGACCCCCAAACTGCGCCATCGCGGGCGCCATACTGAGCGCCAGAGCGAACGCGGCGCTGGAAAACCGGGAAAAATGGGGGATAGTTTTGAGAAGACTTGTCGTGGTCATCGTATGTATTCCGCTCCTGCGGGCGACTCAAAAGCGCCTCGACCGCACTACCTGAGATCCTGGTGCGGAGAGAGGACTATTCTAACTCAAGGCGCTGAAAACAAGCTGGTTGTTATCCCAGAATTCAGATAGGTACTCAAATTTCCGCCAGCCTTAGTATAAGGCACGGCGCCCGCCAGCACACTCACTCCTCGCCTGCCGCGAGGCAAGTCCTGAGGCCGGCCGCGGCCAGCGGGGGACGCCGGACCGGCACTGCCGATGCGGCCCCTAACCGCCGTTTTTCTGGTAACCTGGACGGATTAGCGTACGTTGCAATAGTATTCGTGTGTCTCTAGCGGGCGGCGGACTAACCAGAACGGCGTGTTGCGGGCGGCCTTTGCGGCGAGCCCTCCTCATTCTGTTGCTGCTGTGCATGACCATCGCAGGCCAATCTGCTGCGGTGGACCCAAGGCACGAATCGCACCATCAGCAGGGGCATTGCTGCCTGGTATGTCACTTGGGGTCCCTGCCGTTCCTGCGCGCCAACGCGCCGGCGGCGGTGACACCGGTTTTCCTGGTGACGTGGCTGGCTCCCGCGCCCAGCTTTCAGCCTGTCCACGAAGTGCTGCTCACCGCCAGCTCTTCGCGTGCTCCTCCGCATAGCTCCTCACTGTCGATCGGATGACCCTCGCCGTTTGCGCGGCGCTGGGTCATGTCTTTGAAACAGGAAATCAGGAGAAGAGTTTGCCATGCAGGCAGCATCGTGCATCGGCACGCGGCGATTCCCGGTAACCGCGTGTATACCCGCAGTTCTGGTGGCGGCGCTGGGGCTATCCCAAGTCGCTTGCGGAGAGTTGCAGAAGGTGGAGAGCAAGCCCGCGGATGATTCCGGCAAGCCGGCCGGCTTTTTCACCGTGCCACCGGATCAGTTAGCTCATCTGAAGGTTGCCCCGGTTGCAACCGCGTCTTGGGGGGTCGCTATCCACACGACCGGCACGGTGGATTGGGACCAGGACCACACCACGCAGGCCATCACCCAGGTCAACGGGCCAATTGCCAGAATTCTGGTGGACGTCGGCACTCCGGTGCAAAAGGACCAGCCGCTGCTCTACGTATCGAGCCCGGATGTCGCGAACTCCATCGCCGCCTATCGCAAAGCCCGCAACCGCGAGCGATTCAACAAAACCATTGTCGACCGCATGAAGGAAATGCTGGACCGCGGAGCCGTGGCCACCAAGGACTACGAAAGCAGCCTGGCCGACTACAACGACGCTGCGACCGACGTCCAGAACAGCCTGCAGCCGCTGCGCATTTTCGGCATCACAGCCCAGGAAATCGATCAGGCGGAGCAGCAGGGCACATCCATCAATACCGAGCTGGCCGTCCGGTCCCCCATCTCCGGTGTGGTGGTGCAGAAACTCATTTCGCCCGGCATGTTGATTCAGGCGGGGCAGACCGTCTGCTTCCAGATCAGCGACACTTCCACCGTCTGGGTGCAAGGCCATATCTTCGATCGCGACCTGCCTTCGGTCAGGATTGGGGATCGGGTCGAGGAGACGAATTCATCTTTCAACCGCAACTTTAGCGGCACTATCGCCTACATCGGCTCCTTCGTGGACCCCAACACCCGCACCACGCCGGTCCGCATTGTGACGGCGAATCCCGGAGGGCTGCTGAAGAAGGACATGTTCGTCGACGCGGTGATCCGCACCGGCACGCAGAACCACATTCTGGTGGCCCCTGTGGCGGCCGTGTTGCGCGACGACAAAAACGAACCGATCGTCTACGTCCAGGTGGAGCCCGGCAAGTTTGCCCAGCGTTCCGTCACCACAGGGCCGCAGCAGAACGGCATGGTCGCCATCACCAGTGGATTGCGGGAAGGGGAAACCATCGTCACCGATGGCAGTCTCTTCCTCCAGTTCGCCAACGCCATTCAATAAGGGCGCCAACAGCATGATCGCAAGAATAGTCTCCTTCGCGTTGCGGCAGCGCTTCCTGATCGTGATCGCCTCACTGGCCCTGATGGTCTGGGGCGTGTATTCCTTCTTCAACCTGCCGATCGACGCTTATCCGGATCTCTCGCCGCCGCACGTGGAAATCATCACGCAGTGGCCCGGCCACGCCGCCGAGGAGGTGGAGCGGCTGGTCACGATTCCGCTCGAAATCGAGATGAACGGGATTCCACGCCTGGATACGCTGCGCTCCATCTCGCTCTACGGCCTGTCCGCCATTGAGATGAATTTTGAGTACGGCGCGGACCCGTATTTCGTGCGCGAGCAGGCGTTCGAGCGCATGGCCGACGCTTCCGTGCCCTCCGGCCTGCAGCCCTCCATTTCACCGTTGTTCAGCCCGAGCGGACTGATCTACCGCTACGTCCTGCAGAGCCCAGACCGGTCGCCGCAGGACCTGAAGGTGATTGAAGACTGGGTGCTGGAGCGGCATTACCGCTCCATCCAGGGAGTCGCCGACGACTCCGGATTCGGCGGCACCACCATGCAGTATCAGGTGCTGCTCGATCCCAACAAGCTGTTCTCCTACGGCGTGACGGTGCCGCAAGTCGCGCAACAACTGGGCAACAACAATTCCAACGCGGGCGGCGGCTTCTATTCCCAGGGCGGACAGTTTTATTACGTCCGCGGATTGGGACTGGTGCGGGATACGGCCGACATCGGCAACATCATTTTGCAGGAGAAGAACGGGATTCCGGTTTACGTCAAGGATATCGCCCGGGTGGAAATCGGCTACGCGCCGAGGCTCGGCCAGTTCGGATACATGAAGCAGGATGAGGCTGTGGAAGGCGTCATCCTCATGCGCGTGGGCGAGCAGGCGCAGGTGATTCTGCGGCGCGTGGAAGCCATGACCAGGGAACTCAACGAACACGTGCTTCCGCCGGACGTAAAAGTGGTGCCGTACTACGACCGCCAGGGACTGATCGAGGAGACCACGAAGACGGTGGAAGCCAACCTCCTGCGCGGGATGGTGCTGGTCTTGATCATCCTCGGCCTCTTCCTGTTCAGCGTTCGCACGGCGCTGATTGTCGCCGTCACCATCCCGTTCGCCCTGATGTTTTCCTTCATCTGCCTGGACTGGAGGCATATCCCCGCGAATCTGCTGTCCATTGGCGCGATCGACTTCGGCATTATCGTGGATGGCTCGGTAGTCATGGTGGAGAACATTTTCCGCGAACTGGCGGCCCACTACAGCGAGGACTACGACTTCCTCGACGTGATCCGGGCGGCGGCTCATGATGTGGAGCGGCCCATCTTCTACGCGATCGCGGTGATCATCGCGGCGTATTTGCCCATCTACGCGCTCGCCGGACCTTCGGGCCGGCTTTTTCAGCCCATGGCCGGCACCATGTCGTTCGCGCTGCTGGGTTCGCTGCTGTGCACGCTGACGCTGCTGCCGGTTCTGTGCGCCTTCTTCCTGCGCAAGCACGTGCACGAGCCGAGGGCGCGGGTCTACGAATGGATTCGCGACATTTACGGCCGGATGCTCGGCTGGTGCCTGCGCAACCGGCTGATCACTGTGACACTCATCCTGACGATTTTCGGCGCCTCGCTGCTCCTGATCCCCTTGATCGGCGGCGAGTTCATGCCGCACCTGGACGAAGGCGCGCTATGGGTGCGCGCCACCACGCCCTACACCATTTCCTTCGAAGAGGCTTCCAAGCTGTCTCCGCAGATTCGGAATCTCCTCTCCAGTTTTCCGCAGGTCACGACGGTGGCGAACGAATTGGGGCGGCCCGACGACGGCACCGACTCGACCGGCTTTTTCAACAACGAGTTCTATGTCGGCCTCAGGCCTTACAACGACAGCACGTGGCAGGGCAGCATCCGTACCAAGCCCGAATTGATCGAAGCCATCCAACACAAGCTGGCCGCGTATCCCGGCGTCATCTTCAACTACACTCAGCCGGCCGAGGACGCGGTGGACGAGGCGGAAACCGGATTGAAGAGTTCGCTGGCGGTCAAAATCTTCGGTCCGGATCTGGCCACCCTGGAAGACAGAGCCGTTCAGGTCAAGAATATTCTCAACAAGGTTCCTGGTATCAAGGAAATCACCGTGGTGCGGGAGTTGGGACAGCCCAGCCTGGTGATTACGCCGGACCGCGCCAAACTGGCCCGCTTCGGCCTGAACGTGAGCGACGTCAATACCCTGGTGGGAACCGCCATCGGCGGCTCAGCCGCTACCCAGGTGATTCAGGGGGAACGCCAGTTCGACCTGGTGGTGCGCATGCAGGAGCAGTACCGCAGCGACGAGAGCGCCATCCGGAACCTGCTGATCGCCACCCCCGATGGCCAGTATCTGCCACTCTCGCAGTTCTGCGAGATCAAGGTGGAAAGCGGCGCCTCTTTCATTTACAGGGAGGGAAACTCCCGCTTTATCGGAGTCCAGTTCAGCGTGGAAGGCCGCGATCTTGCCAGCGCCGTGAGCGAAGCCCGCCGGAAGGTCGCGGCCGCGGTCCAGCTTCCCATCGGTTATCAGTTCGATTGGGGTGGCGAATACAAAGAGTATCTTTCGTCGCGCGAGCAGATGAAGGTCATTCTGCCTCTCACCGCGCTTCTGATCCTCCTGATCCTGTTCGCCTTGTATGGGAATCTCAAATTCCCGCTCATCATCTTCCTCAGCGTGATGGTGACGGAGCCCGTCGGCGGACTGCTGGCGCTGTGGATCACGCACACCAATTTCAGCGTTTCTTCGATGTTGGGCTTTGTCGCGCTGATGGGCGTCGCCGTCCAGACCAGCGTCATTCTGTATTCGTTCATCAATAAACTGCGCCTGGAAGGGAAGGACATTCCGACGGCCACCCTCGAAGCCTCCCTGCTGCGGCTGCGCCCAATTATGATGACCGCGCTGGTGGCGTGTTTCGGCTTGATGCCGGCAGCATTTTCCACCGGCATCGGCAGCGATTCGCAGAAGCCGTTTGCCATCGTGATCGTGGCCGGCCTGGCCTCGCGGCTGTTCCTGTCGATTTTCCTTTCGCCGGTGCTTTACGCGTTGACGGCGCGCGAAGGCGACACCTTACAGGTCTGAGAACACGGTTTGAGGAGTAACATGCGGCAATTCATCCGGCATCGATCAATCGCCTTGTTCGCGGGCGCGTGCTTGTGCACGGGAATATTCGGGCAGACCGCGCTGACGTGGCAGCAGGTGAAAGACAAGTTCGAGGCAGACAACCCCAACCTGCGCGCGGGCCAGCTCAACATCCAGGAATCGAAGGCACAGGAAGTCACCGCTTATCTGCGGCCCAATCCGAACCTCACCGTGGGCCTGGACCAGTTGGACCCCTTCACCGGAAGTCCCTACCGGCCGTTTGCCTACACCTTCCCCCTGGTCGCATTCGACTATCTGCACGAGCGGCAGCACAAGCGCGAACTGCGGCTGGAAAGCGCCCAGAAGGGCACCGCCATCGCGGAATCCCAACAGCTGGACTTGGAGCGCACGCTGCTTTTCAATCTGCGTAGCGCCTTTGTCCAGACCTTGCAAGCCAAGGCGCTCCTGGCCAGCGCGAAGGAGAACTTGGATTACTTTGACAAGGAGCTGGCGATCAACCGCGCCCGCTTCAAGTCCGGCGACATTGCCCGGGTGGATTTAGACCGGCTCATCCTGCAGCGCGCGCAATACGAATCCGACTATCAGACCGCCATCGTCAACGCCCGCACCGCCAAGATCACGATATTGACGCTGCTCAACGACCGGACGCCAGTGAACCAGTTCGACGTGGCGGGCCCGTTCGAGTTCAAGGAGCAGGTCATGACCCTCGAAGAATTCCGTGCGGCGGCGGTGGCGGCCCGGCCGGATTTGAAGGCCGCCGTTCAAACCATCGATAAAGCCGAGACCGACCACAAGCTGGCCGTTTCCAACGGCTCCACCGATCCCACGTTCGGCGTCGACTTCGGGCACAATCCCCCCATCGCGGTTTATATGGGAGTCAGCGTCAACATCCCGCTGCGTATTTTCGACAAGAACCAGGGGGAGAAAGCGCGCACCGAAATCGACATCACTCACGCGCAGCGGCAAAAGGACGCGGCGGCCGCGCAGGTATTCAGCGATGTCGATTCGGCCTACTACACGCTGTTGAGTTCGGCGGACCTGTTGCGCCCGTATCGCGCCACGGACGGTTATCTCGAGACGGCATCGCGCATCCGGGACACTATGTCGTTTGCTTACCAGCGGGGCCAGGCCGCCCTGGTGGACTATCTGGATGCGCAAAGAGACTACCGCGCCACCGAGGTGGCTTATATCAACCTGGTGGGGTCCTACCTTTCCGCCAGCGCCCAGTTAAACATGGCCGTTGGCCGCGAGGTGATCCAGTAGCGGTCCGAAGGAGGCCGCAGGCGCAGCCCGCGCTATTCCCAGCGGAACACCTTAGCCGAAAGCGACGTGCAGATCGCAAATACGGCAACCAGCGCCGCAATGTCGCCCCAATGTGCCGACCACGCCTCGCCTTTCAGGATTCCCTCCAGCAGCGAGACCGCGTACGTCAGCGGCACCACTCGCGCCACCAGTTGCAGCGGCGGCGGCAAGAATTGCACCGGCACGAACAGGCCGCAAACACCGATCATCGGATACAGGATTGCCGCGCCGATCGGTTGCGCAAAGCGCGCCGTGGGCACAATACTCGCGATCAGAAAACCCATGGACAGGATGCTCCACGTGCTGATCAGCAGCGCCGCCGTAAACCCGAATATGGGGAAGCCCGCGTGGATGGGGTAGTAGCGCTTGCCGGCGAGCACCATCAGCGCCATGGTGAGCGCCGTGAGCGCCAGCTTCACCAGCACGTGGGCGGCGAGAATGGTCTGCGGGCGCAGCGGCGTAGCCCGGAGCCGCTTGAGAATGCCGCCCTCCCGGTAAATCGAGATAATCGTCACCAGCGACAACACCCCGCTCAGCGCAATCAGCACCGACACAAAAACCGGCAGCTCGACACTCACGAATCCAGTCGCGGAGATCGAGCTGGAAGTAAGCCGGCCGCTCGCGAATCGGCTCGCCACAACGAAAACCAGCACAGGAAAAACGATCGTTCCGAAGGCCCCGAGCGGTTCACGCAGAAAGATCTTGATCTCCAGCCAGGTCAGCTTCCAGAGTCCGCGCAGCATTGTCTCAGCTCTCTCTAATCTCGAATCGAACGGCCGGTCAGCTTCAGAAAAACGTCCTCCAGGTTGGGCAATACCGTGCGGAAATCTGTGATCCTGATCCGATTTTCGGAGAGACACTGGATCACTTCGGTCACGAAATCGTCGCCCGTCCCTTGCATCGTGAGTTCGGATCCCTGGCGGTTCACCGTCTCCATCTGCGGAATCGCGCGCAGGCGTTCTTCGGCGAGTGCGTCCTCTGTGGCCAGGATTACCGTTCGTGTGGGACAGTGCCGCCCCACCAGTTCCTCAGGACTCCCACTGTCGATGATTTCTCCGCGCTCGATGATCGCCACCCGGTCGCACAGCCGCTCGGCCTCTTCCATCAAGTGCGTGGTCAAAACGACTGTTTTGCCGCGGTCCCGGATACCGCGCACCAGGTCCCAGATGGCCCGCCGCGACTGCGGGTCCAGCCCCGTGGTCAGCTCATCCAGAAAAACCACTTCCGGATCGTTGATCAGCGCCAGGGCGATGAACAGCCGCTGTTTCTGCCCGCCCGAAAGCGTCATGAACAGTGCGCTGCGCTTGTCGGCGAGGCCGAGTTGTTCGAGCAGCCGTTTACCGTCCACCGGCTTTGGGTAAAGAGCTGCCCAGAGATCCACAGCCTCCCAGACCTTGATTCGCTTCTGGAGTTGCGCCTGTTGCAGTTGCACCCCAATCCGGTTCTGCACCTGATACACATCGCGGAACGGGTCGAGCCCCAGGATCGAAATCTCGCCTTGGTCCGGCCGGCGCACCCCCTCTACGCACTCCATCGTAGTGGTCTTTCCCGCGCCATTCGGCCCGATCAGGCCAAACACTTCGCCCTGGCTGACTTCAAAGGAGACTTCGGAGACCGCCACCGTGGCCCCGTAGGTCTTGCGGATGCGGGAGACCTGCAGCACCGGACGAGGAGTCCCCGAGAGGCCCATAGATCACCACGCGGCTCCTGCCGCGACCGGACTCCTTTCTATTGCGGTAACAAGAGAATACCAGAGCCGGATAGCGCGCCGCCTTTGGCGCGGCTGTGTGTTCATCGATTGCTGCAAGCGGCCTTTGCTGGACTCTTTCAGCAGCTTCCTACGACTCTCGCAGCGCGCGCACCGGATCGGTGCGGGTGGCGCGCCAGGCGGGCAGGAAACACGCCAACACCGCTGCCACCCCCATGACCAGGAATGCAGCTCCGAACGATTCCGGGTCGCGCGGGCCAACCCGGTAAAGCAGGTTCCCCAGCAGCCGCGTGAGTCCGAAAGCCGCTGCGGCGCCAATCCCAACGCCGGCTAGCGTGAGGCCGAGGCCGTGTGCCATCACGATTCGCAGCAGATCAGCCGGGCCCGCTCCCAGGGCGATGCGCAGCGCCAGCTCGCGCGTGCCCTGCGAGACTGCGTAGGACATTACGCCATACAGTCCGATTCCAGCCAGCAGCAGCGCCATACCGCAGAAGATCGCGAGCAGATCGACCGTCGCGCGGCGGCTCCAGCTCGTTCGATCCACCTGCTCCCGCATGGTGATCACCTCGCCGGGCGCGAGGTTCGAATCGATGGCCTTCACCTGGCGCACCAGGGCCGTGGCGAACCGGGCCGGGCCCAGCCGTGAGCGGACTTGCAGGCTCTGTCCTCCCACTGGGCCTTGCCGCAGCGGTGTGTAGAAAAACGGCTTCGAGTTCTCCAGCAGGCTGGAATACTTGGCGTCCTTCGCGACGCCGATGACCCGCAGCCATCGCCCTTTCACCTGCAGGCGCCGGCCCACTGGATTCTCGCCGCGCCAGAATCGCCGCACCATGGTTTCGTTGACCACGGCCACCGGCATGGCGGTTTCGTTATCGGCGATCGCAATATCCCGGCCCGAGATCAGCGGAATCCCCATCGTGGCCAGGTACCCCGGCCCGACTTCGTTGTAGTCCAATACCGGCTGCTCGCCCGGCTCTACCACAAATCCATCCACCGCGATGGTCGCCGAAGGATAGCCGCGGTTACTGAAGGGCGTCGCACGCGCCCATACCGCCGAGTCGACCCCGCCCAGGCCCTGAATGCGGCTCACTAGCTGGTCTTGAAAATTCCGGATTCGCGGCCCTTCGTAGCCGGCGGAGACCATGTCGACCGAGGTCGTCAAGACGCCATCGGTGGTGAAGCCTGTCTGCGTATCCTGCATCGCCCGGAGACTCTTCAACAGCAGACCCATTCCCACCAGCAGGAGGAAGCTCAGCGAGACTTGCACCAAAACCAGACCCGAGCGGATCGAGGCGCTTCTTCGGCCTCCCACCACGCCGGCCGATTCGGACCTCATGGCCGCGGCCAAGTCGATCTTGCTCGCCTGCAGCGCCGGTACCAGCCCGAACAGCACCGTCGTGGCCAGGCAGAGACAAACGCTCAGAGCCATCACGCGCCAATCCATTTCGGCGGGAAGATTGATCAGGATCCCGGGCGAAACCGGGAACAGCAGCTTGATCAGGTCCCGGCACCAGTAAGCAACCAGGAGCCCGCCGGCTGCAGCGCCAATCGACAGAATCAGCCCTTCCGTGAGGAGCTGTTTCAAGAGGCGCCAGCGCGCAGCCCCCACCGCCAGCCGCACAGTCATCTCGTGCCGCCGTGAAAAGGACCGCACCAGCAGCAGATTGCCGACATTCGCACAGGCGATCAGCAGCACCAGGGCCGCCACCACCAGGGAGATCCGCAAGGTGGGCAGCAGCGTGCCGGCGCCGTTGAAGGGCGTTTGCCACAAGGGATACAGCTGGAAGCCCCGCCCGCGATTCGTCTCCGGATTGGCCGCCGCCAGCCGGCTCGCAATCGCCGAAAGCTCCGCTTGCGCCTGCGCGATGGTCACGCCCGGCTTGAGAAACGCAAACCCCTCGCTCCATCGCGCATCCCGGCTCTCCAGCTTGTATCCGCCTCCCTCAAAGCTGTCTTCCATCGAGGCCGGGACCCAAAACTGGAATCCGTAGCCGACGAAGGTTCCGAAGAACCCTTCGGGCATGACGCCGATGATGGTGTGCTCGACTCCATTGAGCCTTTGCGTCTTGCCGAGGATCGCCGGATCGCGCTGGTAGCGGGCCTTCCACGCCTGGTAGCTGATCACCGTGACCGGATGAGCGTTATGCCCCGTGTCTTCGTCCGGTTCGAACGTGCGCCCGAGGATGGGGCGGATTCCCAGGGCATCGAAATAGTTGGACGACACCACGCTGCCGGCGGCGCGCTCCGCGCGGTCGCCAATGCTGAGCGTAGTGCCTCCGATGTGTTCGGCGATAAAGGCGTCAAACAGCGTCGCGTTCCGCCGCAGGTCCTGGAGGTCCGGCCAGGAAACGTCGGTGCGCCCGTTGCGGTCGAAGCCCGTCAGGGCGACCATCCTTTCCTGACGCGCTACCAGCGGGAACGGGCGCAACAGGATCCCCTCGATCCAGCTGCAGACCGAACTGATCGCGCCGATTCCCAATGTGAGGCAGAGGATCGCGAGCAGCGAGAACCCCGGGTTGCGCCCCAGCATGCGAAAACCGTACCGTACGTCCTGCCATGAGGTATCCATCATGGGTAATCCTCGCGTTTCACGATAGGTCTCTTTGGTCTGGGCGAGTCCGCCGAAGCGCCTTAGAGCTTCCGACCTCGCCTCCGGCGGCGTCATCCCCTTGCGAACGTTCTCTGCAATCTCCATCTGAAGATGAAAATCGAGTTCGTCCGTCAGGTCGCGTTCCAGGTTTCCCTTGTCAAACAGAGCCGACAGCCGGCGCCAGAGCACGCGCAGACGCGTCATGACGGTTCGCCTGCCGGCCTCAGGAACCGGCCGAGAATGTCGGAGATCCGTTCCCAGTTTTCGGCCTCCGCGGCGAGTTGCTTCCTCCCCGCCGCGGTGATCGCATAGAACCTGGCTCGCCGGTTATTGTCGGACACGCCCCATTTCGAGCTGATCCATCCCATCTGTTCCATGCGCAGCAGAGCCGGGTAAAGAGTCCCCTGATTGAGTGCCAGCGTATCCCCGCTGATCTGCTCGATGCGGCGCGCGATGCCCCACCCGTGCTGCGGCCCCAATGTATCCAGGGTGCGAAGAACCATGAGCGCGAGAGAGCCGTGCAGAACGTCCGATTTTTCGTTGCCCAATGTGCCCGACCTTTTGGTAGCCTACAGAAGTGTAGGCCAGCCGCGCACGGCCTGTCAAGGAGGGCGCGAGGACCTGGGTGGGGTCGGCAGGTCTGGCAGTTTGCCGCACAAAGAACCCTGCGCAGTCACTCCCGAATCTCGTTGTAGCGACGCGGGACGCCCACGAAGTTTCGGCGTTTCGTAGCCCGGAAGGTGCGAAGAAATCGGTTGGCAGGCGGAAGCGCCTGCCCCACTTTCCCCGCAATCCGCTCGACCGCAAAGTGGGACAGGCACTTCCGCCTGTCAACGTCGCAGCTTCGCCGATTTTTTCAACTCTTCCCGCCCCCAAATCATCCCGTATCGTGAGGCTTTCGTGGCCTTCAAACCGTCGCAGAACCGCGGGACGATTCCTGGGTCTGGCGCCGCCGGCGGCCGCTCAACAAATAGACCGCTGCACGCAACTCGAGTAGCGGGTCATCTGAGGGCTCGATCCCGTCCACCCGTGGGATCGGGTCGAAGATGATGTGCGTCTGCTGCGCTTGGCTACCTCCGGAAAGTGAACGCCCCCTGGTTTGGGAAGGCCGGCGAGAACTCTACGGTCTGGGATTCGGCGTCGCCCAAGTTCATCATGGGCGGCTCTGACGAGCAGAAGTTCGATCACCCGACGCAGAAGCCAGTCGAATTGATGCGCCGCCCAATCCTGAACCACACGAAGCGGGGCGAGCTGGTTTACGACCCGTTCTTGGGAAGCGGGACCACCCTAGCGGCCGCGGAACTGACCGAGCGGGTATGCCTTGGCCTCGAGCTGGACCCGAAGTATGTGGATGTCATCGTGCAG
>CAZZHN010000085.1:0-18401 GCA_964654065.1 uncultured Solibacteraceae bacterium
GCCCAGCTTCCGCGCCGTTCACCAGTTTCCGGTATTCGTTGAGCGCCGCGTCCATGTCGTTACGGCTTTCGAAAAGGCTATAGCGGTGGCCTTCCGCTTTGCCGCTTGCCGGTTCCAGCAGGTAGTCGCGGACGTACGTGCCGGAGACGTAGAGGTCGGCGCGAATGCGGTCGAGCACGCGTGTCCGCCGCAGATAATCTTCGCGGATTTCGTCATTGGTCCTTTGAATCTCTGTGAGCGCCTGCATGCCGTCGAATTCGGCGAAGGCCATCAGCAACAACAAACCGCCGAAGCCCGCCATGAGGATCAAGCGGCTATTGGCGGCCAACGCGCGATTGCGGGTAATCGAAATCATCTGTATCAGGCGATACAGGCTCTATCCTAACGCTCCAGAGGCCGCGAAACAGGACGACAAAGATCACCAGCCAACTTTGCAATGCAAAGACAACCTTACCCGTTCGCAGTTTCGCGAATAACCACGGGCGCAAAAGGGCCGTGTGCAGGCTCTCAGTTGCTGCGAACTCTCTTCCGAAGGATGGTCATCATCGCACACCAGTTCGTGAAGGCCGATTGGAACAGATTGAGACCAACGAACCCCGTAAACAGATACCAATACGAGTTCACCCAATAACCGAGCGCGAGGCTCAACAACATGAACGCGCCGGCGATCATTCGCAGGTAACGATCTAAAGTCATGCGAGCTTTCTCCTTCCCTTGTTAACCAGATGGAACAGCACCGGGACCGTCATGCGCGAGAGCGAGGCCCGCTACAATCAGAAGCGGTACCGGACCTTGGAGCGGCAAGCCGAAGTTGAACTCGCGCGGAGACTGATTGCTGGAGAACCAGAGGCGTTTGAGCGCTTTGTGGAACACTTTCGTGTCAAGATTTTTCACTATAGTTGGCTGATGTGCGGCCACCGCGAGGACGCCGAGGAGGTGGCGCAGGAGACGTTGCTGAAAGTGTTTGAGAACTTCGGCCATCTCCGCGAACCCGAACGAGTGCGCCCATGGGTTTTTCAAATCGCCAAGAACGCCTGCTTGATGAAGCGCCGGAAGAGCGTTTTTGCTCCGTCGCAGGATCTCTCGCTCGACGACTTCCTGCCGGCGATGGACCATGACGGCGGCCACTCCAGGCTTCAGATCGCCGATTGGTGCGGACTGCCTGATCGCCAGATTCTTCAGGCGGAGATGAAGCAAGTGCTCGATCGGGCGATCGGCGAGCTGCCGGAGAATTACCGGTCTGTGATCCTGCTGCGGGACGTGGAGGAACTATCCACGATGGAGACCGCCCACGTCCTCGATCTGACGGAGGATGTCGTCAAGACACGGTTGCATCGCGCCCGTTTGGCAGTCCGGCAAAAGTTGGACAAATACCTGCGGACCGATGGCCAGGTTCTGTCCAGTACCACGCGAGGAAAATGACATGGAGTCGCATGAGCGCTCGGAGAAATGCAGGGAAGTCTTTTCGCTGCTGTCCGAGTATCTGAACCTGGAGCTTCCACCCGAGGCTTGCCAGGCGATCGAAACTCACCTGGCCGGTTGCCCGCCTTGCATCGAGTTTGCCGAGAGCCTTCGCCAAACCGTGGAACTGTGCCGCCGTTACCGGCCGACCGAGCTGCCGGAGCCCCTAGGGACGAAGGCTCGGGAGCAACTGTTGGATGCCTACGGTAAGATGCTCTCCAGCCGGAAGACACCATCGTAAAGAATCGATGGGTCCTCCGCATGCGCCTGTGCCCTTACGCGCTTGTATCGGGCGAGACTTGTCATTGGCGGTGCGGGGTTGTCCCCATCTCTCCTTGTACGTGATTCTGCCGTTCTTTCGGATCAGGCTGCACTCGATCCCGAACATGCTGGTGTGTAACTGAGCAGTTCCTTCCAGGTAGAACTGGGGATAAAAGACCTCCCGGGCGGGCTCGGCGGCGGCTACACCGCGCGCGAAAGTGTTGCCTGGATCACTGACCCTTAGAAGTGCGTGTTCGCTTTGGAAGGCGGCTGGGCGTCGGTAATTCCCACTAAACGCAGAACCGCCGCCGAGGTCGTGGAACCCGGCGGCGGCTGGAGGCGGGGGTAGTTGCTACTTGGTGATCCGCTAGCTGGAGAACCGGCAACGGACCTGTTCGGGCAGCAGCACTTCTCCCGGCGGAAACCAGCCTTTATCTCTCTGGCCGGCCACGTTGAAGTTGCTGCTTGCGTGTCAGCACCATCAACTGTGCATTAATGGCCAGTACTTCGCGAACGGCGCCTTGAAATTCCCGGCCGGCGACGACCCGTGTTTGCACGTCCTCAAGCATCTCTTTGGCGATGTGCTGCGTATGTTTCTTGCCATCCACCATGAAGGTATACGTCCATACCGGGTGGCGAGCCTCCAGGCGGATAGCGCAATGGCAGGACGGTTCCCACAGCGCAAGTGGCTGAGCGAGAGCGAACCCGGCAAGAGAGAATCGGGAATGGAAAACAGGCGCAGGAGTTCGATCTTACGTTGCAGGAGACGCGCCGAAAGGATATCGGCAGGAGTTTTTACCAATCTGATGGTTAATATACCATAAGATCAATATCCTCCAAAAACCTTTCAAAACCTTTCAGCCGCCGCAAAACGACAGTCCGGGTGAACTTGTGTTCTTATGTGGGTTGGGCTTCGCGGTCTGCATGCGGGTCACGCTCCTCTCCGCACACGGTTCTTGAAGGGCAGGGCCCCGAAGTTCCTATTCATTCTGCAGGTTCCGACCGGCTTCGCCCGGCAGCTCGAGTGCCCTTTCGTTCCAACGGCCTCCGCCCCCTAGACTCTGTTTTGCGTTGTTTCGACGTTATTCTAACGCGACCTTCCTCGCTGGAAGAACTGAGAAAAGTGCTGCTAGCCGCCGGCCGGCCCTTACTCATACCGGAGCGCAATCACCGGATCTACGCTGGCGGCTCGCCGCGCGGGGAAGTAACTCGCGGCCAGCGCCACCGCCGACAGCACCACGGCGACCAGCCCTGCAACCGACAGGTCGGTCGGACTCACCTCGAAGAGCAGGCTGGCCAGCAGCCTGGTCAAGGCCATCGACGTCAAGAACCCCGCGCACAGACCCGCCACCGTGAGCCCTGCGCCGTCGCGCAACACCATGAATAGCACGTCGCGCCGCTCCGCTCCGAGTGCGACGCGGATACCTACCTCTCTGGTCCTCAGGGTCACCGCATAGGCGATCACCCCGTAGATTCCGATGGCAGCCAAAAGCAACGCGAGCGCACCGAACAGGCTGATCAACAACAGAGTGAACCGGCGTGGCGCCAGCGATGAGGCCAGGTATTGCTCCATCGGTTGCACCCGGAACAAAGGCTGCGTCGGATCCACCGCCAGGAACGCTGTCCGCACGGTGCGCTCCATCAGGGTTGGGTCAATCGCGGTCCGCGCCACCAGCGAGTAACCGAAACTGACATCCTGCGACTGGAGGATGTAAGCGGCTATGTGAGGCCGGACGTCGAGTCCGTCCTGGTGAATATCTCCGACCACGCCTACGATGGTCGCCCAAGGTTGCTTCTCGTCGCGCCCGCCCAGCTGAATCTGTTCGCCGATTGCGTTCCCAGCCGGAAACTGTTCGCGCGCACAAGTCTCGCTGATCAGCGCTACTTTGGGAGAGGCCTGCCCGTCCGCCGCGCTGAACAGACGCCCACGCCGCAAATGAATCTTCATCACGCGGAAGTAATCTGGTGATACGGAGTAGGCATCTGCGCTAGGCACATCTGACGGTATCGCCGGGTGCCGGTCGCGAATATGGAATCCCCGGCGATCGAAGGAGTCCAACGGAAGCTGGCTGGTCATAGCCACGCTCTCTATGCCCGGAGTTGCCCGCAGGCGTTGCATCACCTGATCGTAGTAACCGAGCTCGGCCTCCGGTTTTTGATACCGGGCGCCGTATACGTAGGTGCCCACTGTCAATACGTTGTGCGGATCGTAACCTGGGTCGACATTTAACAGGTTGACGAAGCTCTTTCCCAGCAGGCCGGCCCCTACTACCAGGACGAACGCTAAGGCAATCTCGGCGGCGACCAGCAGATCACGCAGTCCGTGACGCGTCCGCCCTGCGGTCGCTTTACCCAGATCCTTGAGTGCGTCATTCAGGTCGACGCGCGACGCGCGCAGCGCCGGCGCCAGCCCGAAGCAAAGGCTGGTGAGCATACTGGCGCCCAGGGCGAACAGCAGCACGGTGCCATCCATGCGCACTTCGTCCACGCGCGGTATTTCTTTCGGTCCCAGCGTGGCCAGTGCCGACGTGCACCACGCGGCCAGCAGAACCCCGGCTAGCCCACCGGCCAGCGCCAGCACCAGGCTCTCTGCGAGAATCTGGCGGGCCAGGCGCCATCTTCCGGCGCCCAGCGCCGCCCGGAGCGCGATCTCCTTGGTGCGGCCC
Organism: uncultured Solibacteraceae bacterium; assembly: GCA_964654065.1. Classification (GTDB taxonomy): domain Bacteria; phylum Acidobacteriota; class Terriglobia; order Bryobacterales; family Bryobacteraceae; genus Bog-375. Next base: position 4,389 of record CAZZHN010000085.1, read on the forward strand.
ATCGCGCGCGCCAACATCAGGTGCAACGTTGGCGCACGCGATCAGGAGCACGAAGCCCACCGCTCCCAGCAGGACCAGAAGCGCCGTGCGCACGCTGCCCACCAGGTACTCATGGAGCGGCTCCATCGCCACCGTCGCACCCGGTGGGTAGGAAGACGGGTATTGCCGCACCAGGCTGGCCATGATGGTTTTCAGTTCCGCGTGCGCACGGCTCAGTGACACCCCCGGCCTCAGGCGCGCGATCAGATGCAGGTGCTGGCAATCGCGGCAGGCATAGGGGAGCGAGAGGTCGTAGCCCAGCGGCATGAACATTTCGGGCGTGCCGTTGGAGCCTGGGATTTCGAGCGTTCGAAAACCTACCGGCAGTACACCGACGACGGCGAATGAGGAGTCGCCCATTCTGATCACCCGGCCGATGACGTCCGGATCCCCGCCGAATCGCCGTTTCCATAGACCATCGCTCAGAATCACTTCGTGGCGGCGGTCCGGCCGGTCCTCTTCGGGCAAGAACGTCCTGCCGAGCTGCATCCGAATCCCCAGAGTCTCGAAAAAGTCGTAGTTCACCCGCAAGCCTTGCAGAAGTTCCGGCCCGCTCTTCCAGACCGCGGCTCCCGCCGCATCCCTGTACAGCGACATACTTTCGAAGGAGTGACTCAATCGCCGCCAGTCATAGGCGGTGGTGTAGCCAATGGTCTCGGGGTGCGTTTCGCCTGAATCGGCTTCGCCAAGAGCCACTAGCAAGCCGGGTTGCCGGTATGGCAACTGGTTCAGGAGCACCGCCTTAACGACGCTGAAGATCGCCGTGTTCGCACCCACGCCAAGAGCCAGCGTGATCACGGCCGCGGCGCTAAAGCCGGGCATCCTCCGTAAAGTGCGCAAAGCCGAACGCATATCCCTCAGGAGTGTCAGCATTTGGCTCGTCGATGATGCACGCGACGGCCCATCCCCATGCTGCCACCAAGCGATTGAAACGATTGGCTGTCGCGAGCAACCCTCCGAACCCCCGTGTCCGCTATTGGGAATCACGCGTGGCCGGCCACAATGACCCAGTGCCGGGAAGCCTCCCCCAAGCCTGAAACCTGCCAGGGACATCGCCCAACCTGCCCGCGTGTAGGTTTCGCTTCGGCTTACTATAGTCAATCGGAGGAAATCACTCGCGTGCAAATGGAAGGCCGGCGTGGCTGGCACGTCATCGGGAGGCTTTCGTTCGAAGGCCTGGTGTCGTGGTGGACCATGCCCCCCGATGCCGCCCGCAGAAGCCGTCGTGTCTTGGCCATATTGTTGTTGCTGGTGTGTCTCGGGGTGGCGATGGCCGGAGTCCCGCGCCTGCGGATTTTCGGACACGACATCTTTGTGTCGCTCGACGGCGGCTGGCGCGTTCTGAACGGGCAGCGGCCCGGAGTCGATTTCTACGCACAGATGGGTCCCGCATATTACTTGCTGCATGCGGCCGGGCTTTGGCTGGCTGGCTACAACGCGCGCGGCCTGGGTTACGGCAGCACTCTCGCGACTGCGTGTATCAGCTTCTGGGCGTTTTTCGTGCTCCGGCCGCGGATGAAGCCAGCTCCGTTCTTCGTCGCCTGCCTCTTCCTGGCGCTGCTCGCGGCGGCCCCGTTTCCGCTCGGCATCCCTCCCCAGCAGGCCGCTTTTGCCATGAAGCACAACCGCTACGGCTATGCCCTGACGTCGCTGGTGCTCCTCGAGTCCTTCCTGCCGGCGGAAGGGGACAATCGCAGGCAGCGGTTCACCGGTGGCTTCTCCACCGGGCTGGCGTGCGCTCTGCTCCTCTTTTTGAAGATCAGCTTTGGATTCGTAGCGTTGACAATCGCGGCCGTCTCTTTGCCTTTGCGATCCGGCTCGCGGGCCCGCCTGGGCGGCATGGCCGCAGGCTTCGCCGCCTTCAGTGTTCCGATGATGGCCTATCTTCGCTTCGACCTGCCCGCTATCCTCGGCGAGTACCGCCTGCTGGCCGCCGCCAAGAGTGGCGCGATCGACGCCTATTCTGTGGTGAAGCGTGTTTACCTGGATCGCTTCGAGATTGCGCCGGTCGTAATGTTGGCTGCGCTCGTCAGCCTCCTCCCCGCCGTTCCGGCCCGCCGCAAGTTGGCGTTGATGCTGGTGGTGGCGATGGCGGTGATTGCCGGCACCCTGCTCATGCTCACCAACACCCAGTCCTCCGGCTCGCCTCTATTGGGAGCGGCCGCATTGCTGCTCTTGAATGAATTAACCGCGCGAATCCCCGAGGGCTCTGCGCCATTGCACATGGCGCCCCTGCTCGCCATAGCGCTGTTCGCCGTCGGGATTCCGATGTGCATGGACGCGGCCGGTCTTGCAGTCGCTGTCGAGGGCAAGGTTCTGCCAGCGAAGCCGGGATATCGTTTCCGCGAGGCGCATCTGGCATCGATCGAGTTTGCCGATTGCACACTGCCCCTCTCGGGCCAGCCGTGTTCGCCGAATGACAACGACAACGGGCGGAACTTTGTCCGCTACACCGAGGAAGGGATCGCGCTGCTTCAGGCCTACGGCCGGCCTGGCGAATCCGTACGGGGCCTGGGAATGAGCAATCCGTTCTCGTTCGCCACGCTGCGCCCTCCGTCGCACGGCGGCGCAGTGAATTTCGGCAAGACCAACGTTAGCCCCGGAGCGATGCCGCCAAAGAAACTCCTGATTGGGGATGTAGCCTTGATCCTGCTGCCCAAGTTTCCCGCAACGGAGAGGGATACCTTGGCTGCCATCCTGGAGGCATACCCTGAGATGCTCGGCGTGGATTATCTTCGCGTGGCGGAGTCACCCAATTGGATCCTCTACCGGCGGGCGGATTGACCGCGACCCCCCGGGGCGATTGAGCGAGCCGGAGGCGCGCGCCTCACTCACGCCAGCGCAATCCCGTACAACGCGACAAGCTTCTTCCATGCCCGCTCGGCATCCGCCTGATTATAGATCGGAGCCCCGTTTTGCATGGGCATGTCCGGCACGCACCAGCCGTGCAGCGCCCCCGGATATACTTCGATTTCGGCAGAGACTTTCGCCGCCGCGAACGCTTCCCGCAGCTTGTCTTTCGCATCCGGCTGCCGCGAATCGTCATTCGAAGCGATCCCGATGTACATCCGTGCCTTGATCTTCGGCGCGAGGAGATGGGGGCTGTCCGGCTTGTCGGTCACCAGTCCGCCGCCATGGAACGAAGCGCCCGCGCCGATGCGATCCGGCACCGTCGCCGCGGTTCTCATCACCAGCGGACCGCCCATACAATAACCCTGCGTGCCGATTTTCTTTGTCCGGTCCACCTCTTTTTGCGCGTCGAGGAACGCCACGTAAACCGTCGCATCCTTCTCGGCGTTGCCGGCCGCGGTAACCGACGCCATCAGTGGCTGCAGCTTCGCCCTGTCGTCCGGATTCTGGAAATTGAAATGCGAAGCGTCGGAGAAAGGCGCTTTGGACACGCGATAAAACGGATTGGGCACCAGCACCGAATACCCCTCGGCGGCAATACGCCTGCCGATCTCACGCATGGAGGGCCGCAAACCGAACGCATCGGGCCAGATCAGCACCCCGGGATGGGAGCCGGACTTCGGGTGAAGGAACGCGGCATCGCAGGTTCCGTCGGACGCCTTGATCTCGACGTCGGTTTCGATGACATCCACGCCGGCTGCCGCTGCCGGCCCGGCCGACGCTGCAAGACCTCCGGCCACCGAAAGAGCGACAAACGCCCGCCTTGCAATGTCGCCGGTCTGCGGCTGATCTTTTTCCCGCTTCTTTGGGTCTTCCATCATGAGTGCCCTCCCTCCTAGAAAGTGTACCGAAGCTCAGCGTCACGCGCGGTGATAAGGCACCGGTGGGGATGGCCGGAAGCATTGCACCTGCTGCCACGTGAGATGCGCCGGCAGCGCGGCGAATTCCCGCTCCACGATGCCACGCAGCGTCTCGGGATCGGCCAGCGCCCGCAGGTTCAACAGGACTTCGTGCCGCTCAGATGGCGACGCGTCGAGCGCGCCTTCGACCACCGGACCCTGGCCGTCGCCGGTGAGCGCCGCCTTCAGGTAACCTGCGTCCGACTGCGCGAAAAGCTTCAGGTGTACGATGCGGATTTGCGGCTCCAGGCGATCCAGCAGAGGTCCGATCAGCATTGGCGCGGAAATCGGCGGTGTGGCGACCGCAGTAATCCGCGCATTGAGCCACGCCAGCGCGGCTTCGGCTTCGGCGTAGCGCGCGTAGTCGATGTTCAGTGTCTTGGCGCCAACCGGAACCAAGCCGGAGAGCAACCGATCGGTCCAGCCTTGCACGCTTTCGCCGCGCGCGAACAGGAGGTCGGCCTCGGCCAGTTGGTTCGTATAAAGGAAATCGAGGTCGGGGTCGGCGAACGTTCCTTGCGGGTGGAGCACCACCGTAAGCGGCGCGATGCGAAACCGGTCCTGATGATCGCGGAGAAGCGGTCGCAGCGTGGTGGCTACGATATCGGTGCAGCTGCCGACTGCTTCGGCAAAAATCACGTCCGGCCGATGTTCCATCAGGCGGCCCGCGGCTTCCACCAGGTCGGGAAAGCGGCAGCAGAAACAGCCGCCGGTCACTTGATCGCAGCTCATGCCCATGGCGGCGGCGTAGTGTGTATCCACCAGATCGTCGCCCTGGTCGTTCAGGATCGCCGCCACGCGCACGCCTCGTTGCTGCAGCAGCCGGGCGGCGGTGAGGATGAGCGTGGTCTTGCCCGCGCCCAGAAAGCCGCCGACCACCGCGATCAGCGGCTTCACAGCGCCAGCTCCGTTCCTTCGGCGACGGTTGTGTTGGGCGATGACTTCTTTCCATTCACGCTAGCCGTGAGCACCGCGATTGCGCCGTGATCCACACGCAGAACGGTGCCCGTCGGGGTGACGCGGAAGGTTCCCCATCCCGTTGCGGTGCTCCAGAAACAGCGGAAACCAGGCGCCGCCTTGATCGCGACGGACTGCTCGCCGCCGTTGTAGTGGAAGCCGCTGGCAGCCAGCAGCGTGCTCCAGCTCGACATGGCGCGCGCGTAGTGATGGCCGCACTCCGGCTCGTTCCACGGATTGCGGCGTTCGCCGTCGTAGCGGGCACGCACGTTGGCCACGGCTTCGACGCCTTCGCTGGTCATCCCCGCGAAGAGCAGGTGGGCCGCCGCCAGGTACTCCAGCCCGGTCCAGGATTCGGCGTAATAGGGGAATGGCACGTGCGGGCGCTCGGCCTTGCCGTAATCGCACACCATTAGCGCGGGCTCGTCGTTGAGCACGTACGTGCGCTCGACACAATCGTGGCCGGCGGACGTGCGCTTATAGTTGTACCGCCAGATGGACTCGAGTGTCTTACGGATGTTGGCGGCGGAGACCAGCGGGCCAAGGCCGGCGACCTCGGCAAGATACTGGCCAATCAATTGATCCAGCAGACAGCCGCCGCCAACCTGGTATTCGGGCTTTTCCGTATCCGTTGAACCCATGTCGCTGGTCAGGTGTGGCGCGATCCTGTCCTTCGCGATGCCGCGAATCTGTTGGATGTAGAATTCGCCGTTGAAGAGGTTGGCGTCGATCCACTTGCTGCCGCGCTCGAACAGCGCGCGGTACTCTGCTGCGCTGGCCGCGTCTCCGGCGGCGCGCGCCATCTCCTCGCCGGCCCGCAGCGCGCCCAGATAATAGATGCCGCATTGCGGGTTGGGGCCGTAGAACTCCACGTCGTATGTGTTGTGCTGCACGCCTTCCAGGACACCGTCTTTGTTGGCGTCCCAGCCCCCGGGAATCCAGGCGAACTCGATCGCCTTCTTGATGCGCGGCCACATTTCGCGGAGCCACGCGGTGTCCCCGGAAAGCAGCCAGTCGATGTAGGCGTGCAGGATCTGGCCCATCTGTCCATCCGCCGCGGCGAAGCCGAAGCTGTCGCCGTGGTGCGGAAGTCGTTCCCGGAAGCGGATACCGCCGTTGCTGTCGAGCTGGTACCCGAAGGCCGAACCGCGCAGCGAGCGGGCAAAGCTCGGGAAAATGTGGGCCGTGGCGGTCTCGTAGTTCCAGACATGCGCGCAGCTTCCGTGGCAGCAGCCGGAATGGTCATTGGCGCCTTCGAAGCCGTGGAATTCGCCGTCGGCGGTGCGGAAACAGACGGGCGTGACCAGCGTCGAGAGGTTGGCGCTGGCGGCGTCTTTGATGGCAGCCGGAATGGTGGACTCGCGCATCGCAGCGGCAAATTGCCGCGTCTTCTTTTCGAGCGCTTCCAGGCGTCCGGCCGCGTATTCGGCCGCCGCCCAGGCGTCGGCGAAGCGCGTCGCGTAGTGGTTGCCGATGAGAGCGTCTTCGTCGCCTTGCGCGGCGCTCCAGCCGCAGCGGCCCGGCGTACGATTGGGGAAATGCCAGGCCAGCAGGAACGTGTAATCGGCATGGGCGCCCGGCGCGATGGTGCGCCCCAGCGAGAGGGCTGCCACCGGGCCGGGGTCCTTCGTCTCCGGCCCGAGTTCGCCGTCGGCGGAAAAATCGTCCCAGAAAAACATCGGCGAATTCCACCAGCGGCCGCGCTCCCAGCCTCGCAGGTGACTGACATGGCCGCTCGCGGAATCGAGCACCGAGAGCACAAAGCTGCCTTTGAGCGCGTCGTCGGCCGGCAGTTCGGGGCTGGTCATGAGAATGCCGGCGCACTTTTCAGACGTCTTGTATTCGTTGACGCGCGTGTCCTTCTCCTTGGTGCGGCCGGTCGGGTTTTCGATCGACCACGCGATGGAGACATCGGCCCGCACCGGTCCGGGGTTCGTCACGCGATACCGTAGGATCGCCACCGGCAGGCCCGATTCATCGGGTTCGTGGGGGATGAAAGGAGAGAATACCTCGAGCGATACCTTCACGGGCAGCGTGGAATCGGCGAAGTCGACCCGCGCCAGCGGGAACTCGCCGGTGAAGGTCGCTGCCGCCACCCGCGTCAGCCCGGGCGCGTTGTTCGAGCCGAGCCCGCTGGAGCCTTCGAACGGCGGTTGCAGGCGCGATTCGAGCACGCGCGCCACCGGTTTGCCCTTGCCGGCCCGCGCCCATATGGCGGGGAAGGCATAAGCGGGCGCGTTGCCCTTATCCGGCCGGTTGAAGATCTCCCAATCACGAAGCTGCCCGCGTCCGCCCAGACTGATGCTTCCTGCGCACACGCCCCCGAGCGGGAAAGCGATGGCACTCAGCCGCCGCCCGCTGAATACCCGCGGAAAGGTGATTTCGGGCATATTGGCCGGGGTTGGCGCTGCTGTCGCCGAGGCAGCAGTCTGCACGGCAACCTGGGTCGCGGCGCTGGCCAGGGTTACCTGCTTGAGGAAGGTACGGCGCTTAGTAGGCATTCAGGTATAGATTAGTCCCGGAACAGGATGACCGGGAAGGGGGCCGGCCGCAGTTGGCACGTCCGGCTCCCGGCCCCTTCGTTTTTGTATACTAAACGTCTCCCCGTTGTAATCGCCAAAGCTTATGCGCCGCTACCGTACGCTCTTGATCATTGGCATTTTGGCCATCCTGGCGTTGCCCTCCGTTGCCGCGAAGCGCGGCGTCACCGCCGAGGACTACTTCGCCTTTCGCACCGCCGGCGACCCCCAGCTTTCGCCGGACGGCAAGCTGGTGGCCTTCGTCGTCACCACGGTGGACCACACGCGCAACCGGCGCGACAGTTCCATCTGGGTTGTGGCCGCCGACGGGCAATCGACGCCCCGCCGCCTCACGGCCGAAGGCGTCAATTCCACTTCTCCGCGCTGGAGCCCCGATGGATCGCGCCTGGCTTTCCTCTCCAGCCGCGCTGCGCAGCCGCCGGCCTCTGAGAACGCCGTGGCTGCCGCCGCGCCCGCTGAGGCCGCTCGCCCGCAGATCTGCATCCTCTCCATGTCCGGCGGCGAAGCCGAGGTGCTGACGCACCTGAAGAACGGCGCCAGCGCGCTCGAGTGGTCCCCGGACGGCAAGCGCTTTGTCGCCCTCAGCCGCACCGGCCCCAGCGATAATGTGGCGCCCGCCGCGCGCCCCAGCGACGTCCGCCACTATTCGCACATCCTCTACAATTTCAACGACACCGGCTGGTACGACGACAAGCGCAGCCACATCTTTGTGATCGATGCCGCAACCGGCGCCGCCCAGCAGATGACCTCCGGCGACGATTGGAACGATACCGATCCTCAATGGTCGCCCGATTCCACGCGCATCGCCTTCGTTTCCGACCGCACCGGCCACGAGTACGACGACGGCCACGCCAAGAATATCTGGGTGATCCCGGCCGGGGGCGGGGCGTTGCTGCGCATCTCCGATCACGAATTCGGCGACTCGCAGCCGCGCTGGTCGCCTGATGGATCTGAGATCGCATTCGCCGGAGAAGCGGAGCGGCGCCTGTTTCCCAAGATCTATATCGCTTCTTCCGTGGGCGGCGGCCCACCGCGCCTCGCGGTCGATGGCATCGATCTCATTCCCGGCGCGTTGCGCTGGGGCCCTGGCTCTCGGGAGTTGACCTTTGAGACCGGCGTCAAGGGAACCACGCACATGTTTCGCGTCGACCTCGCAGCGCGCAAGGCTGTCCAGCTCACCAAAGGCGAGCGCACCGTGCACGCCGTCGACGCCAACCCAAAGTCCGGCGTGATGGTTTATCTAGCCAACGATTTCCGACATCTCGATGACATCTACGTGTCCGCTCTTGATGGCAGCGCCGAGCGCCAGTTGACCCACCTGAACGCCGATCTGTGGAGCGGCCTGGAGCTTGCCGCCGTGGAACGCCTACCGTATAAGAGCAGCGACGGCTGGGACGTCGACGGCTTCCTGGTCAAGCCGGTCGGCTGGCAACCCGGTAGGAAGTATCCTCTCGTGCTCAGCATCCATGGCGGCCCGGCCGGGCAATACGGCGTGGATTGGTATCACGAGTTTCAAGTCTACGCAGCGCACGGCTGGGCGGTTTTCTTCTGTAACCCGCGCGGCTCCACAGGCTACGGGCAGAAGTTTGAGCGCGGCATCCTCAATAACTGGGGCGGCATGGATTATGAGGACGTGATGACCGGCCTGGATGCCGCCATCCGCCAGAATCCGTGGATCGACACTGACAAGCTGGGCGTCACCGGCGGCAGCTATGGCGGCTATATGACTAACTGGATCCTGGGACACACCACTCGTTTCAAGGCCGCCGTCACCCTGCGCAGCGTCTCCAACTTCATCAGTGACGATGGCACCCGCGACGGCGCCTACGGCCACCAGGACGACTTCAAAGGCTTCTTGTTCGACAACTTCGAGCAGTACTGGGACGCGTCCCCGCTGAAGTATGCGAAAAATGTCAGGACGCCGACGCTGATTTTGCACTCCGACAACGACTATCGTGTGCCGATCGAGCAGGGCGAGCAGTGGTTCCGTGCCTTGAAGCACTACGGTGTCAATGCCGAGCTGGTGATTTTTCCGCGCGAGAACCATAACCTGACCCGCACTGGCGAGCCCAAACATCTGGTCGAGAGCCTGAACTGGCAGTGCTACTGGTTCGACCGCTTTCTCAACGGCAATTCGGCGGCCCGGCCGCCAGACGCGTTCTGACGCCTTCCTCACCCAGCCATCCGCGCCGGCCGCACCGTGCATAGACGGCGACGGTGACGTGTTCCTGAACGTCTCCTAATCGTGCGAGGAGACAATTTGAATTCAACATCCCTTCCCGATATAATCACAAACCAAGGCAGGGGACATACGGGGCACGCGCTCGCGCGCAGTCTCGGGAGGAGAGGCACCCATGCAACGACGCCTATTCGCGTGCGGCAAACTGAGTTGGGTGAAGATGCCGGGTGTGGCTCTCGCGCTGTATGCTTTGACAGCGACCGCCCTGCCTGCGCAGACGTTCACCTTGCTGTACAGTTTTGAGTCCACGGACGGCGCATACCCCAATGGCGGCCTCACCCAGGCGACCGACGGCAACCTGTACGGAACAACCTACGGTGGCGGTGTGGACGACGGCGGCACGATCTTTAAGATCACTACCAGCGGCGCCCTGACTACGGTATATGATCTATGCACCGACGGAGGGCGGCAGTGCCCGCAGAACATCAGTCCCCGAGCGCCGCTGCTCCAGGCCACGAATGAACGCTTCTACGGGTCCACTTATGGCGCGGCTGTGGATACCGCCTTCCCGGGGGCGATCTTCGAGATCACCGGCGGCACGGTGAAGACGCTGCACAACTTCTGCTCGCGGCCTCAAAAAGGATGCCCGGACGGCTTGAATCCGGCGGCCGCGCTGGTCCAGACCGCGAGCGGAGAGCTCTATGGCGCGACCGAATTCGGCGGCGGTCCCTGCGAGCAGTATCCGGTCGGCTGCGGAACCATCTTCAAGATGTCTCCGAATGGCCTTTTGACGACCTTGTACAGTTTCTGCAAGGCGGGTGGAGGATGTCCGGATGGCGCGTTCCCGCTGGGCGCACTCGTTCAGGCTGCCAATGGCGATTTCTACGGGACCACCTACCAGGGCGGGAGCCACGGCGGCGGCACGATTTTCAAAATTTCGCCGGCTGGTACGCTGACCACGCTGGATGTCTTGTGCAATGGCAGCGGGCCGTGCAATTACGAGCCCGAGGCGGGCCTGGTCTTGACCTCCAGCGGGGATCTCTACGGAACCTCGTACGGCGGCGGGACCAACGGCTATGGCACGATCTTCAAGATCACTCCGGACGGCGCGCTGACGACGCTTTACAGCTTTTGCTCGCAAGCTGGTTGCGCGGATGGCGCGACGCCCACCTCCGCACTCATCGAGGCTACCGATGGAAATCTCTACGGAAGCACGAGCGCCGGCGGGACCAATAGCAGTTCCTGCGCTGGTGGCTGTGGCACGATTTTCCAGATCAGGCCGGGCGGCACGCTGACCACCTTGTACCGCTTCTGCGTCCAGGCCGGATGTGCGGACGGCACCGCGCCCGGAACGATCGTCCAGGACACCGATGGCGACTTTTACGGTACGGCGAGCACAGGCGGAAGCCCGCAACAATTCGGCTACGGCACGATTTTCCGCCTGTCCTCAGGTCTGGGACCATTTGTCAAACCGCTGCAAACGTCCGGCAAAGTGGGTGTGGCCGTCGAGATTCTGGGAATCGGTCTGGCGGGCGCCGGCAGCGTCACCTTCAACGGCACACCGGCCGCTACCTTCACGGTCAACTCGACGGGCTCGGCAATCTCAACCACCGTGCCGCCCCGCGCGACCACGGGAACGGTCAAGGTGACGCTTCCCGGCGGCAGCACACTTTCGAGCAACGTACCCTTCCAGGTGCTGCCTTAGAACGGAGGAGCAAGATGTCGGGATTTCGCGGATCGAATCTGGTCTTCATCGGGTCGAGGACATTCTCAGCAAGCTGGTGTCTCTCGAGGTTAGCGTTAGAATAACGGGAAAATAACGCAAACAGGGATGTGGACCCGGTCGGCCGCGAAGTGAGAGCCAGTGGGTTGGAACCATCAGTCTAGCTCGTAATATAAACATCATAAATAACTTAGCTGAAACGTAAGTATCCGGACGGCTGCTTTTCGGAGCGAGCGTGACTCCCAGCCCGTAGCTTTTGCCGTTAGCGTTATTTTCGAGTTGCAAGTTGCGTTATGGCGCATTTGTGGGACTTCCGTGACTGCCTCACGCTGCTTCGGTTGTTTCTTTCCGATCTGATCGGAAGCCACAGTCCGGCTCGTCGTCACTATATCCGTCAAAGCTATGCATTTCGGCCTCCGCCGCCCAACGTTTCGACATCCGCTGGTCCTCGACGGCGCGCGCGTGGGCAACCTTCAGTGCATCGATCATTCCAGCGCCCCGGTGTAACAAATCGATACTCTCGTTGGCTTGGTTGATCGTGATCTCTCCATCAAAGGCCCTCTTCAGCAAGCGTCTCACAGTTTCGGCACGCTGCTTATTGTCTGCCATACGCAGCGGTCCGATCTCGAACGGTAGCTCCTTGGGTCGGGGCAGGGTATAGCTCAGCAGCGTGCTCAATACCTGTGCGTTTCCTTGAAGCGCCATTATCTGCGCCTTCTTGATCATGGCGGGGCTGTTCTCGTCGAGCAACTGTCTGGCTATCAAGGTGCGCTTGTTGAGGCTGCCTTTAGGGCGGCCGTGGCCGTGTTTGTTCTGAGGTTCGAATGGCTTTCCTCGCGGTTTACGTTTTGCCGGACGCGGGGCTTCTTGCGCCGCAGGTTTGGAGTCAATTTTGTTTTTCATAAATACCTTTCCGTTCCTTAGCGGAACATTCGAAATTCATACCGCCATGTGTAGCGGTCCCTCATCGTTAAGCAGCTTTCTTTCGTTCGCGGGCGATTTGCTCGAACCGTCTTCCATTGCCGTCCAGGATCACTGCATTCCCGGTGTACTGTTGCCATCGCTGACAGATGGCATCGACGTAGCGGGGATCGATCTCGATCAGACGGGCTTTTCGGTCTCGCCGGTGGCAGGCGATCAAAGTCGTTCCCAATCCGGCGAAGGTGTCGAGGACTGTCGCCCCCTTCCGGCTGCTGTTCTCAATCGCGCGCTCCACCAGCGCCACCGGTTTGATGAACGGCGGTGTGTGATCTGCCGTCGGCACGGGTATCGACCATATATCGCTTTGGTTTTTGCGACGAGACCAGTAACGAAAACCGTTTGCGGCCCATCCGTATAGGATCGGCTCGTATTGGAGCTGGTAATCAAAGCCTCCCTTTCTGGCACAGTGCTTGTCCCAGATCACAAACATGGAGAAGTGCCCGCCGGCATCTGCGAACGCCCTGGTAACCGTCGGCTGTGGCGGCGAGAAGATGCAAATGTAGATGGCGCCTTTGCAGCCGGCAATCAGGTTAACGAACGCGCGACGGAGGAACTCATGAAATGTTTCCTCGGAGAAATCTTCTCCGATCATCCGCAGGCGATCCGGAGGATCGGTGAACACCATATCGGCAATGCCGCCATCCAGAACTAGCTCCATCGCTTGCACATCGGTTGCGTCGCCACAGAGCAGCCGATGTTGGCCCAGGAGCCACAGATCGCCTGGTACGGTGACTGCCGCTTCGGGAATCGCCGGGATCGCGTCCGGGTCGAGCGGGATGTGGGCTTCCTCCTGTTCGGCTAGCAGGCGCTCCAGTTCCTCCTCATCGAAGCCAGTGAGCTTCAAATCGAAGTTCTGCTTCTGCAACTCAGCGAGTTCGAAGCGCAGCCGGTGCTCGTCCCACGCGGCGTTGAGGGCTAGCTTGTTGTCTGCGATTGCCAGGGCGCGGTACTGCGGCTCGGTCAACCCGTCGATCCGGATCACCGGGACTTCGGTCAGACCCAGATTCTGTGCTGCCACCGAGCGTGCATGCCCGCCGATGATGCGGCCGTTCGGGCGGATCAGGATCGGGTTGGTCCAACCGAACTTGCTGATGCTGGCCGCGATGAGGGCGATCTCCGTGTTGCTGTGGATGCGCGCGTTGGACGGGTCGCAGATCACAGTTTTGAGGGGAACGACCTCGAGCTTGAGACCCCTTATGCTCCTGTCGCTGTCGATGCCCGCTGGAGGGGTCGTTCTTAATGCTTGTAGTTTCATACTTGCGTTCCTTTCTTTAGAGGCTCTGGCCGCTCGCGTCCAACTGCGGAGGACTGCACAGTCTCGCAGCAAGTGCGGACCTCGGCGCCAGCCGACGACTTCCAGCTTCGATTATGCGGAGAAACGACAATCTTGTCGCGAAAGGTAAATGGGGTAAACCGTGTAAGCTATTGATCCTTAATGCGTTACTTCAACGATCAATCTCTCTAAGAGGTAAGAAGGTAAACTACGGTCGGCAGTTTTTCGATAGCCACTTGCAGACCGAGCCCCTATAATGCGGATCCAGGTAAGCCTTGTCCCAGGGCAAGTGCCGCCATTCGGCACGCGACGGCCGCGGCCTATCCTTCAAGTGCTGGCAAACCTGTTGATGACTGGCGCCTTCCTTGAGCATTTGTCTGGCGAGAGCACGCACGTTTTCAATCGGTGAATTGTTCGGCGTCTGACGCCGCACAACGCTACTCTTAGCCTGATCGGAGATCAACCACAAGCAGTAATCGGCAGATGCTTTGAACAGTTGGTGAATTGTGAAA
>CAZZHN010000086.1:0-18358 GCA_964654065.1 uncultured Solibacteraceae bacterium
CGAGCAGCCTGTAGTGGACGGCGGCAATGTCTTCTTCATCGCCACCGACCCGAATTTCAAGGGATCGAGTGCTACCTGCGGCGGAGCCTTTTGGGGAATCTTTGAAACCACAACCGGCGGTGGCGCAATGACCAGCGTGGCCAATACGTGCGATACCCTGCCAGGGATCACACAACTCAATGCAGCGAATTCATTCGAGAGCCTCGCGGCGAGCGGGTCAATCGCGATCTTTGAGGTCGCCGACAGCGCCGGCCAGCAATCCGGCTACAGCCTGTACTCGTCGGCAAACGGCAAGCTCACACCGGTGGTTCAGTCCGGGCAGACCCTTTCCGACGGCGTGGTTTCTATCATGGCTCAACCCGGCACCAACTCCATCGACGGATCGCACGTCGTATTCGAAGCCACGTTCACCGGTCAGCCGTATTCTGCAATCTATCTGGCCAGCGTATCCTGCGGCATTCGCCGGGCTGCGAATGTGTCGGTCACGGTGGAGACTCCGCAATACGATCCCGCCACCGGTACCTACAGCCAGACAGCTGCCGTGACCAATCTGGGACGCTCTCCGATTGAGGGGCCGGTTGCGCTGGTGTTGGAAGGGCTCACGGACGGGGTCAGGCTCGCGTACCCTGCCATCGACAAGGTTTGTCTGGCACCGATGGACAGCCCGCTCGTCTCGCTTCCTCTGCCGCCGGATAACACGCTGAGGCCGGGAGACACTGCTACGGCCAAGCTGCGGTTCGCCAACCCGTTGAATCGCCCTATCGTATTTGCGCCGAGCGTTGCCGCCTCAGGCATCCGCTAGTCTTGCAAGGCGGTTTCGCGGAATCGCCGTTCCTCGATGCGTCCCTTACCGCTCCAGCGCGGCCACGCCGGGGAGCTTGATGCCGGCCAGGAATTCGAGCGAAGCGCCGCCGCCGGTAGAGATATGGCTGATCTTGCCGGCGACGCCGGCTGCCTTGATGGCTTTTTCCGAATCGCCGCCGCCCACGACCGAAGTGGCGGAGGACGCGGCCACGGCCTTGGCCAGCGCCACGGTGCCCGTGTCGAAAGGCGGCATTTCGAAGATGCCCATCGGGCCGTTCCAGATGATCGTTTTTGCGGCGGCAATGACCTTGGCAAACTGTTCGATGGTCCTGGGTCCGATGTCGACGCCGATCTTGTCGGCGGGGATGGTTTCGACAACCTGGTTGGCGGCGCCTGGCGCGATGTTGGTCACCACCACGTGATCCACCGGCAGCATCAGTTTGCTGCCTAATTCGGCGAGCAGCTTTCCGGCTAGGGCGACCTTATCTTCTTCCACCAGCGATTTTCCGATGGGCAGGCCTTGCGCCCGCAGAAACGTGTATGCCATGGCTCCGCCGATCAGCAACTGGTCGACGATCTTGCCGAGGTTCTCGATCACCTCGATCTTATCCGACACCTTGGCGCCGCCCAGAATCGCGACGCAGGGACGCGGCGGATTGGTTGTCGCCATCCCGAGATATTTCAATTCCTGCTCCATCAGCAGGCCTGCCGCAGCTTTCCTCACAAACCGGACCATGCCTTCGGTAGAGGCATGGGCGCGGTGCGCGGACCCGAACGCATCATTGACGTAAACGTCGCACAGGGCGGCCAGCTGCTTCGAGAATTCCGGATCGTTCTTCTCTTCCTCGGCGTGGTAGCGCAGGTTCTCCAGCAACAGCACCTCGCCCGGGGCGGGCAGCATGGCTTCCACAGCCGGCCCGACGCAGTCGGGCGCCATCTTCACCGGACGGCCGAGCAGTTCTTGTAATCGCGCCGCTACCGGGCGCAGGCTCATTTCGGGATTCGGCTTGCCCTTGGGACGGCCGAGATGCGAAGCCAGAATCACTCCGGCTCCATGATCGAGCGCATATTGAATGGTGGGCAGCGACGACTTGATGCGCTTGTCGCTCGATATTTCCATCCCGCCTTTTTCATTCTTGACCAGCGGGACGTTGAAATCGACGCGGATGAATACTTTCTGGCCGTTCAAATCGAGATCGCGTATGGAAGGATAAGACATATCAGGCCTCAAGGTAGATTTTAAATCTGAGAGTAACACGCGTACCCGTTCCCGGTTACGGACCACTGTGGCGCGGAGAATACGGGCAAGCTAAAGCGTGCCCTACCAAAGATCGCGTGCCAATGGTGGGGCACGCTTTAGCTTGCCCGTGCCAGACATGCGCTGCCAGAGTCGAGTCGCGCACTCGTTCGTCCCCTTTACAATGGTCGGGTGCCTTCCGTCCCGCTCATCGAATTGCAGAACGTTACCGTGCAGCGCGGCCCGCGCGTGGTACTGGACAGCGTCACGCTGGCCATCGCGCAAGGCGAGCACGTGGTGATTCTGGGGCCGAACGGCTCCGGCAAATCGACGCTTATCAAGCTGATCTCGCGCGACCTCTACCCGCGGCTGAAGGCCGAACCCTGGTCGCTGCGCATCCTCGGGCGCGATCGCTGGAACCTGTTCGAGCTTCGCAACCAGCTCGGGCTGGTCTCGAACGACTGGATGCAGATGTGCACCCGCGATTTCTCCGGCTTCGAGATCGTGCTTTCAGGCTTCTTCGGCAGTGTGGGCATCTGGCCGCATCACACGGTCACCCCGGCCATGGAGGCTACCGCGCGCGAAGTGATGGAGACGCTCGAAATCGCTCACCTCGCTGAGCGCGCGACCGACCACATGTCCTCCGGCGAGGCGCGCCGCTTCCTGATCGCGCGGGCGCTGGTGCATGGCCCGCAGGCGTTGATTCTGGACGAGCCCACCACCAGCCTCGATCTGCGCGCCACGCACGAACTGCGAGCCACTCTCTCCAAGCTGGCGCAGCGCGGCATCGGCATCATCATGGTGACGCACCATCTGCCGGATATCATCCCCGAGATGCAGCGGGTGGTCTTGATCCGTGAGGGCCGGATTTCGCGCGACGGCGCGAAGCGGGACGTGCTGGAGGCCGGCGCGTTGAGCGAGCTCTTCGGTATCCCGGTCGAAGTGCTGGAGCGCGCCAGGTACTATCATGTACTGTAAAGCAACGCGCCCGGCGGACCGGATTGGCGGCGTGTACACTGTTTTTGTGTGTCTCTCGCCGAACCTCACAAAATACTCCTAATTAATTGTAATAAATAGAGTTACAGGGCCTGATCTGGGGGCGAATCCTAGGTTTTTCGGGATTCGTATGGGATACTCAGATCAGCAGGCTGCGTATCGCGATCGATTGGGCGACCGGTCATTTGACGCCGCGGCTCAGCAAACCGCTCAATTCCGGGCCGAGATTGCAGAGCCGTATGCGGGTTGCTTACGGCTTGCTCCTGGGTTTGTAGTCGAGAATGTCTCAGTTAGACGAAGCGGTAATCCGGTACAACAAGCTTCTGGAGAGCGGGCCACACCGCGACCTGGGCTGGGCGGAAGAACTCCATGCTCGCATGGAAGAAGCCGGGCTTTCGGCCGGCGGCCGGCTGATTTGCCCGTTTCTGCGTCCCAGCTTCATTTCACGGCGCCAGTATGAATCGCTGGTTCGCACCGGCGAGGCGCTGATCGCGGCCATCGACCGGATGGAGCAGATGGTGCTGCAGGACGCGGCCCTGCTATCGCGCCTGGAACTGCTGCCGGCGGAAAAGATGCTGGCCGCCATCGATCCCGGCTATCAGAGCTTCGAAGTGGCCGCGCGGCTGGATACGCATCTGGTGAACGGGCACTTGCACTTTGTGCAATACAACGCCGATTCTCCCACCGGCGCCGGCTACGCGGACCGGCTGGCGGATTTGTTCTACGACATCCCGCCGATGAAGGAGTTCCGCAAAAAGTATTCGCTGTCGAAGGTCTCGAGCCGCAAACACCTGCTGCAGGCGCTGCTCAAGTCGTACAAGCAGTTCGGCGGGGGCAAGAAGCCCAACATTGCCGTGGTGGAATTCCGGCCGCCGTACCATTCCGGACGCAGCGAATTCGAGATTTTCCGCGACCTCTTCCGGCAGGAAGGCTACCAGGCGGAGATTGTATCGCCGGAGCAGCTGGAGTATCGAAACGGCGTCCTGCGGCGCGGGCCGTTTGAAATCAACCTGGTGTATCGCCGCCTGGGAGTGCAGGAATTCCTGATGCGCTTCGACCTGTCGCACCCGCTGGTGCAGGCGTATCGCGACCGGGCGGTGTGCGTGGTGAACAGTTTCCGCTCCGAACTGGCGCATAAGAAGGCGATGTTCGGCCTGCTGACGGATGAGACGCTCACCGCCAGATTCCCGGCGGCCGAGCGCAAAGCGATTCGCGAGCACGTGCCGTGGACGCGCCTGGTGGCCCAGGGCAAGACGACACGCGAAGACGAGACCATCGACCTGATGGAGTTCGTCTCGCAGAACCGCGAGCGGCTCGCTTTGAAGCCCAACGATGATTCCAGTGACCAGCACAGCTACTTTGGCTGGGAGATGGACGATGCCGAATGGGGGCGCGCGCTGAAGCAGGCCTCGCGCAGCCCGTACGTGGTGCAGGAGCGCGTGGACCCGGTCCGCGCGGTGTTCCCGCTGATGACCTTCGGGCATCTCGAATTTCGCGAAATGCAAGTGGACGTGCACCCGCATGCCTACCTGGGCAAGGTGCAGGGCTGTTCCAGCTGGGTGTCCACGCCCAAGAGCGGCTTCACGACCGCCGCCGGCATTGTGCCCACCTTCATCGTCGAAGCCAAATAGGTCGAGGTCGCCCTTCCGGTCACAAAAGACAGCAGAGTATTATTTCGTTTGTTGCGTGGCGATTAACGGCGATCGGCCAGGCGGAGCCTGGAATCGCTCCGCTACCATCAAATCGATTTTATGGCCACGCTTTTGTCTTTTACCGCGCACCGGCGACACGGCATGAGGCCGGTCAGGAGCTGCCAGGGGCGACCAGTTCCCGTGCCCGCAACAACCGCCACTTACTCCGGGGAAGGAGCGGCCGGCCTGGACCGCGCGCCCGGGCTCAACGCCCTCACGGCGCAGTACTACCGCCGTTGGCGGCCCGTGGCCACCGAAGAGCGGCTGTTGGTGGATCTGCTGATTACGGCCGACTGGCAGCTGCGCCGGCTGCGTGCGGGCCGTCAGTGGAGGCCTCCGGAACCGGCTTAGACTGGATCGACCGGTCGATCCCGGCCATGGCTAAACCCCCAAAGACCTCGGCGCCGCAGTTGACCCTGGAAAAGCACAGATAAGCCAAACCCTCTTCAATCTGTGTTCATCTGTGTCGATTTGTGGCTCATGTTAGGGGCGTTCCCAGCAAGCGCCGCGCGCCGCCATGCGGCGAGAGCGAACAGCAGCAGCGCGGTCACCAACGAGATGCCGAGCGACACCGGCAGGATTACCGGCTGAAACCGCATCGAGACCTCGTGAGCGCCGGCCGGAACGACGAGGCCGCGGAACGCAATATCGGTTCGAACAATATCGGTGGGAGCTCCATCAATGCGCGCATGCCACCCCGGGTAGAAATTCTCTGCCAGGACCAGGAACGCCGGCTGGGGAGCGCGCACCGAGAGGCGGAGCGAATCGGGCTGGTAGTCGACGACGCGCACGGCGCCTGCGTCTCCGTCGCCGGCCGCGCCGAATCCAGCCACCGGCTGGCTGACGATGGCGGTATCGCGGAAGCTCACCGCATGGCTCTTCAGCAGCTCGGCGGCCTCACTGTCCGATGCCACCGGCCTGACGTGGTTCACCAGGAAGAATCTCGGCATCACAGAGAGGTTTTCAAACAGCTCCAGGTCCAGCGGCAGGTATTCGACACTGCCGAACTTTGGCAGCAGCCGCATCCTGTCCGCCGCCGTATGGCTGGCGACGATATACTTCACATTCATCAAGTCGAGCACGGGCGAATCGAGATTCTGCGTCGGATAGTCCCAGCCCCATCGCTCGCCCGAGCGGAGAAACAGACGCAGCTGGATGATGTGCTCCAGCGCCAGCGGGCTAACGCCATTGGCGGTTGGCACCTGCATGATCGGCCCGCTGGTCGGCCATTCGGCACTGGCGTCCACGGCATCAATGCGAGCCGGCGGAAAATCGCGGGCCGCGTAACGCCGGATCTCGTTGAGCAGCGCCGGGCTGCCGTCGAACGCAACACTGGTAACGCCGGGTTCGTCTTTGAGGGCAGTGCAGTTCATAGGACGTCCCGACCCGACCAGGAACAGGTCCGCGGCGACGGCGATGCCCATCGCGAGGCGAGCCGAACTCGGAATCCGCAGCGAGTCCAGGCCAATCGCAGCCAGGCCCGCGAGGCAGAGGCTCACAATGCAGTAGGTGTACTCCGGGTGAATGCCGAGCCTGATGGGCTGAGGTAAGAGCGGGTAAATCAGCCTCCAGACAGGCGTGTGTTCGCCTAGCATCCAAAGAAGGCCCAGTAAAAGCATTCCGCCCAGCACCAGCGCGCACCGGTTACGCCACCGCGTCAGACCATATACCGCTAGGGCGAGACCAATCATTCCCACATACAGATAAAGAAACGTCGGGTCTCCCGGGCCGTGAAACTGGCTCATGTCGAAGATATGGTAATGATCCGGCGAAACCAGGGAGACGAGGCTCTCCCAGCGCAGACCGCCGCCCTTGCCGAGCCAGTCGGCGCGGTACTTCGCCACGCTCAGCCCGGTCAGCTGTGCGGTGGGCAGAAACTGAACCGCAGCGAGGGCAAGTCCCAGAACGCAGCCGGCAGCCGTGCTGGCCAGCAGGCGGGGCCGCGCGAGCCCAACGACGACGAGGACCACGGCGAGGGCCGCCGTGGATACGAAGACAGCCAGCGTAGGCTGGGGAAAGCCGCCCAGGACGGACATGCCCAGCGCCGCCGCCAGGGCCGCCAGCCATCCTGGCCGGAATTCGTGGCGCAGCTTGAAAACGGCCAGCCAGGCCAGGGGCATCCAGGCCACCGCCATCATGGCGCCGATGTGCTCGGCGCGGGAGGCGAAATAACCGCCGGTCTGAAAAATGACGGCGCCGGTCCACGCCGGCACCGCCGCGGAACCGAAGCTGCGGAAGAGATGATACGCAGCAATGCCCGCCACCCACACCTGCAAGACGACGCTCCATTCCAGCAGCATGGGCAGGCAGGCCGCCGATGTGTGAGCGGCGACGAACGCGGCGGCCAGAACCAGGGGGTGGAAGAAACACGCCTCAATATTGGCGAAGACCGGATATCCGCAATAACTGAAAGGATTCCAGAGCGGGAAGTGGCCCCGATGGAGCTGGTCCATGAGGAACGTGATCATGGGAAGCTGGACTCCGCGGAAGTCCCACGGGAAAACATAGGCGGCGCTGAAGAGAGGTTTGTGGAAGAAGAGCGCCACATCCGCCAAAAGCGAGGCATAGACCAGAGCGGCAGTGCGCCTCACTGACGCTGAGGGATGGCGGGGTTCGGCGGGCACATCGCTATTCTCGCTCACCGCGCCGGAGTTTGCGCAAGCGGCCGGCGCCACGCGGCGGGTAGCTATCCCGATGCCGGATCATGTTTGGAAAGGGCCTGCGCAACGGCCCTATAATCTTGTCATGGCGCGCCTGAAGCTGCCGGCGATGATCCTGTTTCTGGTCTGCTGCGCGGCTTACTATTTCAAAGTAAATGTCGCCGATCAACTGCCCGGGATCACCGATTCTCCTAGCGATTTCACGCACTACTATCGGGAAGCGCTCTGCGTCCTTTATGCCGAGAGCCCCTATTTGGACCCGGAGAATCTCTACCCTCCAGCCCTCGCGTTCCTGCTCACGCCGCTGGCATTGACCGATTATGGAACGGCGCGCCGAATCTGGTTCTGGTCCTCCCAAGCTTTCTTGTTGCTTGCGGCGTTTCTGACCTGGCGCGGGCTCGGTCGCGACCGCGCGGCGGCGTGCTGCGTAGCTTGCGTCTGGGCGCTGGGCGGCGCCGCGTGGGAGGGCTTGGCCCTGGGACAAGTGGGGCCTCTGCTGGTGCTATTACTCGCTCTGGCGTACTGGCGTACGGGCGCAACTCAGGGCGCGGCGCTGGCGGCAGGGTTCGCTCTGAAGTTCATCCCGGGTGTCGTTTCGGTTGTGCCGTTACTGCGCCGCGATTGGCGCGCGGTTACCGTGCTGGCCGCGGTGGCGATCGCCGGCGTTTTTGTTCCCTCCGCATTCATCTCGCATTGGAAGTCCGGACCGGTCTCTCCTGTCCGCGCCGACTATCGGATGGGTTCGTCCTCAGTGCTGAACTGGTCGCTTCCCGCGGTTGCCTTGCGCATCGCCGATCCTCCTGTGTCGCGGGTCAAGCTACCCCCCAACTGGGAGTTCGGCAACACGACGGAGGGCCTTCATCTGCCGCGCGGCCAACAATGGTTGTCGGCAGGCGTTGCCGCCGGGGTCGTGCTGGCAGGACTGGCTGCGCTGGTGATGGCGTGCCGTGGAAGACTCAGCGGGGCTCAGGCGCCGTGGGCCGCGGCGGCGTTGATCTCGCTCAGCCTGGCGGCGTCGCCGATTTCGTGGAATCACTACCAGATCCTGCAATACCCGGGACTGGCACTGCTATTGAGCCATGCGGCGAAGCAGCACAAATGGCTGCTCGGAGCTTGCGCTGTGGTTTTGGGAGCGCTCCTCTATCAGATTCCGAGGGAAGTCCTGCTCGCGTACTACCTGCGGTTCTCGGGCTGGTCGGCAGCGTCACCCGCCACGCTCTACATCTGGACTTCGGTGACACCCGTTGCGGCGCTGGCGCTGTTCGGCGTGCTCTTGCGCCAACTGACCGCCGCGGGTCCCCCGCCAAGCCGTCCACGGTGATCGCGAGCGCAGTCCTGCTCGGCGGCGTGCCTGCGGACGCAGTTGCCTCGCGCCGCCCGTTCCCCTACATTGAGGAAGGCGCTTATGACCGAATCCGGCTTCTTGAATGCCATCCTCTACACTGCGCTAGGCCTGGCAGCCTTTGTGGCGGCATTTGCCCTCCTCATCAAGCTGGCGCCCTTCCATCTGTGGAAAGAGGTCGTGCAGGAGCGCAACGTCGCCGTGGCGATTCTGGCCGGCGCGGTGGCGCTGGGCCTGTGCTGGATCATCGCCGCGACCATGCACTGAGATAAGGTCCGATGCCGGTTTCGCCTATTAGTCCCCGCCGACCAGTTACCAGAAAACCCGATGTAACTCTCCATCGGCACAGCCTGTCAGGTGCGACGGCCCCTGAAAAGGTGCATCAGCAGCGAAATCAGCGCGACCAGCAGCAGCAGGTGAATCATCCCGCGGGCAATGTGGAACGCCACAAAACCCATTACCCACATGATCACCAAAATAAAAAACAGCACGAGAAACATGCCAAGACTCCCTTACAGGTTGTGGGATTGCCAGCCAAAGACCCAACGATTATACCCATGGCAGGGCTTCAAGTGCCTATGGCTTTCCGAGTGCAGAAGCTGCACATGCAAGTGCGAGACTTGCTAGTGCCAAGACGCTCCCGACTCCGGCCGCCGAGTCTCTTCTCCCTCGAAGCCCCAGCTCGGCTTAGCGCCGGCGCGCTTCAGTTCCGCCAAAGCACGGTTGGTCCATCCCGTGCTCTGTGCGGAGAGGCGGTTCTTCCTCTTATCTGAGCTCCGTTTCGCGGCAAGGCCGGATTTGAGCACCCGACCAAAGCTCCTAAAACCGCATATGCATCGCACACTGCTGGTCGCCGTCACGGTTCTGCTTGCTGCCTGCAGTTCCAACAGCAGGCCGCAGCCCCCTTCACCATTGCCGGCACACACCGCGGCCCAGCCGGCGGAGCCACACCAACCGGTCGCGGCAGAAACACAGATTGAAATGGTGAACGTGAACATCCACCTGGACGCCGACCTGATCCTTCACATCCGGCATCTGACGGGCCAGTTCCTTCCCACCAGGAAGGGAGAGCCACCCACGTTCGACGACAACCTGTCTTACATTGTGGCGATCGATTCCGCCGAAGTCAGCGTAAGCATGGCGAGCATGACCCATGCCATGAACACATACGTCTTCGGCGAACCGGACGCCCCGCTCAAGAATCTGCAACTGAGCGCCGAAGGCAGCCAGATCCGGCAAAAGGGCATCTTGAGGAAAGGCCCCGGAATTCCTTTTGAGATGGTGGGCGAAATCAGCGCGACGCCGGATGGGAAGATCCGCATTCACCCCACAAAAATGAAGGCTGAGCACGTGCCCGTAAAAGGGCTGATGAAGCTGTTCGGCCTCGATATGGCCCAGATGATTAATACCAGGAAAACCAAGGGTTTCAGCGTGGACGATAACGACGTCATCCTCGATCCTGCATTGATGCTGCCGCCTCCGCAGATGCGGGGACGCATTACCGCAGTGCGCATCGAGGGCGACCAAATCATGCAGATTTTCGGAAAAGAGACGCGGAATGCACCGCCCGCACGGTCGCATTCAAACTTCATGGCGTATCGCGGAGGCGTCCTTAGGTTCGGCAAACTGACGATGAACGACACCGATATGCAGTTGATCGATGAAGATCCGTCGGATCCGTTCGAGTTTTTTCCATTGCACTACAACGACCAGCTGGTAGCCGGCTACTCCAAGACGACCGCTTCAGGAGGCCTGCGAGTCTATATGCCGGATTATGGCAAGATACCGAAACGAGTCTCGCCTACCGATTAGATACGATGTTCGTCTGAGCGCGCCTTGCAAGCAGAAGGTCCTCGTCTCAGCGAAGTGCTCAGCGGGATCCGGTACGGAGTTGCGGCTCTCCCTTCTTGGGTGAAGAGCCGCTACTGCCTGCCATCTCCCCGACGTCCGGGGGGCGAATGGTCTCGAAGCTATTTGATGTCGATCTTCAGCAGGGCGTCTGAATGCTCGTGACGCCAGTTCCAGTAGTTCTGTTGATCTCCCTCTTTGAGCCTGGAGAAATCGCTGTACCTGCGATGGTTTTCCTTGGCATACATCCGATATGCCTTATCTTCTTGACCATTCCATTGATGATCGTCGTTGTGTTGTTTGTCGTGGTAGGTGCGGGCGGCCTGCTCATCGGCACGCATCACCATTGGCGCCATTGCTATCGGGGCCATGAGGGCGGCACTGAGCAAGGCTGTCTTCCAGAAATGGGACATAGGTGTATTCTCCTGCCTTGGACAGAGCATTCCTCTGGCCAAGCCCCTTTTTGTGCGGAAGCGTCCTGGTTGGCGCCCGGGCCGCGCTCCCCAGGGTTGGGGACGTGTGGCGCGCGCGTCGCCCGTCAGGAGATGACGCGGCCCTTTGCGGCGTTCTTTGGTGCCTTTGCCCGCTTCGGGGGTTTCGCCGCCTGCCTGGCCCCCGGACCAGAGGACCGCCGCGGCTTCGGCACTTTGCCGATGCGAGGATCCCTGGCGGCGATCAGCTCGCAGGCGCGCAGAGCCGCTTCTTCGAAATCCGGCGCGCCGGCCGGCAGGACCTGCCAGCCGGTCACTTCCTTGCCGAAGACACCAACGGACCGCATGTTCGGGAACTCGCGGCGCAGGCTCTCGTGGTGCTCCACGGTGGTAGCCAGCCAGACCCCGTTGTCCGCCGCCGGTTGGCGCTTGTCGCGCAGGATGAGAACGATCTCCTCCCCGACATAGACCGCGAGGCAGCCGAACATGGGCCGGGTCCAGGGCGACAGCTCAGCCATCGCGTCGAGCACGAACTCATGCGGAACAGATTTGCGGGGCTTAGGGGCGAAACTGTGATCCCGCGGGATAGAGGTTGTCTTGCGGCGGGGTGGGGGCATGGGACCAGGATAGCGGGAATACGGTAGGGGAGCGTCAATCGAGGCTGTGGTCACCCGTCCGGGGGATCGGGACGGTAGCGGCCCCCGGCGTCGAGGCCCATCACGCCGGCTTCTGGAGCGCCCGTTCCGCCTGTGATAACCTCGAAAAGCAATGCTCTTCGAAGCTGACAAAGTGATGTTCGAGATTTACCGCGAAACGGAATACACGGGGCGGTACCGCGTGGTCTATTTCACCGAGCTGCAGGACCATAACAAGGAAAGCGAAATCAACCACGCGCTTGCCGGCGAACACTTCTATGACGGCTTCATCAAGAACTATAAAAAGGACGAAGCCAAGCAGATTATCGAATCCCTCCTCGCGCGTTTGAACAACGGCGAGCGCCTGGAGCCGCAGGAAGTGGAACGCGCGCTCGGCGAGCACGTCGCGGGCTGAGGTCGCACGTGCAGATTCTCCGCTTCCCCAGCCTCACCGAAGACCAGTTCCGCGGATGCGTGGCCGCTTTCGTCGATTCGCTCAGCGGTGAATTCAACGCCGCGACGGTCGCATTGCGGCGGCTGGAAGGGCAGGCCAAAGGGTCGGCGTTCGTTCACGAAATCGCCCTCGACCAGCACCGTTATGGCGCACTGATTGTGCTCGACCGCTGGACCGCGCTGGTGAGCGGCTTCGGCCCCCACCTGGCCGAAACACGGTGCGCGGCGCTGGTGGAGACCGCGGCGGAGCGCACGCGGGCGGCGGAAAACATCCTGCTGGCCGCCAACGCACTGCTCGATGAGGCGGACCGGTATAACGGCGCGATGACCGATGCCTGCCGTGCCGCCTTCGATTCGGTGATGAGTCTCTTCAGCGCCGAGAGCGCAGACGCGGATCAGGCAGCGAAGCTGGGTCCCATGCTGGCTGCGGACTACAAGGAAGGCCGGCGAGTGTTTTTGGAGGACCTGGCGGCGCGGTAGAGCAAGAGTTAAGAAGAAAAGCCGAGAAGACTCTCGGCTCAGCAGGCAGGACTGCCTGCGCCACGGGGCGTGCCGCTATGCCAACGGGGTCCAGATTTCGGACAGGGTGCGCCGCCAGTTCTCGCCGAGGATCAGACGGATGTGCTCGTCGGTGTACTTCCGCCGGATCAGGCCGTCGGTCAGGTCGTAGATTCGCTTGGGATGGTCCAGGTGCTCGACGGCTTCGCGATGATGGGCGTGGTATTTCGCATCTATGCCGGCGAGCATTTGTGCCAGTTGATCGTGCGGCATGAAGTCATTGCTCTCGATCCCCAGGTCGCTGCCGACGCCAACATGCTCGACTCCGACCAGGTCTCGGACGTGGTCGAAGTGATCGATGACGTCGTCGACGGTGGTCGGTTCGTGTGCCTTGACCATGGAGCTGATGAAATTGATCCCGATCACGCCGCCGGTTTTAGCCATGGCCTGAATCGCTTCGTCGCTTACACAGCGCGGATAGCCGGGATAGAGAGCCCGGCAGTTGCCGTGAGAAATGATGACCGGCTTTCTCGAGATCGCAAAAGCATCGAGCATGGTGCGATCTCCCGCGTGCCCGCAATCGACGGCCATGCCGGCGCGATTCATCCGCTCAATGACGTGGTTTCCCAGCTCGCTGATGCCGTCGTCGCGCGGCTCAAAGGCGCCGCTTCCGAACAGATTTCGGTAGTTGTAAGTCAGCTGGCTGGATCGCTGCCCGAGCCCGTAAAAGGTATCGACATCGTCCGGCTTGCGGAAATGCGCCGCGTTCTGCAGGCCAAACAGAATTCCATAGCGGCCTGACGCTTTCGCGCGCTGGAAATCGCCGGGGGTGCTGATGCGCAGGAGCCAGTCCGGGTACATGGCAAGGAAACCGTTCCAGCGGGCGAACAGCTCTATGCCGTCTTCATAGTTGTCGGCGCCGTCGCCGAAGCTGGCGGCGTTGATACCGGAGTCGCGGAACTGTTCAAAATCGGCGCGGGTGAATGCACCTGGCTGAGCCAGCCATCGCTGCAGCTTCGGCCGCAAGTCGCGGCGGTAGAGGAACTGGTTCAGCATGTCGATCACCAGCGACTCGCGCACCAGGCGCACGGCGCGTTCGGAGTACTCGTGGGGGGATTGCGCGAACAGGGAGTAGCGATTGCGGTTCACGAAGGGCGCGGCGATCGCCGCCGCGGCTGCCTGAAGGACGCTGCGCCGGGTCATCGAAGGTGGCTGCATGGCGATCCTAGGATTTTAGCGAGATGCGCAGCCACTGGCGACGTTCCTGACCCGACGGCTGGCGACGGGCGCTAGTGAATCAAATTGACAGACGACGAAGACTGACAGACGACGAAAAACGATCGTCTGTCCTACTTATTTGGTGTCGAGTGACCGCAGCTTCAGATCAAACATGTTGTAGGGCTGGGCGCCCACCAGCAAATCTCCGTCCACGCCATCGGCCGTGCTCTTGCCGAGCACGAAGGCGGGAGTGCCGTCGGCGCCGATGCGCATAGCTTCCATGAGGTCAGCCTGAATTTCGTTTTTATACTTCTCCTGCACCACGCAAACGCGGAAGGCCTTAACGTCCAGCTTGAGGAACTCCGCATCTGCCAGGAGGCTCTCCAGATCGAGCTTATCGGGGTGATTGCCCATCACGTCGCGCAGCTTCCAGAACTGCCCCTGGTCGTTGGCGCATCGTCCCGCTTCGGCGGCGCGCATCGCGTTGGGGTGCATGGAATCGAGCGGCAGGTCGCGGGCATAAAAGCGCACTTTGCCGGTGTCGACATAATTCTTCTTCAGTTCGCCGAAGGTCTGGGTGTGGAACTGCTGGCAGAAGGGGCATTGATAATCGGTGAACTCCACCATGGTCAGCGGCGCGTTCTTGTTGCCCAGCATCGGGGCGCCTTCGAGGTTCATCTTGATCTTGGCCGGCGGCCCGGCGGATGGTTGCTGCTGCTGCTGCCGTTCCAGCAACTGGCGGATCTGCCGCAATTCCTGCAGAATCTGCTCGGCCTGCTGGCGGGTGATCCCTGGCTCCGGGGTGACGCCGCCAGACTGCGCCCGCAGGACCGGCAGCATCAGGGCCAGCGCGGACCACGTCGCAATTCGTAAATAGGTTTTCATTCGACTCCTAGTTCTTTCAGAAGCGGACCGGGCGATCCGCACGAGGCGTTCGCCCTGCCGCTCAGGCGCTAATTCTTCTCCAAGACCAGCATGTATTGCACGTCGCGGACGTGCTCCTTCTCTTCCAGCAGGTGGAAGTGGTTCGCCTCCACCTCCTTGATGACGTCCGGCATGTCGAGACGGATATGCGTGAGCGCCCGGCCGTTGGGCATCGCCAACTCCCTCTTGTAATACTCTACGATGATGAGCTTGCCGCCGTCTTTGAGCGCCTTGTGAATGGCAGCCAGCATTTTCTCCGGATAGTCGAAGTGATGGTAGACGTCGAGCGCCAGGGCCATGTCCACCTGCCCGTCCGGCAAGCTTGGGTCGGTCTCGGTGCCCTTGATGAAGGCGACATTTTCCAGGCCGGCTTCGGCGGCTTTCAGTTTAGCGCCGGCAAGAAAGTCGTCGAAGATGTCCTCGGCGATCACGTGACCGTCGGGCCCAACCCGCTTGCTGAGGAAAGGCAGCATGAACCCGACCCCGGTTCCGATGTCGGCCACCGTCATCCCGGGTTGCAGGCCCATCTCGCGGATCAACAGCCCCGGCTTCAGAGTCTGCTCGCGATGCGGATCGCCGAGGGTGGCAGCCATCTGCTTGCGCTGCTCCTCGGTTTGATAGCCGCTGTTGGCCTGGCGCGCGACCTGGGCCGGCAAACTGGCAGCGAGAGTCAGGCACAGAACGAAGAGCGTGTTCTTTTTCATAGCGGCGGTACCATGGGCAGCGCGAGCGGCGCCTCTTTCAGGAAGTCGAGCGGCGTCATCTCGGCCAGCGCCTCGCGGATCGACTGCTCCGAGGTGCGCTCGACGGTGATCACGAACGGCAGGTCGTGCTTGGTCTCGCACGGCTCCTGCAGGACCGCGTCCAGGCTGATTTTTTTGCTGGCCAGAATTCCGGCCAGCCGGGCCAGGATGCCGGGCCGGTCGTCGACGCGGAAGCGGAGGTAATAGGCGCTGCGCTGGAGCGTGACGTCGACCGGCCGATTCTCGCCCAGCCGTTCATGGGCGAAGGGCGAAACGCGCTCCGGGCTGCCGGAGCGAATCTCGCGCGCCACGCGCATCAGGTCGCTGGTGACGGCGACGCCGGTGGGGAGCGAGCCCGCGCCCCAGCCATAGTAAAAAGTGTCCTCGCCGTACTTACCTTTGACCCAAACGGCGTTGTAAGCGCCTTGCACGCTGGCGAGAATGGTGGTCGTAGGAATCAGCACGGGACGGACGAAGAGGATCAGCCCGTCCTGCGTCTTGCGCGCCCCGCACACCAGCCGGATGGCGTGGCCCAATTGCCGCGCGTAACGGAAATCGATGGGAGAGATGCGGCGGATCCCCTCCATAAAAATATCCGAGGGAGTGATTTTCTCGCCGAAGGCGAGCGCCGCCAGCAGCACCAGCTTGGAACGTGCATCGTAGCCGTCAATATCCGCGCTGGGGTCAGCCTCCGCGTAACCCTTGGCCTGGGCTTCGCGCAGCACATCGTCGAGCGGCACGTCGCGCCGCTCCATCTCGGTCAGCATGTAATTGCAGGTGCCGTTGAGAATGCCGTAGAGCGCCACGATGCCATCGCCCGAGATTCCCTCGCGCAGGACGGCATGAATCGGGATGCCGCCGCACACGCTGGCTTCCATCGCGAGGTTGATGCCGGCATGAATCGCCCGGTCCCAGATTTCAGGCCCGCAGGCCGCCATCAGCTCCTTGTTCGCGGTAACTACGGATTTGCGATTGGCGATGGCCGCGTCCACAATCTGCGCCGCCACATCCGTGCCGCCTACCAACTCGACGACAATCTCCACATCCGGATGTTCCACCAGCTGGCGCCAGTCCGTGGTCTTGAACACGTCTCCGAGACCGGGAGGGAGCGTCTTCGCATGCACCGACCGGCTGCAAACGGCAGTGACCTTAAGCCGGTATCCGAGCTTGCCGGAGATCTCATCCGCGTTCCCGGCCAGGATGGCCAGGGTGCCCGAGCCAACGTTGCCCAGGCCCACAATGCCGACCTTCACTTCCTCCATATAGTGGTTATGATAACAGGGCACTCACACCGGACTATCATAATAGGCAGGTTCTCGCTATGAAGCATCGCTTCCGCCGCTCGATTCTGCCTGTGGCTTTCGCCGCCGTCTGCCTTGCCCAAATTCCGCCAACGGAACCACAGCCGCCGGAGGTGAAGCTGCCTAGCGGCAAATCACAGCGCGACGAGATTCTCAAGGCAGAGCTGGCGGAGAACCTCAAGGACGCGGCGCAACTGGTGGAGCTGGCGCAGCAATTGCGCGGCGACCTGGAGAAGAACGACCGCTACGTGTTTTCCATTGCGGACCGCAAAAAGGCCGAAGACATTGAGAAACTGGCACGCAAGATCCGCACTCGCATGCTGCACAATTAGCCTGCTGGCTTGCGGCCTGGTCCGGGCTCAGGCCGCCGCCCGGCCGGCGCTGGCCGTGATGGACGGCAAAGATGCCGAGCACTGGCAGACGGTGGCGCAAGAGGCAGGCTGGCAGACCATTGTTCCCGGCGGGGCAGCTTCGGATCCGATCGACACGCGCGTGATGGCGGTGGCTGCCGCCGTGCGCGATGCCGTCAAGAACGGCGGCACGGACCCGGCGCGCGTCTATCTGGCGGGCCGCGGTGATGCCGCGGCGTCCGTCTTCTACGCCATTTCGCGGCTGCCGGACGTATTCGCCGCCGGGGTGGCGATCGGGGGCTCGCCGCATTCCGCTCTCGCCACGGGACGCATCTACACCGTCAATTTCAGCAACTCTCCGGTGCTCTGGGTCACCAGGAACGACGCGGACGAGGCGGTGGCGCTGAAGTTGAAAGCTGCCGGGATGTGGATGGAATGGCGCTCCGCCGAAGGCATGAGGAATTCCGATGTGTTCGCCTGGCTGGCGTCGCGCGTGCGCGAGCCTTTTCCAGTGGACGTCGATTGCGAAACGGATTCCCCTACCTTCGCGAGCTGCTTCTGGCTCACTCCCGGCAGGTTTGACGTCAATGAAAGCAACGATGTGCTGCCGCGCACACTGGTCGCCACCGCTGTGCCGGCCGCGCTGGATCTGGGCGCGTTCGGCTACCAGCTGGACGATCCGGGGCCGGGCGTCCTCATTTCCCACCTGCCCCCGAAATACGTGGGACCGCTGAAGCTGGGCGACCGGCTCACGGCCCTCGACGGCCACCCCATCGCGGACGCGCACGAGTTTCAGGAACTGATGAGTAAAATCAATGAGGAGCGGCGCGCGGTGGTCATGGTGCAGCGCGGCAAGGAGCGCACGCGGGTGGAGACGCGGGTCATCGTGCCGCATCATGATTTCGTGCCGACGTCGCGCGTGCAGGGCAAATACGATCCGACGCTAAACCAGATCCTGATCATCAGCCGCAGTGTTACAGAAATGCGCGTCACCATCCCAGCAGCCTGGGCCGGCGCCAGCCTGATCTGGAACGGCCTGACGATCGAAAAAATCGACAAGGCAGGGTGTGCTCGATTGACGATCGACAAGGAACTACTGCACGCCGCCGCGTGCCAGTGAGGCGCGATTTCGTGGTGCTGGAGGTGGGGGTCGAACCCACATGCTCAGTGAAGAGCGCGGGATTTTGAGTCCCGTGCGTCTGCCAGTTCCGCCACTCCAGCAAGTGT